>JABDAU010000049.1 GCA_013289045.1 Bacteroidota bacterium | reverse complement strand
TTTAAAACCATTAAACACGGCAAAAGAGATATATACTATTCTGTAAAAACCGTTTCCGTTCCCGACACGTTGCTACGATCGCTGATAAAAAATAAACTCTTTAGCCAGCAGGACATAACCTTGCTAACAGATAGCTTGAAGAAACAAGGCGTAAAAGTAGAGCCGTCGCAAGCAATGGACCCCTATTCAGTAATCTTTACCTTAAAAGTTAAAAACCATATCCGCAGGTTTGATAGTAGTCCTTTTCTTTTTTATGCAAACAGGACTATAAAAGAGTTAAGTTATGACGTATTGCTGTTTAACGATTTTAACGATCTGTATAATTCCAGCGGTCAGGAACGGAACCATCTTTTTCCGTAAAAACCTCTATTCCAATTGATCTGCCATCACTATGGTATTGCTCATATCAACTTTAAAATAACAACAAATAATTGCAACAAACCCGTTACATTTTCGTTTAAGTAATTAACAACATTAAATAGAATACCATGATTCCTATGTTATGCTTCGCTGTGTACAGGTTGATAAAGAAGAGAAGGGAAATGAGGCGTAACATGGGCCTGGTACCCATCCCGGTGAACTCGTAAGTTGGGTGTTCGTCCAAGCAATAAAAGTCTATCTTCCGTCATCCCGAACTTGTTTCGGGACCTCACAGACAGGCGGTACACGCATTGTCTCATAAACAGTCGCTTCGTTACCTAGTCTCTTTAGGATTGCCACGCTGCGCTCGCAATGACGCGTTGGAAGATACCGTCTATACTGCTTCACCGCAACGTCTCCAACCGTATGCACAAAACCCTACCCAATTAGTCAATTTTTACTATTTTCGCATCCTCATACGCGCAAACACAGTTATGGACTACCAGTTTAAAGATATAGAACAGAAATGGCAGCAGTTCTGGGCCGAAAACCACACCTTTAAGGCCGAAGATAACAGCACGAAACCTAAATATTACGTGCTGGATATGTTTCCCTACCCATCAGGCGCAGGCCTGCATGTGGGCCATCCGCTAGGCTATATCGCTTCTGATATTTTTGCGCGCTACAAGCGTTTAAAAGGGTTCAACGTATTGCACCCAATGGGTTACGACTCGTTCGGCTTACCGGCGGAGCAATACGCCATACAAACCGGGCAGCACCCGGCATTGACCACTGAAGCAAACATCGCCACCTATCGTCGCCAGCTCGATTTGATCGGTTTCTCGTTCGACTGGAGTCGTGAAGTACGCACCAGTTCACCTGACTATTACAAGTGGACGCAGTGGATCTTTATGCAGCTGTTCAACGCCTGGTACGATAAAAAGGCCGATGCAGCCGTAAGCATCGATGTGCTCATCAACCATTTTGAGACCGAAGGCTCTGCAGGCATCGACGCTGTATGCGATGACGATGTGCAAAGCTTCACCGCCGACGAGTGGAGAGCCATGAGCCATAACGACCAGCAAAGCGAACTGCTTAAATACCGCCTCACCTACCTGCGCGAAAGCACCGTAAACTGGTGCCCCGCCTTAGGCACCGTACTGGCCAACGACGAAGTAAAAGACGGCGTAAGCGAGCGCGGCGGTTACCCCGTTGAGCAAAAGAAAATGATGCAATGGAGCATGCGCATCACCGCCTATGCCGAGCGTTTACTGCAAGGCCTCGACACCATCGACTGGCCCGAACCGCTGAAGGAAATGCAGCGCAACTGGATTGGCAAAAGCACCGGTGCGAGCGTTAAATTTAGCATTGAGAATGATACGGAAAAAGTGATCGAGGTATTTACTACAAGAGTTGATACCATTTACGGCGTTACATTCGTAGTACTTGCACCTGAGCATGAATATGTAGCGGAATTAACTACGCCTGAGCAGAAAGCCGCTATAGACGCATACATCACCAAAACCAAAAAGAAAAGCGAGCTTGACCGTATGGCGGATACCAAAACGGTATCGGGCGCATTTACCGGCAGCTATGTCATCAACCCGCTCAATGGCGTAAAAGTGCCGATCTGGATAGCGGATTATGTACTGGCAGGCTATGGCACAGGCGCAGTAATGGCAGTACCAAGCGGCGATCAGCGCGATTATCTTTTCGCCAAATATTTCAATTTGCCCATTATCCCAATCCTCGACAGCCAAAACACCGAAAAGGAAGCCGACCCAACCAAGGAGGGCCATTACATTAATTCGGATATCATCAACGGTTTAGAATACAAGGAAGCTACCGCAACCGTAGTAGCCAAACTGGAAGAAATAGGTGCCGGCAAAGCTAAGATCAACTATCGTATGCGCGACGCCATTTTCGGCAGGCAGCGTTACTGGGGCGAACCTGTTCCGGTATATTTTAAGGATGGATTGCCATACCTGATCGAGGAAAGCGATTTGCCACTTGTATTACCTGAAATAGACAAATACTTACCAACCGAAAGCGGCGAACCGCCATTGGGCCGCGCAGAGGGATGGAGCTACAAGCCCCACCCAAACCCTCCCCGGGAGGGAGGGCTTAATGAGCCTACAGGAAAAGTCTCCCCTACCGGGGGAGATTTAGAGGGGGCTGGTGGCTATGAATACGAATTGAGCACCATGCCGGGCTGGGCAGGCAGCAGCTGGTACTGGTATCGCTACATGGATGCAAAGAACGACAAGGAATTTGCCTCCAAAAAAGCTATCGAATACTGGAAAGACGTCGACCTGTACATTGGCGGCAGCGAGCATGCAACCGGTCACCTGTTGTACAGCCGTTTCTGGAACAAGTTTTTGAAAGACATAGGCGAGGTATTTGTTGAAGAGCCTTTTAAAAAGCTGATTAACCAGGGCATGATCCAGGGCCGCAGCAACTTTGTATATCGCTTGCTGGATGAACTTGGTCGCGGTACCAATATGTTCGTTTCGCACGGATTGACCAAGCAATATAACACTTCTGCAATTCATGTTGATGTGAATATCGTAGAGAACGACGTGCTCGACATCAAGAAATTCAAAGCATGGCGACCAGAGTTTGCTGATGCAGAATTCATCCTCGAAAGCGGAAAATACCTCTGCGGCGTAGAGGTGGAAAAGATGTCGAAACGCTACTACAATGTGGTTAATCCTGATGATATTGCTACACGCTACGGCGCTGATACCCTGCGCATGTACGAAATGTTCCTCGGTCCGCTGGAGCAAAGCAAACCATGGAACACCAACGGTATCGAAGGCGTGTTCAAGTTCCTGCGCAAATTTTGGAAACTGTTCCACAACGAACAAAACCAGTTCAGTGTTACGGACGGACAGCCATCAAAAGCAGAGTTAAAATCGCTGCACAAGATCATCCGCAAGGTGGAAGAAGACGTTGAGCGTTTCTCGTTCAACACCTCGGTTTCCAGCTTCATGATCGCCGTAAACGAGCTTACCGACCTTAAGTGTAATAACCGCGACATATTGCAGCAGATGGTCATCATCCTATCGCCATATGCGCCGCATATTTGCGAGGAATTATGGTCGTTGTTAGGCAATGCGCCGGGCACCATATCGTATGCGCTATATCCAAAATTCAACCCTGAATATTTGGTTGAGGACGAGTTTGCCTACCCTATTTCTATCAACGGTAAAACAAAGATCAACCTCAGCATATCGCTCAGCCTCGACCCGCCAGCTGTTGAGCAATTCGTACTGGCAAGCCCCGACGTACAAAAATACCTCGACGGCAAAACCCCTAAAAAGGTGATCGTGGTGAAGGGCAGGATAGTGAATATAGTTTTGTGAGGTAGAGATTAGAGATCAGTGATTAGAGATTAGAGATTAGGGTAAAGGGTAAAGCTTGTTTCGTTCCTAATCTCTAATCTCCAATTAACTAATCTCTAACACAGGGCGTTTCCCTGCGGGTCGGGCTTTGCGCTCATACGCCTGCAGGCCTTAACCGCGAAGGCAGGTATCCGCTGCAATCCCTAACGCAAATTGTCTGAACCATGATTAACTTACGAAGTTTTAAAAACATGGAAGGTTGTCAGCGTTTAGGAACTTCGTAAGTTTTTTGAGGTAAATTTAATATCAAACTTACAAAGTTTTAAAAACTTCGTAAGTTACTATCTTGCGCCAAACGTTTTTCCTAATCTCTGATCACCAATCTCCAACACCATAGTGTAACATTTACAATATGTTAACTATTAATTCAATAAAAATCTCAGATTGATTGTAACATTTACAGTATTTTCGCCTCCAATTGTCAAAAACACTCCAAATGAAACGAATTTTTATATTTATATTATTTTTTGCCTTTGCTATCTCGGCTAACGCACAGTTCGGCGGCGGCGGTATAAAGGGTAAAATATCCGGTACCGTTATCGATTCCGCCACTAAAAAACCGGTGAGCTACATCAGCGTTGCCGTATACTTTAGCACTGGCAAAGCGCCGATAAACGGCATGCTTACCGATGACAAAGGTAAGTTCGCCATTTATAATCTTTCTCCCGGCAGCTATCGTGTAACTTTCACTTTTATAGGTGGTTATAAAACAAAAACCATTAACCCGGTTGTTACTACCCTGTCGAAACCCGACAACAATATGGGCAACGTTTTACTGATCCCTGACAATGGTACGCAATTAGGCGAAGTACAGGTGAACGCTGCAAAGCCGCTGATAGAGAGCCATATCGATAAGATCGTTTATAACGCTGAAAAAGATTTGACGTCAGCCGGCGGTAACGCGGCAGACGTATTGCAAAAAGTGCCATTGGTATCACTTGACATCAACGGTAACGTAGCCATCCGCGGCGACCAGAACGTAAAGGTATTGATCAACGGCAGGCCTTCAGGTATCACCTCTACCAGCTTGTCTGACGCGTTGAAGGCTATCCCGGCCGACCAGATCAAGAGTATTGAAGTGATCACCTCGCCGTCTGCAAAATACGATGCAGAAGGTTCAGCGGGTATCATCAACATCATCACCAAATCTAAAAACATATCCGGCATCAGCGGTTCGTTCAGCGGTGGTATAGGTACCAAGCAAAACAATGGTAACTTCAACCTTAACTATAACAAAAACAGGTTCAACTTCTCGGCTAACCTGAGCGGTAACCTTACCTGGCCGCAAAATACCCCAACCGATTTCAACCAGGCTACCTATAACAATGGCGATACAACCCATACACATTACCTGTCATCGAGCAAGGTAAAACGCCATGCCATAATGGGCTCATTGCATGCGGGTTACCAGTTCAATAATTACAATGAGCTTACTTCCGACTTCCATATCAACGGCGGTGGTTTCCATACCAACGGTACACAGACTGCGCAGGTATCAGATAACGAGGTTGCTTCGGCAAACCAGGCTTATTCAGGCGGTACAAATACAAATACCAGCTTAACAGGCTTCGACTGGGATATCGATTATGATCATAAATTCCACAAAACCGATGAGGACCTCGACCTCTCGGCACAATGGAGCCATAGCGTGATCAACTCCGATTACATGTACCAGTACACCGCTGTTAACCCCGATCAGCGTGGTTTTAACAATGGTTTGAACAACGAGTATACCTTACAGGCCGACTATACCCTGCCAATAAGCAAAGTGGTAAAACTGGAAGCAGGCGGTAAAAGTATCTTCAGGCGTTTGAGCAGTAACTATCAGAATTTCAATGATACTACTGCCGATCGTTCCCTAACTCCTGATGAGTACATTTACGATAGCATCAATTCAAATTTCTATACCTATAACCAAAATGTATATGCCGGTTATACGGTATTGACTTTCACGCTGCCAAAAAGCTACACTTTAATGGTAGGCGGTCGTTTTGAGCAAACCAACATTACCGGTACGCCCAACAACCTGGCCCAGACAGACGTATTGCCATTCAGCAGCTCATACGGTGTATTCATACCAAGCATAACCATACAAAAGGCGCTTAATCCGTCAAACACTATAAAACTTACTTATAGCAAGCGTATTACCCGCCCAAGCTTACAGTTCCTGAACCCGTTCCTGAACGTGAGCAGGATACAGAGCGAAAGCCAGGGTAACCCCGACCTGGATCCGGAAATATCACAAACCATCGAGGCTAACTACAATACCTTTATCAAATCGTCGGTATTGAACTTCTCGATTTACTATAAACACACATCCGACCATATTGAAGGTATAGCAAAGCCAACCACTTATATCAGTGGTAACGATACCATCCCGGCTACACTGACCACGTATGAAAATATCGGGCACCTGAATTCATTCGGCGCGAGTTTCTATGGTTCGATCACGCCGATCAAGATCCTGACCATCCGCGGCAGCATCACCGCCTACACATTCCACCCAAACCCTTCATTGGCGTTTATTGAGCAACAGTCGGCAACCGGCACTTATTTGCAATACAATGCATTCCTGAGCGCTTCGATTACATTGAGCAAGACAGGTTTTATTGCAGAAATGTTTGGTGTTGAGAATTCACCGGTGCATACCATACAAGGTACTAACCCTGGATTCTATATCTATGCGCTTGGTCTTAAAAAGCAGTTTGATAACAAAAAGGCTTCCATTGGTGTAAACGTGGTTAACCCATTCAGCTACTACGAGAATTTCAACCAGAAGCTGAGCAGTCCATTACTAACTCAAACCAGCTATACGCACTTCCCATTCCAATCGTTTGGCATAACGTTTAGCTATAGCTTTGGTAAAACTACCTTCAGCAACCCTACCCAGCAGAAAAAAGGCATCAACAACGATGACCTGAAAGAAGGCGGCGGCGACCAGGGCGGCGGCGGTGGCGCACCGGCAGGAAGATAATTTTGAGAAGCAAGAGACAGAATAAATTCACAATATTTATAACAGCAATCCCGGTTTAGGCCGGGATTTTTTGTTTGGGGGCAACTTAATCTGAGTATGATATAAGTTCCCTCCCTCGGGAGGGGCGCGTAAGGATGTGCGGTGGCAGGGAGGGGTTTATCAAATATTCAAAGTCGCAGAACCCCTTCCTCCCCCTTCCCAAGGGAAGGAATCGCACTGGCCAATGCTCTTAAGTGCTGCTACGATTCCGCTTCCACATCAATCCCAATCCGCTTCAGCAACATGGACGCATTGAAAGTTTTACACTCGCCATCCTTGATCTTATAATCGAACAGCATTTCGCCGTTCAGCACCTGTATATCGAAGTAAAAATTGCGGATGTAATCAGGATATTTCTTTTCCAGCTCAGCTATCTGCAGATCATGCGTGGCAACCATGCCCGCGCCTTTTTTACCGATCAGCTTTTCTATCACCGCTTTGGAGCCGAGGTATTTATCAACCGAATTGGTGCCGCGCAGCATCTCGTCAATCAAAAAGAAAACCTTGGGTTCGGTCTCCACAGCGCCCAACAGCATTTGCAGGCGGTCGAGCTCTGCTTTAAAAGTGGAGGTACTTTCGTTCAGCGAATCTTTGATACGCATATAGCTGATGATGGTAACAACCGATACCTTCATCTCATCGGCGCATACGGGTGCACCGCACAGGGCCATCACAGTGTTAATCCCAACCGTACGCAGGAAGGTACTTTTGCCCGCCATGTTGGAGCCGGTAATGATGTCGATATGCCGGGCATTCTCCAGCTCAAAATCATTATCCACACGATTAGCTGCCTGCAATAACGGGTGACCGATATTCTTTGCCGAAAGCGTATAACCATTCCCATTAGCAATTTGCGGGAAGCACCATTCGGTGTTGTTGATATTGAGCGAAGCAAGGCTGATAAGCGCTTCAAATTCTGCAACCACATCAAAGGCCACTTCCAGCCCGGCCTGGTTGTTACGCTTCCAGTTCTCGATAGCGATCACCTGCCTGATATCCCATACAAAAAACGCGTTCAGTAAAAACCCGACGATGAGGTTAAGGTGATAGTTAAGCTTGTTGATTAGCTCGGAAAGTTCCTTGATCTTACCAGATGTTTTGTTATCCATTAATACCTGGTTAAGCGAACGGGCATATGCCGATTGCCATTGCTGTTCTTCTATCTTTTTAAATACCGTAGCATAGCTGGCCAGCGTGTCGCCTATCTTATCGGCAACTATGCTGGTTTTTTTAATATACGCTGCCTTGGCGCCTACCAGCCCAAGGTTAAAAAAACCGATTGCTACAGCGATGTTCCTTATTACCGGGTTAAAAAACGCACCGACAATAAATGCCGTCAATATGAATGGCGCAACTTTAGCATAAATACCCAGCCACTTTTCCCCGGGCATATTGATGGCAATTTTCAGGTGATCTGACAGCCTTTGCAGCCTGTTCTCATCGTCACTTTTGGCAAATAACAGGCAAGCTTGTACATCAAGCTTCCAATGGCTTATAGTAGCCAGTTCCGCAACAACTCGCTGGCGCAATTCTATCTCTTCTTTTGTCGAGGGCTTACCGAACCACGAAGCCAGTTTATGGTTACCCGGTGAAGTAGCCGAGCGGTTTGTTAATTGAAAAAGCGATGCCTTTCCATAAATATCCAGGTCGGAGCTATAGAAATGCTTGTCGTGCTCAAACTGCGAACCGTTGCTGTACAGGTTATCATGCGTTAGTATACTATTGATCTCGTTTTCAGTAACCAGCGCCAGGTTTTCGAAGTATTTCTTTTGCTTTTCAAAACCGCTTTGCTTTTGCATCAGTAACATAAATATCAGCAGCAGTATCACAAAGGCAATTACAATGAATGTAAAATTATCGGCCTCCTTGCCAATCCATATCGCAACTACGATGAGCGCGAATATGCCCAGCCGCATAAACGAATAAGTGTTGATGAGCGATTTATAATTGCTTACTTCCTGTTGGGCGGCTGCAATGCCTTGCCGGTACTGATCGGTGATATTTTGTTGCATGGGTTGAAAAATCCCCTAAATAAACGCTTATTTTGTTGAATAATGAAGATCACATTTATAACAGTTGGTAAAACCGAGGATGCATACCTGCGCGATGGCATTGAAAAATATGTAAAACGCCTGAAGCATTATACCAAACTGGAGATCGTAGATCTTCCCGAGCTCAAAAATACCAAATCGCTCAGTCCCGAACAGCAAAAGTCCCGCGAAGCGGAAATGATCCTCAAAAAAATATCCCCGCTAGACCATGTGACGCTGCTGGATGAGAATGGCGCAGAGTTCACGTCCAAAGAATTTGCAGGTTACATCGACCGGCGTGCTATTGCCGGCACCAACAACCTGGTCTTTATTGTCGGTGGGCCGTATGGGTTCGACAGGCAGGTGTATGATCGCGCCAATGATAAATTGTCCCTTTCGCAAATGACCTTCTCGCATCAAATGGTGCGGCTTTTCTTTATCGAACAATTGTACCGCGCCTTTACCATCATCAAAGGCGAGCCTTATCATCATTCCTGAACAATTCCGTCTAAAAGTCAGCTTTCTGTCAAAAAGGATATTCAATTTCAGCTGATTAACCAATCGGTTTTATATTTATCGGATTAGTTAATCCCCCTATGACAGCACATCAAGTAATTACGGAGCTTACGTCCGGCAAATTCATATTCCTGTATATCCTTATCATTTCCACGGTGATCATTCATTACCGCGGCAAAGTGCGTTATAAATTTTTCAGGCAACTGACGGACCACTCGACTTTTATGGCGCCCATCAATGTGCCGATGTATGCGCTATCAGGCGTTGAGAATAAGCCTTATATCAACACCAATTCCTTCCCCCAGCTTGATGTTTTACGCGACCACTGGCAAACCATTCGCGATGAAGCCATCCGGCTCGAACGTGAGGAGCTGATCAAAGGCTCCAATCAATATAACGATGTTGGTTTTAACTCTTTTTTCCGCCGCGGTTGGAAACGTTTTTACCTGAAATGGTACGATGATTTTCACCCTTCAGCTAAAAAATATTGCCCGCAAACCATCGAGCTGATCCAACAGGTGCCATCCATAAAAGCCGCTATGTTTGCCGTGTTGCCTGCTGGCAGCGAATTGCTCATGCACCGCGACCCATACGCAGGTTCGCTGCGTTACCATTTGGGATTGATCACACCGAACTCAGAAGCCTGTAATATTGTGGTCGACGGCCAGAAATATGCCTGGCGTGATGGAGAGGATGTAATGTTTGACGAAACCTATATCCACTACGCCGAAAACAAGACCGACAAAGACCGCCTCATCCTTTTTTGCGATGTGGAGCGCCCGGTAAAAACCTGGTTCGGCCGTGGCTGGAACAAGTTTTTCGGCTGGTTCATAATGGCTGCAGCTGCATCGCCAAACATGGGCGACGACAAAACAGGCAATATTAACAAGGTATTCCGCTACATTTATTCCATCAGGTTAGTTGGTAAAAAGCTGAAAGCCTATAATCGCAACCTGTATTATGCGGTAAAATATGCGCTGATGCTGCTTATCCTGTGGCTCATCTTTTTTAGATAATAGAAAGCCGCCGTATTATCCATGTCCCATAGGGACATCTGGCGGGTAGAATATCTGCGTTTTTGGCATTAAAAGTGTACATTTGCCGAATGGCAATACACTCGCATTCCCCTAACAACGAGCATTCTCATGATCATGACCACGACAATGATCACGACCATTCGCACGACCACGATCATTCGCATCATGGCCATTCGCATGGTTTTGGCCATCATCACCACGATCATACACCAAAGATCGACCACCTGAATGCGGCATTCATAATAGGCATCATTCTTAATTCGGGATTCGTAGTTGCTGAAGTTGTAGTGGGCCTTATCATTCATTCCCTTTCACTGCTAACCGATGCCGGCCACAACCTCAGCGACGTTGCAGGTTTGGCGCTTGCCCTGCTGGCATTCAAGCTTACCAAAGTAAGCGCCAACGATAAATACACTTACGGTTACAAGCGTTCAACCATTATTGTGTCGTTTTTTAACGCGGTGATTTTGTTCGCATCGGTAGGTATTATTATTTACGAAGCTATCATCAGGTTCATGCACCCTGCAGTTATTGAAGGCGGCACAATGGCCTGGGTAGCGCTGGCAGGTATTGCCATCAACGGGTTTACGGCCTGGCTTTTTGTAAAAGGTAAGGATACAGATTTGAACATTAAAAGTACCTATATGCACATGGCTATGGACGCCATCGTTTCATTTGGCGTAGCGGTATCGGGTATTATCATTTTATTTACCCACTGGTATGTGCTGGACAGCATTGTGAGCCTGATCATCGGCATCATGATCCTGCGCGGCACCTGGGGCTTGCTCAATGAAAGCCTGCGCCTTGAAATGGACGGCGTACCTCGCGAAATAAAGCTGGGAAAGATAAAAACGGAAATGCTAAAAGCCAAAGGTGTAAAAGGCATACACCACATGCACGTATGGGCGCTCAGCACCACCGAAAATGCGCTAACCGCTCATATTGTTGTCGACCCGACCTGTATCGATGATTTTGATAATATTAAAAACGACCTCCGCCACCGCCTCGAGCACCTCAACGTAAGCCACAGCACCTTTGAACCGGAATTTACCGATGCGGAATGTAAAAAGCCGGATTGCTGATTAATTAGTAGATTTTTTTCAGTTCCCCTCTCGAGAGGGGGTGTGCAGGAAATGAGCGCAAATGCAGGGGTGTGTTTTTTGCCATTCGCTTTGTTAACACACCCCTCCTTACACACAGTGCCAAACGCGCCCCCTCTCAAGAGGGGATCAGAAGACGGTCAATTTTATCCCAACAAAAAATGCCGGACAAAACCCGGCATCCCTATATCAATCCTCAAAAGACAATTAACTGGCTTTCTTCCTTGTATTCTTCATTGTACTTTTTGGCGCAGATGTAGATTTTGCTACGTTACCTGCTTTTGCTGTTGGCTTTGCGGATGTTGCAGTAACACCCGCAGCCTTTTTAGGCTTAGCAGCAGGTTTTTCAGCTTCAACAGCCGGTGCGGTTTCTTCTGCCTCGGCAGCAGGCTCAGCCGGTGCGGCAGGTGCTTCGTTGAAGAAAGGAAATTCCTTCAGGATCCCAAACCATACGATCACCTTTTTCATGTCAGATGCATAAACTTTATCCTCGTCGTGGTCAGGTGCTATTTCCTTGAAAAAATCGCGCAGCTTTTTGCCATCGGCTTTTGCATCCGGAATGTTAGCGGCGCTTTTCATACGCTCAAAAACTTCGGTAAGCTTTATATCTTCATCATAACCAAAAATGGTTATCTCATCCAGCGCAGCCAGCTTCGCGGTAGAAAGATTGGCCACCAGCTTGGTTTTTTGCGCATCCAGGCTCTCTAAAATAAAGCCTGTTTTGTTCTGTGTAAGCGCACGCCATAATCCCGGCTTGCCCGATACGGCTACTATTCCCTGTAAGTTCATTCTTTTCAGTTATTGGTTGATTAAGTTGATTAGGTGAGTGGTTGTTCTAACTACTCACTCAATCAGCCATTCACTATTCACTTAATTTTAAGTTATTGGTTGACTAAAGAGTGGCTGTTTAACTACTCACCCAATCAACCATTCACTATTCACTTAATCCTCAACTACCTCGATACTCAATATCTTATCGTTCTGACGGATATCGTCAACCACATCCACATTTTCTATCACCTTGCCAAAGCAGGTATGGTTGCGGTCGAGATGCGAGGTATTGTTACGGCTATGGCAGATAAAAAACTGCGAGCCGCCTGTATTCCTGCCTGCATGCGCCATGGATAATACGCCGCGCTCATGGTATTGGTTGTCTCCGTTCAATTCGCAGTCGATATGGTAACCCGGGCCGCCGCTGCCGGCTTTGTGTGCAGTTTCAGGCTTGCCTGAAAACGGGCAGCCGCCCTGTATCACAAAATCGGGTAATACCCTATGGAAAGTGAGGCCGTCATAAAAGCCTTCTTTAGCCAGTTTTTTAAAGTTTGCAACCGTGTTCGGCGCATCCTTGTCGTAAAATTCAACCGTCATGTCGCCCTTGGCGGTCTTAATAATTGCTTTGCTCATCTCTAAATGAATTTGGAGGGCAAAAGTAATTAAAAGAGGCGAAAGCCGAAAGGCAAAAGGATAAAGGTTTAGATATGACCAAAATGCAGGGAAACGAACATAGCATTATTGGATCAGGGCGTTGCCGCAGCCCGCGCTGAGGCCCTCGAAGCGGCCCGCGCTTTTCAGGGCTGCGCTGCGCTCCGGTACCCACTACCGTGGGCACTAAACCCTTACAATCGCTAACGCATTTACCCCGCAAATGTCAAATCCACCTTTGTAACAATCTTATTAATCATATGTATGTCTGCTTCTTAACTGCATACTTTACACAATAATTCGTCGCGGCAGCCAGTTATTGCTGCTTACACGAATAAACCAACTGACCTTGGATTTAACCGAACTACCTGTAAACATCGCCATTATTGGCGGTGGTTTCTGCGGTATTGTTACCGCTGTGCATTTGCTGCGCCATAACAAAACCGGCATCCATCTGCACATCATCAATAAAGGACCGGCATTTGGCAAAGGTGTGGCGTATGATCCGCATACCTGCAGCTTGTTGCTCAACGTGCCCAACGGCCGCATGAGCGCCTTCGCCGATAAACCCGACGATTTTATTGATTGGCTGAACGCTAACTATCCAAACCAAGATAATTCACCAACCACATTTTCCACCCGCAGGCAATACGGCGAATATCTGCTCGAAACCTGGAACGAGGCATTAAACAACATCCCGCTTTGCAATTCGGTAACCGTTTATGATGATCTTGCTGATAACATTACGGAGATCGATGATGTGCTGCAGATCCACCTGCGCCAACATCCGGCTATTATAGCCGATGCCGTCATACTGGCAACCGGCAATGCCAAACCACGCGTGCCCAACGGCATCCATCCATCATTCACCAAAAGTAAACATTACTTTGCCGATCCCTGGAAAAGCCCCTGCATCACGAATACAACCGACAGCGATGTGCTCATCATCGGCAACGGGTTAACCACTGCTGATACAATAATAGGACTGGTTGAAAACGGTTACCAACAAACCATCCATTCTGTTTCGCCGCATGGCTACCGGCTTAATCCCTGGGTTGATGACAAAGCGCCGTATACGGCTTATAGCTTTTCGGGATTGCCATCCGAAAGAATATCATTATACCAATTACTCAAGACGTTCAATAAGCACCGCCGGATAGCGAACAACTCAGGGCAATCCATCTATCCGCTCATCGATTCCCTGCGACCACACATACAAAGAATTTGGCTGCATTTCACTACCCGTGAAAAACAGCAGTTTATCCGTCACCTAAAGCCTTACTGGGAAAAAGTGCGGCATCGCTTGCCGGTTGATATGCATCAAAAGATAGATGTTCTTCGTAAGAGCGGCCTATTCCAGCCCTGCAAAGGCTCCATCATATCAGTAAAAGAACTCAACGGCGTCTGCGAAGTGGTGCTCAATTGCAGCGGCGAGTTAAAAACCATCCGCGTCAGCCGCATCATCAATTGCACCGGTCCTGATCCTGATATCACCCGGCAGGGAAATGCTTTGTTAAATAACCTGGTGCAAAAAGAGACAATCATTCAAGGTCCCTGTGGCATGGGTATAAATGCCGATCATAAAACCGGTAGAGTAATTGCTGCTGGCAATTTTCACAAAACTAACCTGTATGTTATCGGCAGTAATTTAAAAGGTGTTTTGTGGGAAAGCACGGCCGTGCCTGAATTGCGCGTGCAGGCGCAAAATATTGCGGAGGTTATTATTAATGGGATTGAGGTAAGACGCAGGCATGTAGTTGAAACTGCATAAAACAAATTCCCCGCAAAAGCATTATTCCCATAAATGAAAAAAGAGCAATACACTTACCTATTAGCCCGTTTACCTATCGGCATGAGCTTTTTCGGGCATGGACTGGCGCGTTTGCCTAAACTATCAGCCTTTGTTGATCATATGGCGAAGCCGTTTGAAAAATCCATATTGCCGATGGCGCTGGTAATGCCGTTTGGCTACGTGCTGCCCTTTTTGGAGCTGCTTACCGGCATCCTGTTGTTGCTTGGCTTATTTACACGCTTCGCGACTATTTTAGGTGTGCTGATTATGCTTGCGCTTATTTTTGGCTCGAGCATGATAGAGCAGTGGGAAAATGTTTTTACGCAGATCATTTACGGCGCTTATCTTGCCCTGCTGTTTTACTTTGCCGATTATAACATTTTTGCGATAGATAAGCTCATCAGCAAAAACTAAATAAATACCTTTTATATTTGAGTCATGAAAAAGATCATTCTCTTCGCTGCTTTTGTTGCATTATTTTCAATTAAGGTGTCTGCCCAAACTGCTATCCCCGCAAAAGATGCAGCCAAGCATATCAACGAAAAAGTAACCATTTGCGATAAGATCTGGAGCACCAAGGTGCTCGACGGCTCGAACATAACCTTCCTGGATATGGGCGGCTTTCACCCTAATCAATTGGTTACCATCGTAATTAAAGGCGAAGACAGGAGCAAATTTAAAGGCAAACCTGAGGATGATTTTAAAGGCCGCCAGGTTTGCGTAACAGGGACAGTGATCGATTTTAAAGGTAAACCCGAAATTGTGGTGACCGATCCTGATCAGTTGAAATTGAATTTGCAGGATAACACTGTAATGCCTGAAAAGAAATCCTTCTAATAAGCGCTGCTTATTCCTTTTCCTTTTTCGTAAAAGTGCTGCTCATCATTACCCCCATGAGCACCGCGCCAATAAAGGCTACTGCCAGCGCGCAGCAATTACTGCTTTGCACATGCCCACCGCGCAACAAGAAATATCCGATCAATATATTAAACGCTGCCCAAAGCACATTAACCGGCGCAGGCGACAATCCTTTGCCCGGAGGTTTGGCAAACGGTGTCGGGAACTTGTCGCCGCATATGCCATAAACCAAATGCGGTATTGCGTTAGCCAGGAACACTCCTGAAAAGAAAGCTGCTATATAATTATACCATTCCATATCACTAAAGTTAGGGGTTTGTTAATGGTATAAAGCTACGCAGTAATCCCAAAAAATCATACAATCATATGATTGACCCATAAGGGTATATTTCCCATTTTCGTAATGTCAAAAAGGAACAATAACAACATCTACAATACAGTTATGGGGAAACTTAACTATCTCTTGCTTTTGTTTACATCAAAACATACACTCAGTGCCATACCGGTACAAAGTAACTGGCCAATAGGGCGCCATAGGGTCGGCGTTCCTGGCACGATTGGTACCGCCGGCCTGCGGGGGCTGGCGGTTAAGCCAATTGTTTAGCATTAGTTTAGTTAGGCATGATTACAAAGGGGCCGGTATTTTTACCGCCCTTTTGTTTTTTTAGTATGGAAATACTGGTTCTTGCCTGTTATTCCAAAAAAATAGCAGGTGGATTGTTTCATTCGAAACCCTATAGAACAATGATGTTTGCTTGCTTATAAATCCTACTCTAACATTAATATCAAATGCTGAAGCACGAAACATCAAAGGATTTTCGGATATAAGTAAAAGAGTTTTTTCGGTATCGCTTAAAAATTTGTCAGCCGATCTGGTGCCAAAATCCTTCTCAATATAATAATAAACTGCTTCTAGTGTATACTGAGCGTCAGGAGTGTAAGATATTTTTAAACTCATGCTTTGTTCAGCATGCTTCTTATACCGGTATAAGGTGTCAATTCACCATTATCGGCTTGGCGCAGGGATTTTTTTACACCTTCAATTACATGTGCTGGATATGTTTCGCTTTTTTGCTCAAAAGTAATTTTCATAGCCGCCATCACTGCTTTCAAAGCAGTTAGTTGTTCTTCATTTTCGGGAAATACAATAAGCGAATCCATAGTCAAATATAACGATTATATAATATTCGTAAAGCAGCTTTTGTTTTTACCGCCTCAAATCATTCACCGTATACCTGTTATACGAGTAAACGATTGAAATGATGATCGCCAGCACAATGATCCTGAACCACCATCTTGTCCATATCGGTTTTTCGATGGTGAACATTACAGATGCGCCTTTGTCATTCCATACACCGTCGTTATTGGAGGCTATCACTTTAAACACATAAGTTCCCGGGTCGAGATTGGTGTAAACCGCTTTGTGTTCGGAGCCCGCCTCGGTCCATGTAGTGTCAAAACCTTCCAGCTTATATTTATATTGGTTATTGGTTGCGTTGATATAATTGAGCGCCGCAAAAGTAAACGACACAGATGATAACCTGTGACTGACGCTGAAATCCGGTCCGTAACTGATATCCGTCTTTAGGATCGAATCTGACGCCCCAGGCTTTACCGTCTTATTAAATAGCTGCAGACCGGTTATATATACAGGCGGCACAAATTGATTGACTTTAATGGTTAAAGGATAGAAAGTGTTAAACCCGTTGATGCCGCCAAAATACATTTCACCGTCATTGGCGGTCATGTACGAATTGGCTTCAAACTCCATGCCCTGTAAACCGTCTGATGTATTGAACAGCACCGCATCGCTATTGCTTGGGTAAAGCTTAACCAGGCCGTTTGAGGTTGATACCCATAAGTTATGGCGCTTGCCTTCGGCCATGCCTTTTATAAAGTTGGTATCCAGGCCGCATTTATGGCTGTACAGTTTAAATCTGTTACTGGCTTTATCAAACAGGTATAAACCTGCCTGGCCCAGCCACAAACGGCCCTTGCTATCGGTAAACAATACCCGCGAGTCGGTTTTCTTTTCTTCGTGATCGAAATAATGGGAAAATGTTTTTGTGGCGAGGTTATATTTATTCAGGCCGCCGTCATCCGTACCAAACCAAACGTTATCATCATGATCTTCGCCTATCGATACCACGTCTTTTCCTGAGAAGCTTGTCTTCCCTGTCGAATCTTTGGTAACACGGATAAAATTATGCGTTTGCGGGTTCCATTTATTAAGGCCGCCGTAATAAGTTGCTATCCAGAAATTCCCTTTGCTGTCCAGGAACATCCGCTGCAAAAAATCCGAGCTTAACGATGTTTTGCCGGTATCACTCCTGAAATGAGTGAACTCACCGGTTTGCTTGTTCATCATATTCAAGCCGCCGCCCCAGGTACCTACCCAAAGGTTGCCCTGCGCATCGGCTGCTATAGCCTGCACCGCGTTCGACGATAAACTGCCTGCATCACGCGGGCTATACTGGTAACGTTTAAAGGTGCCTGTCTTTTTATCAAACAAGTTCAGGCCGCCGCCATCCGTGCCTATCCATATATTGCCCTGCGCATCCTGGAAAAATGCCTTCACATCGTCATAGCTAAGCGTATTGGCAGCAACCCCTTCGCGGAACAATTTAAATTTATCCATTCCTGCCGAATACATATTTACCCCGCCGCGATGGGTGCCTATCCACAAATTGCCCTGTACATCATTATACAATGCCGATACTGTAAGATTTGACAGGCTATTACTGTTATCGGGCACAGGCGCATATTTGTAAAAGCTACCGTCGGCAGCATTGTACATATTCATGCCGCCGCCATCGGTGCCGGCCCATATATCGCCCTTTTTGTCTGCCAGCACACTGATCACCAGGTTGCTCGAAATACTCCCCGGGTCGCTGTCGTCATGTTTTAGCGTTTTAAAACTGCCATGATCAAAGATCACCAGCCCGGCGCCTGCTGTGCCCATCCATAATTTGCCCGATTTATCTTCGCTGATGCAGGTAATATCATTAGCGCGGCTATCAGCCTGGCGGTATAATTTAAACTTACCGGTTTTGGCATCCAGGCTGTTCAGTCCGTTTGCAGTGCCTATCCACAGCTGTTTATGCGAA
This sequence comes from Bacteroidota bacterium, assembly GCA_013289045.1. Lineage (GTDB taxonomy): Bacteria > Bacteroidota > Bacteroidia > Sphingobacteriales > Sphingobacteriaceae > Mucilaginibacter. The sequence goes on along the minus strand of JABDAU010000049.1, from coordinate 11,410 downwards.
TCCTTAAAAATATAATTCACGCTATCGCTGCTGATGGAGCTTGCGTTTCTTTTCCTATGACTGAAATGCGAGAAAAACTGTTTTTTCTCATCAAACTTATAGATGCCGCTATCCAACGTACAGATCCACAAATTATGATCGGCGTCATCGCTGATGCTGGTTACAATATCATCGCCTGCGCGTTTGCCGGGGTTACTGTGCCAGTAGCGGGTAAATTTATCCGATTTAGGATTAAAGCTGGCCAGCCCGTATGATGTCCCTATCCAAATGTTATGATCGGCATCCTCATAAATACACCTGATAAAATTATCGCGGATGCTGGATGATACCTGGGGGTTATTTTTGTAAACGGTTACGTTCACACCGTCGAAGCGGTTCAACCCGTCGCGTGTACCGAACCACATAAAGCCGCGGCTATCCTGCATAATGCAAAGGATGGTGGTGTTTGAAAGCCCCTGCTCGTAGCTGATGTGCCTGAAACGGGTTGACGATATTTGCGCAGAACTAACAACAGGAGCAAACAGCACGGCTAATACAAAAAGCAGGAATAATTTACTCCGGAAGGAGCCTGCGATAAAATTGTGGAAAGTCATATAGTCAGGTTGTTTATACAATTATAATTAAAATACCAATTAAATAACCTGGTGATTTTCAGCACAAATCATTTACAATCAGCGCGCTACTTAATTATAACCTTACTAAAATATGTAAAAGCATATTTAAACCTGAAATAAAATACGAAATGTTTATAGCCGGTGGTTGTGGTGATTTAATAATTAAAGTGATATGTCATTTAGACGAATGGGATAAGTGCATCAGGTTTCACAAATCATTTGTATAAATTTATTATTATATTTGTATATAACTTATTCAAGACACTTCAATATCCAGAGGATATATGACTACTCTAACAATAGAAATTCCTGATAATAAAGCGGAGCAGATTTCAAAATTAATTGAGCAAGCCGGGGGTAACGTTATATCTAAAATTGACGATAAGTTATCCAAAAAAGACAAGCAGTCACTTGCAAAAGCATTAGAAGAGGCGGAATTAATAAAGCAAGGTAAATTAAAACCGCTCACATTTAATGAACTCTGGGATTAAATGAAGGTTATAGGTGTTTTATATTCCCCTGAGTTTGGCAGAGCTATAAAACCACTTTCAAAAAAATATTACACCATTAAGGATAGTTTAAAACAGTTAGAAAACAATCTGATTGACAACCCATATTTAGGCGATTCTTATGGGGATAACATTTATAAAGTAAGGCTTTCTGATCCGAGCAAAAAAACCGGAAAAAGTGGTGGTTTCAGAGTTTTTTATTACCACTTAATGATCGATGCTGAAAAACAAGAAATCAACATTCTTTTTTTGACAATAATTAATAAAAGTGAAGAAGCCACGATTAAAAAAGGAGTTATATCCAAATTGAAAGATTCGATATTATCAAAAAATAAAGGCACATAAGTACATGCCTTTCTTATGTTCTTTTAGATAAAAAAAGCGGGCAATATACCCGCCCGCTTCTCAAACTATTACTGATCTTATTGATTAGTCGACCCCTGCAACCATATGCGCCGGTATGGCTATCCGGTTCCAGCCGTTTATGGTGATGGCGATGAAGATCACCTGCGCCAGCTTCTTCTCGCCCAACAACTCCAATGCCTTTTTGTAGGTTTCGTCCGTAACGCCCTGGTTGTGTATAAGCGTAACTTCTTCGGCAAGCTTTAATGCGGCTTGCTCTTCCTCTGTAAAGAAAGGCGTTTCCCACCATGCCGAGAGCGCGAATAACCGCTGTGGCGTTTCGCCAAGTTTCAGCGAATCTTTTGAGTGGTAATCGATGCAATAGCCGCAGCCGTTTATCTGCGATACGCGCACTTTTATCAGCTCTTTTAATTTAGGGTCGATGTCAAACCCTTTCACCTGTTGGTCGGCAGCAGCCATGGCCTGATAAATGCCCGGTTCAACCGCTTTTATGCTTAATCTCGATTTCATGATGATGATGTTATTTATTAATGCCTAATTCATAAGAATGCAGCGTAGCATCCTTTTTCTCTTTTTTGCTTTTTAACAGTTCTGCACAAGATATGGAAGACTTGCCAAATGTATATTTATTCAAATTCACCAACAGCACGCTGAACAGTATCACCAGCAACCCTGTGATTTGCAAGCCTGAAACACTCTCATTGGCAAACAGCACACCCAGCAACACGGCAATAACGGGGTTTACATAGGCATGTGTGCTCACCTGCGTAGCCGGCCTAACTGACAGCAGCCAAACATAGGCACTAAATGCAGCGATAGAGCCAAAAATAATGAGATAGATCAAGGCCATCCAGGCCGATGTTGGCACGTGATTGATGTTGAACGTACTATACTCATGATGAACGAAGCTTGCCGGGATAAATGCCAACCCCGCAATAGTCATTTGCCATGCGGTATTTACGCGGGCCGGAGCATTGCCGCCATGCTTTTTTGAATACAGCGAACCTGCGCACCAGGCGATAGGGCTCAGCACCAACAGGATGAAACCTGTTAATTGCGCAGTGCTCAAAGAGCCGTTCAGCGATTTCATGATCTGCTCGCCAAACAGCAACAGCACGCCTGCAAAGCCGATGATAATACCACCGATAGTTGTTTTATTACTCAGGTTTACGCGCCAGTTTGCCTTATCCAGCACCACGAACCAGATTGGGTTTGCCGATATCATGATGGCCACCATTGCGCTGGGGATTGACCGCTCAACCCAGATCAATACGCCTGTGCCGAGAAACAGCATGAGCAAACCGCTTACGCCGGATGAGAAGATAGTTTTCAGCGACCAGATTTTATCGCCCTTAATCGCGCACCAGATAAGCATGATGATGCCTGCTGTGAAAAAGCGCAATGCCCCCATGATCATCGGCGGGAAACCCTTCACGCCCATTTCTATAAAAAAGTAGGTTGACCCCCAAACGATATAGACCACTGCAAAGGCCACTACTACCAATAGTAAGGATGGCCTGTTTGATGTTTCAGTTTTCATTTTTCCAATTGTTATGATGTGATATATTATGCTACGATAGCTTTGTAGCTAATTAATTTTCTGTTGATCTTTTTTAATGCCAGTACATTATCCAAACTCCATGCATATGCCGGCAGGCTTGCCAGCACAAAGCTTGCGGCGCTAAGCGTAAATACCGAATAGCCCAGCGGCGAGTCTATCCCGAAGGATATCGCCATCGCAACAGCAAAGCAAAAGCTCAATATCCCACTACCGATAGCCGCAAACCGGGTGAACAAACCCAATATCAGCAATAATCCGAAAATGCCTTCGCCAATGGAAGCCAGCGTTGCCAGCGCTGATGCCAAACCGGCAGGCAAAAAACCCATAACCTGTTTGGCATAAGCGATAAAATGCGCCCAGTCGCCCCAGCCTACATGTGGCTGGCCATGAGCGCCTAAAAGGCCCAGGCGGTCGGCAACTTCCCATAGATATGCCACGCCTATAGCTACCCGGAGGTAGAGTTGCGGTAACTTTGATGTTTGAAATACTGACATGGTTTGTTTTTTATTTCGATACTAAGCTATAGCTTTGTTGGACTATGTTAATAGTCCAGATAGTATAACTAAAGTAGTCCAGATATGACATTGGTCGAAAGTATTTTGAGCGTAAATAAGGAATCCTGTGTGCCGGTGTACCAGCAGATAGCAAACGGCATTATCACCCACATCCGCCGCGGAACGTTAAAGCCGGAAAGCGCCCTGCCGGGCAGCCGTGTGCTTGCCGAATCGCTTTGTGTGCACCGGAAAACGGTGGTTGCCGCTTATGATGAGTTATATGCGCAAAGTTGGGTTGATGTGTATCCCCGCAAGGGAATATTCGTAGCCAAAAATCTGCCGGATATAACTCCGCGATCCATTACCAGCGATAACATGGTTAATGCGATTCCATCAACCACCTTTTACGATCTGAGCGATTGCAACGTCCCCAAAACGCGCTTATACAAGGTGCCGGCAGCGAACAACATCATCTTCAACGATGGTTTTCCTGATACGCGCCTTGCCCCGGTAGAATTGCTGATGCGTGAGTACCGGCGTTTTGCCAATTACCGCTTCACCCCAAAATACCTGATGTACGGACCGGAATATGGGTCTGAAAATCTGCGCAATGAACTGAGCAGCTTTCTTTCGGAAACACGCGGCCTGCATGCAAAGCCCGAAAATTTCCTGATTACCAAAGGCGCGCAGATGGCGATCTATCTGATTTCGCAGGTGCTGCTTTCAAAAAATGATATTGTAATCGTGGCCGATCCTGGTTATCCCGGTGCCAACGAGGTTTTTGAGCACGCCGGCGCAAAGCTGGAATTTGCCCCGGTGGATGAATTCGGAATTAACCTGGATGCGGTGGAAGAGATCTGCAAAAAGAAGAAGGTGAAGATGCTGTACGTCATCCCCCATCATCACCGCCCAACAACCGTAACGCTTTGTGCCGAGCGCCGTATGCGCCTGCTGGAGCTGGCCATGAAATACCGCTTCGCCATTATCGAAGATGATTATGATTATGATTTTCATTATAACAGCAGCCCCATTCTGCCGCTGGCCAGCGCTGATTGCTATGGCAGTGTGATCTATGTCGGTTCATTCTGCAAAACCATAGCACCGGGTATCCGCATAGGCTTTGTGGCAGCGCCGCAAACGCTTATCCTGCGATTGGCCAAGCTGCGCAAGATCATCGACCGGCAGGGCGAGCAATTGCTGGAAGAAGCCATCGCCAACCTGCTCAAAAATGGCGACATTAGCCGGCACCTGAAAAAAGCCAACAAGATCTACCATGAACGCCGTGATATCCTTTGCAGCCTGCTGCGGGAAAAGCTGGGCGATAAAGTATCCTTCCAAATACCCAGCGGCGGTTTTGCCATATGGATGGAATATCTCAACGGCGTTGATGCCCGCGTGGTAGCCGAAAAGGCCGCAGAAATGGGCCTGACCATCAACAACGGCGGCGATTACTTTTATAACGATCCTTCCCAAAAGCACAGCTTTTTAAGGCTGGGCTTTGCCTCCCTCAACCCGAAGGAACTGGCTGAAGGTGTGGATATTTTGGGCAGGGCGATAGATAAGGCACATCCTAAAAATTAAGATGATACACTGTGCGAAATAGATTAGCAATAGTAAAGTTTATTTAAAAATTCTGTACTTTTGATTATGGATACCATGCGAATTGATATATTAAACCCTAAAGCAGCCAAGCTGATCAAAGATCTCGCTGATTTAAATCTGATTGCTATCCGTAAACCTGCTGAAGTTGATTTTGCTGACCTGGTTGAAAGATTACGGTCAAAAGCCGAAATCGCACCGTCTCTTGAAGAGATTACCAAAGAAGTAGAGTTGGTTAGAGCAAAACGTTATGCGAAATAAACCTCGTAGAGTATTATTGACACCAATCTTTTCATTAGCTTCTTAATCACCAAAAACTACACGCAACTTAATTACTTTCTTTTATCAAAAAGATGGGTTTTAGTATTTGGCAATGAGTTGATTACGGAACTCATTGAAGTAGCTAAAAGGCCAAAATTTCGCCGTTTCTTTTCAGCAACAGATATAGAAGATCTGTTAATAGTTTTATATAAACATGCTACTTTTGTAACTACAAAAACAGAGATAGCAGTATGTCGTGATCCTAAAGACAACTTCTTGTTGGCTATGGCCTATGATGCTAAAGCAGATTTTTTGTTAACTGGCGATCAAGACTTGCTGATCCTTGGCAATTTTCACAATACAACTATTCTTACTATTTCTGATTTTCTAAAGCTGAACTCATAATTTCTTAAAATATTTTTGCCGTTCATCCGTCCATAAGGGTAAATAACCTGATATGTATCTATTTCTACTCGCCCTGCATTCGCTCATCCGCTGGTTTGTGCTGGCAAGTTTGTTATTTGTCATTTTCCGTTCGTACCGGGGATGGTTTGGGCATAAGCCATATACAAAAACAGATCACGTTACCCGGATTATAACCGCAACTATAGCACATATTCAATTGGTTGCAGGGGTTTGGCTGTATTTCATCAGCCCGGTGGTTGATTATTTCCTGCACAACTATTCGCAGGCGGTACATATGCGGCAGATCAGGTTTTTCGGGATGGAACATGTTACTATTATGCTTACGGCAATTGTGCTCATCACCATTGGCTCGGCAAAGGCCAAACGCAAAACTACGGATGAGGCTAAATTTAAAACAATGGCTATATGGTTTACTATTGCGTTGCTGCTTATCTTTACTTCTGTACCGTGGTCGTTCTCGCCATTAATCAGCAGGCCGTTGTTCAGGTCATTTTAAATTGGCCGGTAACAATTTGCTTTTACGTGCGTCATAATGTTAAATTTGTAATAAGTTATCATACATTATGCGTTACTTCCTTTGCTTCCTTCTGCCACCAGCCGCCGTGTTGACAACCGGCCGCATCGGCTCATTCATACTGTGTATCATCCTTACCATTTGCGGCTGGATACCGGGCATTATCTATGCCGTATTGGTAACCAATGATTTTTATGAAAATCGCCGGAACCGCAGGATGGTAAGAGCTATCCGGTCGAACAGGTATTATTGATCTTATCTTTTTGATAGTTTTATCCCGGATGATTCTCCCGGGTTTTTTTTCGCATTAACTAATAATTACCCAAAATTAGAACAGGGGAAAAAAATCATCACTCTGTGGAAATTTTCGTTTATTCCGTTCATTTTCTTTTCAACATTTCCACAACTTATACAACTAATTGAATATCAATTACGTAAATATCAGTACTTTAGTGGGATTTATTTGTGAGGTACGTTTTGATCATTCACAACTGTACGGTATTTGCAGGTAAAGCTTTTTCAACGTAAACCCTAAGGAATTGAAGACACGATTACTGTTTTGTTTACTGGTATTGACATTTGGATTTGGAATAAAAAAAACAAATGCTGCCATTTGCGTATGGACCGGCGGGGCATTTGGCGCGGGATCCTGGAACTCAACTTCCAGTTGGCAAGGCGGTAATATTCCCACTATAAATGATGATGTGCAGATAGCTGATGGTGTAGGTTGGACTTTTAGCCCTACTATACCTTTCGGATATAATGCTGTTTGTAATTCGTTAACGATAGGTAATAATGCAAGCATTACACTAACATTTTTCGGCAATCTTACCATTTCTACATTTCTTACATGCGGCAATAATAATGTTACCTTCGCACAAGGACTTGCAGGCCTTACCGGCCCGTCTACAATGGCAGTTGGTACAGTCATGAATTTAGGTGCAAACACTTACACTTTTGATGTGACAACTAATGTAACCGGCAATGCTACCCTTGTAACGTCCTGTACCATAACAAGCGACCCACCGGCTTTTACCAATGCGCCTATTACTATAGGCGGCAATATCACAAGTGCGGCTAATGTGACTATTTCAACTTACTCAACTTTTAATGTAAATGGTACATTAACAGTTACGGCAAGCACTTTTACACTTAAAAACAGCTCTCAGATAACGTTCGGTAATTTAATAACTGCAGGCTACACGCTAAGTATTAATTGTCCTTTAGCTGTAACAAATGCTTTTACCATAACGGCAGGAGGTACGATATCTATGACAGGCAATAACCTGGCCGTTATTACAGCAGGCACGTTTAACGAAGCTTCGTCCGGCACCATATCTTTACAGGCTACATTTACAGTATCCGGAGCCGCAACTTTTTCTGCTACAGGCGCTATAGCTTTTACAAATACCGCTGCTACAAAATTTAATTCGATGAACCTTAGCATGACCACTAACATAAGTGGTTACGCTTTAGCTTTTGTTACGGCATTAACAGTAACTAATGCCATAACCGAAACCAGCGGATGGACCATGGTTACCAATACTAAAACCACAACTGCCGGTTCGCTGGGAATAACTGCGGGCACGTTACAAATAGGCAGCAGTACTACTGCCACAACTATTACAGTTACTAATGCATCAACAAGTAGTGCAGGTACAAGCTTAACCTTATATAACGGTTCACTTAACACAGGTACACTGGTGTTATCGGGTTCGCTTAACCCATATGGCACCAACACTATTACCAGCAGCGGCACATCCAATTCAATAGCCCAAGGTATCTCATTCGGCAGTATATCGCCGGGTTATACAATGACTTTTTTAGGAGGCGGGAATACAAACGTAAGCAGTACAAGCGTATTTGTTGGAGGAAATACTGTTGTAAACGGTTCAGCTACAGATCAGCCAACGCTTACTTTCAACGCAGGGGCAAATATTACAGCAACAGCTAACTCGGGCGGTGGCATCACTAATTATGGCACACTTAATTTCTCGGGAACAAGTAGCTCAGGGGTCAATTTAACCGCAAGCGCACCAACTACAGTTATTACCAATAAAAGCGGAGCCACTATGACTGCCAATTACTTTACGTGGGTAATGAATGGTGATAATGCGCAAATTAACAACGCCGGAACTTTTACAGCCACAAATTTAACCATGAACCCGAATCACGTCGGGGCTAGTGCAACCAACTTGGCAGGTATAACAAATTCGGGAGTTTGTAATATTACCAATTTTACTTTTACGGTTTCTACAGGCAACACCCCGCAACAATATTGCGGCCTTAGTAATTCTAATCTTTTTACCGTTAGTGGGACATCTTTACTAAACCTAAATGGTTTCGACAATGGCATAAATAATACGGGGATCTTTAATGCCGGCCCATCCGGATCTACTTGTACAATAAACCTGGCAGGTACTTCCCAAGGCGGTTTTGTTACCAATACAGGGAGTCCGGCACAAAAAGCCTATTTTAATTTAGGGCCCACCTCTTCTATAAATATATTGGGCAATACCACAACCTATGTTACTAATGGTACAACCAATAGCATTTTCACGTTAATGTCTGACGCAACAGGTTCGGCATCATTAGGGCAGATCACATCAAGCGGCACGCCTACCAATGGATTTGTTGGTAAATTCAATGTGCAGCGTTATATAACTGGAGGTAGCGTAAGCACCAATAGAGGATACCGGTTATTATCTTCGCCTGTGAACTTAACAAGCCAATACAATAGCGGAACTTCCCCTACAGTTGAATCCAACACCAATACCTTTGGCTTGGATAGTTTGAATAAAACGATGAAGATCTATGCAACTAATTATAGCACACCAAGCTTTTATCCCGGGGCATTTACTGCCGGTCCGGGTGGCACCGGCAGTGGCTTCAGCATTGCAAACACCAACCCGATCATCTATATATTTAAAGAAACTTTAGATAATAAGAATGCCACTTTTATTGATGGGAAAAATTTAGGCATTAATAAAATAACCGCCACAAATGTTACACTTTCAGACGCAACAACAGTCACGCTTCCTGTCGGCAATGGTTATTTATTATATTTCACCGGTCCTAATACGCGTACAAGTGGTTCGCCGTCAGTACCAACTACCGATGCAACTATAACGCATGAAGGTTTCATAAATCAGGGCCAACTTACTGTAAATTTGTGGTATACGCCTCAAAATGGCTCTTCGACCGGCACAGCGGGGCATCTTTCTTTTACTTCTCCTGCCCCTGTTGCAGGCGCAGGTTATAACCTGGTAGGCAATCCATACGCCAGTACCATAAATTTAAGTACCCTGCTTAGCCACAACTCTGGTGTTGATAACGTTTATTTATTACAAAGGGATATAAGTACCAATCAACATTATCTTGCTTATACTCCTGCCGGCACATCAGCGCCATTTTTGGGTTTGGCAGCAAGCGGCGAAGGCTTTCTTGTTCATACCCCGGGTGGTAATAATACATTAACCTTTCTCGAATCTGATAAATATACACAACAAATAACCGGTTCATCTTCAACATTAGCTGCTCTGCCAAAAGGCGCCAATAATAGTCTGATAACTCCGGTTGGCAATCCGCTAACCGGTTTTTATATGAAATTAGAAAAGGACAGCGCAACTTATGATTATTGTGGTGTTTATTTCAGGAATGATTGGTCGGGAAAATATGAAAACGGCGATGCATATGATCTTAACTCTGCTACTAATGTTGTTTACTTGTCAAGCCTTTCAACCGACAACCTTCCCGTTTCGGTTAACCACATGCCTGCCTATACAAATGGTGTGCGTACCAAGCTAAATGTGATAGCAGCCAGCGACGGTATCTATGATCTAAAAATGGAAGATATCCGTAATATTGATACAGCTACTTATCGCATTTACTTAATAGATCATTATAAAAAAGACTCACTTGATATTGGTCATTATGGGAAATATGCTTTTAATATAGTAAAGGCAGATACTACTACCTATGGGCAAAACCGCTTTGAGATAGCTTTTGAACGTATTGTACCATTATCGCCGTATAGGTTGCTGTCGTTTTTCGGCCAGAAAGCCGGCAGCAGCGTTATCCAGCTAAACTGGAAAACGGTAAATGAAGGTAACTTCACCACCTTCGGCTTAGAGAAGTTAGGCACTAATGGCCAGTATACTCCTATCGATTCTGTTCAAAGCAATAGTTTGGGAACTTATAACTTTAATGACCGAAATCCCGTAACAGGGAATAATATTTATCGGTTGGCACAAAACGACATACATGGCAAGGTAACCTTCGCAGGGCCTATCAATATTACGTTTAATTCCAACACGGCAAACGGGTTGTTTACCATATACCCGAATCCCTCAAAGGATTTGATCAATGTTGCGGTTAATTCAAGCGTTACCGGCAGCCAGCCGTCTCCTGTTTACCTGGCCAGCATATACAACCTGTCGGGAACAGTAATGGACAACCGCCAGGTGAACGCTAATAACTGGACACAGGATATTACAAGCTACAAAGCTGGCGTATATATACTGGAATTGAAAACTACTGATGGGAATGTGGTTGGAAAAGCTAAATTTGTAAAAACTAATTAAGATATTTGGTGATGATGAGTGGCAAAGGCAAATTGCATTTAAAAAAGAAGACCTACGTTTTAACAATATTACTGGCAGCATTTATTCTGATGCCTGCCATTTCTTTCGCCCAGGACCTGCCCTGCAACGGCGACGACCCGTTTGGTAATTGCCCGCTCGATACAAATGTGTGGGTAATGGTTATCATTGCGCTTTTCGCCGGTGCTATTTTCCTTTACAAACAGCAGAAAGCACAGCAAAACAGGGTGTAACCCCGCGTTATTTCTATTTGTCTCAAAGTCAACTATTTATTAAAAATTCAAAACAAAACATCACTTAATAACATTACTATAATGTTGACTGGTGATTATGGAAAATTTAGTATTTTTTCGTTTGTTTTTGGCCTTCCCACTTATAGGCTTCTTACTGCCCGATTTAGGGCTCATTTTTTCAGGATCTGGCATTTCACACATTCCTCCCATACACCTCATTATTGAGATCACGCTG
>JABDAU010000048.1 GCA_013289045.1 Bacteroidota bacterium | reverse complement strand
AACCAACCCTGGGATGAGGAAAAATGGAAACGTAAATGGGAAAGAAAAAATAATAAATGGGACCAGAAGTGGGACAAGTACGATTACAAATATGGCAAATGGGGCGCTGCCGACCCGGTAGTAACCCCGGTAACGCCTTATGATCCGGCTAACCCAAATCCTGAAGCGGCCGCTTCAACAAACGTTCCGCCTGTTAATCCTTCATATCAGTCCAATTCAGGTGATGACACGCTTGATGCCGTATCGGTTTTTGGCAACGTGGTAAAAACCATTTTCTCCAAAAACTTCCGAGGCGGCGATGTGGTGAACATCTTTGGCGGCACCGAGCTCGATTTTACACAGGCTGATATTAACGGCCGCGTCATCATCGACATTGTACAGATTTTCGGCGGCTCAAAGATCATCGTACCTTCCAACTGGCAGGTAGTGTCAGACACCGCAGCAGTTTTCGCCGGTATCGACGATAAAAGAATAAAAGCCGGGGTGATACAAGACCCCAACAAGATATTGGTAATAAAAGGCGTATCGATATTCGCAGGGATTGATATACGTAGTTATTAATAAGATTTGAGACAACAAGATTTGAGATGGGATAAGCGACTCCTGTCTCAAATCTGGTAACTCATTCGTCACATCTAAAAAACAATGAACTGGTACGTAGCAAAATTAGTTTTCAGGGTAATAAGCGGCGATGGCGACCATAATGCGCAATTCGACGAGCAATTGCGACTGGTGAACGCCGAAACAGAACAGGATGCCTTTAAAAAAGCAATGCTTATAGGCGTAAGCAACCAGGACAGTTTCCTGAACAATAAAAAGCAACCCGTGCAATGGCAGTTTATAGATGTTGCCGAGATAAACCAACTGAACGACCTTGCCGATGGTACTGAATTGTACTACAACATACACGAGCCCGCCGATGCCGATCTTTACATCGCCTGGGCGCATCATAAATCAGCACTTTTAGGATTGAGAAACTAATATAAATACAGCGACACCATTTTGCCACTGCTTTCATCCATATCAACATCAAAACTATCGGGCCTGTTCATTGCCTGCGGGGTGGTGTGGGCTGCGCTGATCACATACCTCGTGCACAGTTTTGGATTCTTCTGGCTCACGGCGATCATCGATGGACTGGTAAGCAGCATATTGCTGGCTGCTGCCTGCTGGCTCATTAACAATAACCTGCGCTATTACCAGCCGGGCAAGGGCAGCTACATTAACCTGCTCATTTGGTGCCTGGCGCTGGCCGGTATCAGCACCGCAGGCTGCCGCTGGATATTGCCTTATGTTGTAAATGATAAGATCTATACCAATTTCCTCGCACAGTCATTGGTTATCCGCTTTCTGGGCGATTTTATGGCGATTGGCTGGATGGCGATGATCAGCATACTGTGGTACTCTCAACTCGACCATAAGGAGACCGAAAAACGCCGTGCCGAAGCCGAAAAGCTGGCCCGTGATGCAGAACTTTACAACCTGCGCCAGCAACTGCAGCCGCACTTCCTGTTCAATAGCCTCAACTCTATTAATGCGCTTATCGGTTTTAAGCCGGAAAAGGCAAGGGAAATGATCCACCAGCTGTCGGACTTTTTACGCGGGACTTTGAAAAAGGACGACCAGCTTTTGGTGCCTTTGAAGGATGAGCTACAGCACCTTAACTTATATCTTGATATAGAAAAAGTACGTTTCGGGCACAGGCTGGAGACGGAGATCAGCTGCGACAAGCATTGCGATGAAGCCATTTTGCCCACCATGCTTTTACAGCCGATAGTAGAAAATGCCATCAAATTCGGTTTGTACGATACTACCGAAAATGTAACGATAAGCATTCGTGCCGAGATTGAAAACGGGCAGCTCATTATCATGGTGCAAAACCCTTACGATCCGCAAACTTCACGACCGAAAGGTACTGGTTTTGGTCTGCGTGGTGTGCAGCGCCGGCTTTATTTGCTTTTTGCACGTAACGACCTGATGGAAACTCATGCAAATGATAATATATTTACAACCATTATAAAAATTCCACAGGTAGCATGAAACGCGCTTTAGTTATTGACGATGAACCGCTGGCACGAATGGTTGTGCTGGAATATTTACAGGGCTTTGCCGACCGTATAGAGGTTATGCAGGAATGCAGCGACGGCTTTGAAGGTTTAAAAGCCATCCAGCAGCACCAGCCCGACCTGATCTTCCTGGATGTGCAGATGCCAAAAATCAACGGCTTCGAGATGCTGGAGTTGGTTGAGCAGCCGCCCGCCGTCATCTTTACCACCGCGTTTGATGAATATGCTATCAAAGCTTTCGAAGCGCATGCTATCGATTACCTGTTAAAACCATTCAATAAAGACCGTTTCAATAAAGCCGTTGAGAAATACCTGGGGCAGTCCCCTGCCCCTGTTCAGCAGGCTAAAAAGACGGAAGAGCTATTGGAAGCCGCCTCGCAATCGCCGGCGCAGCATGAGCGTATCGTGGTAAAAACCGGCACCAAGGTAAAGATCATCCCCGTGCAGGACGTGCAATACCTGCAGGCCGATGACGACTACGTAAGCGTTTTCACCAAAGAAGGCTCCTACCTCAAAAACAAAACCATGAACTTCTTCGAGCAAATGCTCGACCCGCGCTATTTTGTACGCGTACACCGTTCCTACATGGTCGCCATACAGGAGATCACCCGTATCGACCCCTATGAAAAGGATAGTCACCTGGCGATATTAAAATCAGGCGCTAAAATACCGGTGAGCAAGACCGGGTATGTGAAATTGAAGGGTGTGCTGGGGATATAGATTGTACAAATTGTGCTGAAAATATACCCTTTTTACTCGTTTTAGTGTAGCATTTTATGTAATTGATTTACACAAAATATTACTGCATAGCTAATTATATCTCATTGAATATCTGCGTATTATAATTTTACCCGGTGTAGCAAAGTGTAGCATTAAACGATATTTTTATAGGTAAAAACGCTACGCTTGTGCTACATTTCGCTACACTTTACCGCCCACTCAAGTGTCGACAGTTGGGTGATTTAAGTTTTAAACGTCCACGCTTGAAACAGCATGAAGATTGGGTGATTAGTTGCTATATTTAGCCCATTAAAACAACCTAACCGTTATGATGGAAGTTGAATCACAAGATAGCGTGAGCATTTATATCGACTTTTATAAATCTCAACTAAAAACCCGCCTAACTAAACTCATCCCGCTCTGGGTTATATTGTCGTTTTTTCTTTTAAGCGATACCTTTGATAAATTCACTTGGGGAAAGCTGGGTACTTTAACCTTCGTAATCATTCTATTCGTCGCGATTGTATATTATCTGCCATTATTAATTTTCAGCATAAAATTAAACAAGCGATTTGCAAACGATAAAGTGCTTCTTCGAAAGCGTAAACTAATAATCAAAGATGAAGGATTAGAACAAGTGCGTGGCGAGCAAATCCTGTTGAGAAATTGGAATACGATAAGATCTGCAAATACAAATGTCCGGTATATCTATATTAAGCTAATAGATAAGAAAACGATTTTAATACCCAAAAAGGATTTCCCAACGGATGCTGATGCTATCAACTTTTTAGGTGAAGTGCAATCGCACATCAGAAAAACGAATCCAAATTATTTTCCTGAGCTTGCTGGTATCTCAAAACCAAATTACAGTCTAGGCTTTTTATGTCTGATACCATTAATTGGCGGCATAGCTGGGTTGATCTTTTTATTGCAGGGAATATTCAAATACAAGGACAAATGGTTTGCGGTGATTGGTCTATGTGGTATAATTTTCACTGTATGCATTTATGGTTCAATGTTTATTTACAATAACAGTAAAGCCATGCATAAAGAGTTCATTCCTATTGCACAAACACAAATGAATGGCCTTGTAAAAGAGATTGAATATTATAAAATTGAACATGGTAGTTATCCCGACAGCCTCCAACAACTGGAAGTGAAAGATGACTTTACAAATATCCACGACCCTGTAAGCCCCAACCTTAAACATGACATTTATAATTACCACCGCATAGGCAATAAATACACACTATTTTCTTCAGGTGTAGATGAAGTACCTGGCACTGCTGATGATATTTACCCTTCATTAAAAATTGACACAAGTAAAATTGGCCTGATAGTAAAATAAATAATAGAAGATATGTCACCGCTAAAGTCAACATTCTTGTTAATTACCTTTTTGGTGGCAATACCGTTGAGTAATCTATTTGCTCAGAAACCCACTTTAACCCAATTAACCAAAACAAAAGTCGATTCGCTCAGGAAAACCGGCGCAGATGCCATTATGTGGTATAAAAGTTATTGCGGCGAGTGTGAAGTGATATCACACGAAACTCATCCTGCAAGTATTCCTGCTAATCATTATTGTACAGTAGATGCTCAGGGATATACTTTAACCGATAACGTTATACTTTATAAACAAAACGATAGCTATTATAAATTGATATTCGACTGTACTTATCCTTTAAAAAAGGAAAAGCTGGATAGTTGCCGCTCTATAGCATACTTTATTTCCATAGTACCTGTGTTAAACCACAGGGATAGAGCGATAAAGGCCCTCTATAAAAGCGGCAGATTCTTAGGCCCTTCGCAGTCCGACGGCGGGTTCGAAGACGTAACGCTTTACCTTAAAAAAGCTTCGCAACGTGTATCTATGGCCGATGGTGAAAAGGGAGATATGTATGCCGTCTACAAAAAGTACTTTTGGATAAACAAGGAAATAAAATTATTGGATCTGATCGAAAAAGACATCGCCATAAAAAATAAATAGTATCATCGCCCACTCAAGTGTCGATACCATAGCCGTTAACGCTTGAAACGGCGGGAAGAAATTGAAGGGTGTGCTGGGGATATAAGTTTTGTTTATATTTCTTTCAAATTTAATTCACTATTATTGGTAGCCCTATGCCTTTGCAATGATGGAAATGAACAGTATAGTGAAGGAAATAGAATTTTATAAAATTGAACATGGCACTTATCCCGACAGCCTCAAACAATTAAACGCAAAAAACGAATTCCTTGATATTTACGATCCTGTACAAGGCGACAATAATGCTATTTTCAACTATCACCGTATCGGCAACAAATACACTCTCTTTTCATCTGGATTAGACCAGGTCCCCGGCACCGCCGATGACATTTATCCTTCGATAAAAATTGACACCAGTAAAATCGGTTTGATTGTTAAATAATCACTAAACTTCAGTCTGCTTATACCCCCTTTCCATTACAACATACATTTATTTGTACAGTAAACTGGTCGATTTTCATTAAAAACATCACCGCAACTTTAGCTAAAAACAATTTCCTGCCTGTTGGCATCAGCTTTGCAAATAGTATATAAACCCCTATTAGGGTAATTAATTCAACTGCACAACGGGTGCAGGTTATTGTTAAACTAAAATCAAAATCATGAAAAGATTAATAATGCAAACGCTGCTGATAGCAGGAGCTTTATTTGTATCTGAAACAACTTTTGCTCAATTAAGTATCGGCGCTACTACCGCCACAAAAATTGTAACACAGGCTACCGTGCCTACCGTTGCTACACAAAAGGTAGTTAGCCAAAGCACCAATGCTACCAACCAGGTAGTGAATCAAACACAATCTACCGTACAGGCCAGCCAAAACCAGGCTGCTAATGCTGCAACACAAACCCAGGCAACCGCACAAAACCAGGCTGCAAACGTTAACGACAAAACAACCGCAACCGTAAATGCTGCAAAAAGCAGCTCTGCCAATGCAAGCGGCAATGTTAGCAGCACAACCAGCGCTACTGTTGGCAAAACAAGCGCCGACGTAAATGGCTCAGCAAGTACATCTGCCTCAAAAGCAAGCGGTACTGTTAGCGGCGCCATGAACGAAAGTTCATCAGCAAAAGCCAGTGCAAACAAAGCAGCAACAAATGCTTCGGCCAGTGCATCTGCAAAAGCACGCAAAACTACTGCTGCTGTAAAGGCTAATGGAAGCAAGGCAGTTACAGGCACAAAAATGGCTGTTAGCAATACAGGTAAAAAGCTAAGCAGCAAAAAAGTGGCTGTTAACAGTTCTTCTTCGTTAAGCGGCAAAGGAAGTCTTTCTGCTTCATCAAAGAAAGCCAGCCTTGGCAGCAATGGTTCGACATCATCGGCAACCAGTATTAAAGCCGGTAAAAAAACAGCCAGCCTTGATGCTTCTTCATCAGGCAGCACAAGTGCAACAACTGGCAAGCAGTAAAAACAATATCGAAAACAACAGACAGAAAGGCCTTAAATGGCCTTTCTGACTTTTTGGGCATCACCTATTACCTATAAAAACATGCGTAATTTTAAACTTATTATTGTATCGATTACAATACTTTCCTTTTGCTTAAAAGCAGCAGCGCAACAAACTACGCCAGATACCGGTAAAACAACAAAAGTTGCCAAAAGCCTGTTTGTGAATGCCGGGCTCACCTATTTGTCGAACCTGACCTACGCCGGGCGCAAGGATATTACAAGCGTACCGGTCATATTGCCAACGCTTACCCTGATATCAACCAAAGGCTTCTTTTTAAATGCGATAGGCTATTTCGATGTAAATGGCAGCAACAGTCAAACTGAAGGATTGAGCGTAACGCCGGGTTACGTATTCTCGTTTGATAAAAGCAAAGAATATGGCGGTGCGATATCGGCAACGAAATATTTTATTACTGACGCCAGTCCTATCATCCTGTCGTCATTCAATGCTACTATAGACGGGCAATTATACATCAATCCCGACAAGGTGGTAAAGCTGACCGTTGCCGGCAGTTACCGTTTCGACAAAAATAACAGCAATGATATCGTTAACGATGCAGAACTCTCCAAAGAAATATGGCTGCTTAAAACTGGTCCTAAGAAAACTGACGGGCTTAAAATAACGCCGGATGCCATGCTGTTTGCGGGCACTCAATCATTCTACCAAACCTATTATAGCAATTCGGAGGTTCAGCAGGAGATCACTACGCCGGCCAACAACAATTCGCCAATCAATATCCTTTTCCCGAATCAGCCAAAGCAAACCATAATTGACAAAACCGTTACTACCGAAAAACAGGAGGAAGTTAGAAAATATACCCTGCTCGCATTGAGCGGTTCTGCGCAACTGACCTATGTTATTAAAACCTGACAAATCAATTTCACGCCCTATTTTATTAAACCGTTCAACCAGGTGGATTATACCAGCAATACCAGCCAGAATGGCCTGTATTTCCTGTTCACCACAGGGGTAAGCGTAACATTTTGACCGATTAATAAGCACTTACGGAGGTTTAACACCGCGGTAAGTGCTTATTCTATCAGCAAAACCATCATCGCTTCCATTACACGCTCTTCGGCAAGCAATTGCTGCGCTTTCAGATGCAGCTGCAATTCTCGTGTCTGGCTGTCGCCGATGGTAGCATCGAGGATGTCTTTTATCTCGGGTGACTGAGCGTACGTTTCAATATCCGCATCAGACGGGAAAGATTCCAGGTTGCCCAGTTTGCCTAAACAATTACCTGTAAGTATTTTTGAATTACGTACATGGAAAGGCAGCATATCAACACCTAATCCTAATTTGGTGTTAGGTTTAGCTACTTTAAATAAGTTATCCATTGTTATCCTACAATACAGATCCCCGCCAAGGCGAGCCACCAAATCCATTTTTGCCTGGTCGATACGGCCATCTTCATTTAAAACAGATTCATTGATATGGATGATCTTCACCTCCGCAATAACCAAATTACCTGCACCAGCCCCATCGCCTAAAGGGTAAATGTCTTTCACCAGGCATTCCAGCTGCACATAAGATTCTGCTACCCGCGGCGGTTTTACCAGTTGGGATGGAATAGGCGTTAGCCCGCATTTGGTAAATTCATTTATGCCCTTCGCATATTCCACACTCGATAGGGAGGTTTGCTGCACGATATCGTGATTAACGATATTGATGACACACTCGGGCACCTCCTTTATATTTTCCAGCGTGTGTTTCGTCGTGCTATCCCTCACCCTGCGTGATGGTGAAAACACACAAATAGCAGGGTTTACGCTGAAGATATTGAAATAGCTAAACGGACTGAGGTTGACATTACCGTCTTTATCTACTGTGGATGCAAAGCAGATGGGCCGCGGCGCTATCGCTGTGTTAAGATAGCTTTGGATTTGGACAGGAGTGAGATCGGATGTATTGAGTGAGAGCATATGTTGAGAATAAAAAACACTAAAACACAATGTCATTTCGAACCTGCACGAGCAGCGGCCTTGAGCGGTTAGGGCATGGTGAGAAATCTTTTGCGCCATGCCCGATTGCTATCTGTCTGGTGCAAAAGATTTCTCCTCACCCATCCTTTTACCCCTCCCACGTTCGTCGAAATGACATATTTGATATTTGTCATTCTGAGCGATAGCGAAGAACCTGCAAACTTTGTTAGCACGCGGACAGGTCCTTCGCTATCGCTCAGGATGACATGATGATAGTTATTTTTTTATCGCCAGGAGTGAAAAATTACTATCGGCCTTTTTAATAATGTTCCCCAAAACGCCCAACCCCGTCACTTCCATCTCTACCAAATCATTCGGCTGCAGCCATTGGGGTTGATAGTTGGGATCATTCAAAAGTCCTGTGCCGTTCAGTTCCAAAAAGCATCCTGTGCCAACTGTTCCGGAGCCGATCACGTCGCCCGGCAATACATCGCAGCCATAGGCAGCACGCTCAATAATTTCGGCGAATGTCCAGTCCATATCGCCCATTGTGCCGGCGGATACTTGTTTGCCGTTTACATGGCACAGCATTTTCAGACTATAGGCATTGCCGGTATGGCCGGTTTTCGGCCATGTTTTGTAAGGCTCCAGCTCATCCGGCGTTACCAGCCATGGGCCGATCACCGTGCTGAAATCCTTTCCTTTCGCCGGGCCGAGGTTGAGCAGCATTTCTTCCATTTGCAGGGTACGGGCACTCATATCGTTCATGATCATATATCCGGCGATATAACTGTCGGCGTCGGCAGCCCTGATGTTGCGGCCTTTTTTATTCAATACTACCGCAACTTCCAGCTCAAAATCCAGCTTGTTGAAATGGTCCGGCATGCATTCTATTTCGCCCGGGCCTTGTATGGCATTATGGTTGGTGAAATAAAATATAGGGTATTGGTCGAACTCCGGTATCATAGGCGCCTTACGGTTACGGCGTGCAGCAGCCACATGCTGGCGGAAAGCATACCCGTCACGACAAGAAGTCGGATGCGGAACAGGCGCTATCAGCTCATAAAAAAGTTCTTCTTTGGCCTCTATCTTCCCTGAATGCAGGTCGTCATTGACTTTTCGCGCGCGATCCATCAGCTCTTCCCCTCCCCACAGGAAATCATTCATATTGTCGGGTACCAGCTTATGGAGTGAATTAAGGTTATATATATGACCGTTAACATAAACACCGAGATGCTCCCGGTCTTCGGTTTTATAGGATACTAATTTCATAGAGTTATAATTGGTTCTGCTTCAAAGCTAATTCTTTTAGACCATAGTCCATAGACCATTGACCATAGTTTACCACATTTGCTATGGTCTATCGACCATGGACTATGGACTACTAAAAAACTATGCTTGCATAACAATATTATTCCACCTACATTCGTACAACAATTATGCACATCATTAAAGGCTTTTATTGTTCCTTAGGCTTAACCTCCATGAGCGGCGCTTCGCTCTTCAGGGATGCTGTGCTCTCCAGCATGATCCTCGCCCAATATTAAAGTGTTGTTTTAATTGTAAGCTTTGCCTTACACTGCTTGAAACTATCTGCATTTCAAACTGTTTCAATTTTTACAACCAATTTAATACCATGCCTATTTATCATACATTGGGAAAGATCCCACCCAAGCGGCATACGCAATTCCGTAAGCCGGATGGCACTTTATATGCCGAAGAACTGGTTTCTACCGAAGGTTTTTCGAGCCTTTATTCGCTGGTTTATCATGCTTATCCGCCAACTATCGTAAAAGAGCTGGGCGAACCGTACAGCGTTGAGCCGAAGATCGCCCGCGAAAAACACCTGAAACATACCAGCCTCATCGGCTTTAATGTTACACCGGAGGATGATTACCTCAAAAGCCGCAAACCCGTGCTCGTGAACAGCGATCTGCATATTTCGCTGGCCGCGCCGCGCAAATCAATGACGGATTATTTCTATAAAAACAGCCAGGCCGACGAAGTGGTGTTCATCCACGAAGGATCGGGTACGCTGAAAACCGGGTTTGGCAAAATAAAATTCGTTTACGGTGATTACCTTGTGATCCCGCGCGGCACCATCTACCAGATGGAATTTGATACGCCCGATAACCGCCTGTTTATTATAGAAAGCTTTAGCCCGATACGCCCACCGAAACGTTACCGAAACCAGTATGGCCAGCTGATGGAGCATTCACCTTATTGCGAGCGCGACATTAAACGCCCTACCGACCTGGAAACGCACGACGAACATGGCGATTTTAAAATTCTGATCAAAAAACAAGGCCTCATCTATCCCTACATCTACGGAACACATCCTTTTGATTTTATCGGCTGGGACGGTTTTCATTACCCATGGGCGTTGTCGATCCATGATTTTGAGCCGATAACCGGCAGGCTGCACCAACCACCGCCGGTACATCAGACATTCGAGGGCAACAACTTTGTGGTGTGCTCCTTCGTACCGCGCAAATTTGATTATCATCCGCTATCTATCCCTGCACCATACAACCACAGCAACGTGGACAGTGATGAAGTGCTGTATTATGTAGATGGCGATTTCATGAGCCGTAAACACGTGGTACGCGGACAGATCACGCTGCATCCCGGGGGCATCCCGCACGGGCCTGCGCCGGGTTCGGTGGAGAAATCGATAGGTAAAGAATCGACCGAGGAACTGGCGGTGATGATCGATCCGTTCCGTCCGCTGATGCTGACGGAGGATGCGATAAAGATTGAAGACCCGAATTATTACAAAAGTTGGGCGGAATAAACAGGATGACAAATCCTCCCTGCATTCCAACTTAAAACATTACAAAAAATGGAAACACAAACATTAGATAGACCAACAAAAACTACCGATTTCCTGCCTCTTAACGGCACCGATTACGTTGAGTTTTACGTAGGCAACGCCAAACAGGCGGCGCATTATTATAAAACCGCTTTTGGCTTCCAGGACATGGCTTATGCCGGACCGGAAACCGGCGTACGCGACCGGGCATCGTATGTAATGCAGCAAGGCAAAATACGTATTGTATTGACCACGCCTATGCATTCCGACCATCCTATCGCCGCACACATTAAAAAACATGGCGACGGCGTAAAGATCCTGGCCCTTTGGGTTGATGATGCTTATGACGCTTTTCAGCAAACCGTTAGTCGCGGCGCCAAACCATATCAGAAACCGCAGACCATAACTGATGAATTTGGCGAAGTGCGCACCAGCGGTATTATGCTTTATGGTGAAACTGTACACATGTTCATCGAGCGCAAAAACTACAAAGGCATTTTCCTGCCGGGATATAAGGAGCATAAAACAAACTATAACCCCACAGATACCGGCCTGCTGTATGTCGACCATTGTGTGGGCAACGTAGGCTGGCATAAGATGAACGAATGGGTGAATTTTTATGAAGAAGTAATGGGCTTCCGGAACATCCTGACGTTTGACGACAAGATGATCTCGACCGAATATTCAGCACTGATGAGCAAGGTAATGAGTAACGGGAATGGCTTTGTAAAATTCCCGATCAATGAGCCTGCTGAAGGTAAAAGGAAGTCGCAGATAGAGGAATATCTTGAATATTACGAGGACGAAGGCGTACAGCACATGGCGCTGGCTACGCATGATATTGTAAAAACAGTTACCGACCTGCAAAGTCGTGGCGTAGAGTTTTTAACCGTACCCACAACCTATTATGATGACCTGCTCGATCGTGTTGGCCATATCGACGAAGACCTGGGGCCGTTAAAGGAATTGGGCATCCTGGTTGACCGTGATGACGAAGGCTACCTGTTGCAGATCTTCACCAAGCCGGTTGAAGACAGGCCGACATTGTTCTTTGAGATCATCCAGCGCAAAGGCGCCAAATCATTCGGTGCGGGTAATTTTAAAGCACTTTTTGAGGCGATTGAAAGAGAGCAGGAGATTAGGGGGAATTTGTAAAATTTCGGAATTTAAATATATCGAGCCGGGTTATGCCCGGCTTTTTGATTTGCAGAGATTTTTATTTTACATTTAATTTTAATATTCGACCTAATCCTATATATCGATGGCATTAAAACCCTTAACATCATCTCAAAAAGAAAAAATAAATCGATTAGCCCCATCTCTTAAAAAGGCGGCTGCTGATGGTGATATCAACTTAGCAAAACTAATAATCAGTGATTTAAAAGATTTGCTTAATAACACTGGTAGATCAACAAAGTTAATGGAATATAAATGCCATCTTTTTGAAGCTTATATGGAAGCTGGTGATATTGATTTTGCAATAACTGGGTTTATAGGTATCAGGTCAAAGATTGCTAAAAATACGCGTACTTATCTCGAAGCCACTTCGCTTTTGGCAATTTGCTACATAAGAAAAATAGATATAGATAAAGCAGAACCATTAATTAAAGAAGTATTACAAAACGATAAAGTAATAAAATCTGAAGAAAGGAGAAGAATATTTAGGAAAAATATCATCGAAAGATTTGATGAAGAGGGAACTTTGTTTGCTA
The DNA here is from genome assembly GCA_013289045.1 of Bacteroidota bacterium. GTDB lineage: Bacteria > Bacteroidota > Bacteroidia > Sphingobacteriales > Sphingobacteriaceae > Mucilaginibacter. Next base: position 17,543 of record JABDAU010000048.1, on the reverse strand, counting down.
TTAAAGATTTAGGATATGATAATCTAAATGCAGAAGATATTCAAAATGAAGCAGGTAGTGTTTTGCAAAATTTAAATGAGGACGAAATTTAAACTTAGGTATAGGAATAAAATCATTGGCTATCTATGTAACAGCTTTGATTATTAAATTTGGCATAGAAGTATACTGTGAGAAATACAAACCTGAAGGTATAATGGAAATGAGATAAACTAATTATTCGACAGCCTTAAGATGACTATCGACGAAGTTATACTATTAATAAAAGAAAAATCCACGCCGTCCTATCTCTCTGGCATGGCGCGTTTCGGGATAGACAGCTCCAAAGCACTGGGCACTCCCCTGCCCGAATTAAGGAAGATCGCCAAATCCATCAAAAAAGATCATGACCTGGCGCTGGCGCTTTGGGATACCGGCATTCATGAAGCCCGTATTATTGCGTCATTAATTGATGATCCCGCAAAGGTAAACACCCGAACAGATGGATAGCTGGACAAGTGTTTTTTACTCGTGGGACCTGTGCGACCAGGTTTGCGGCAATCTTTTCGACAGAACATCATTTGCACTCGAAAAAGCATTAGAATATAGCAGGCACGAAACTGAATTTGTAAAGCGCGCCGGCTTTGTGCTGATGGCGGAATATGCCGTTCATGATAAAAAAGCAAGCAATGAAAAGTTTATTGAACTGCTGCCGGTTATTGAGCGCGAAGCCTGGGATAACAGGAACTTTGTAAAGAAAGCCGTAAACTGGGCGCTACGGCAAATAGGTAAAAGAAATGCTGAACTGAGGCCGGCCGCCATAGCCTGCGCCCAACGCATCCTGCAACAAAATAGCAAAGCGGCTAAATGGATCGCAACAAATGCACTTAAAGAACTCGTATAAAACTTATTAGCGTAACCGGTGACTATTATAGTGGACAAAGGCAAAATGTTGAAAAATATTTCGCACCTGCTGATTTCTTAATAGTTAATAGTAGTTAGCTTAATAATAAACTTATAACCTGTTTAAATCGCATAACCTTTTGACATTTCTGAAATCTATAAATTTCCGCAACGGAATCCGGTATCCAGACATTAACCAATAGTTACACTTTTGTGATTTTGACAGTTGTAAATGGCAGATTTATAGCTATTTGTAGCTATAAAACACATATATTTGAAAGTTATACTTTAATCTAAATTATAAATTAATCCTAATTTACAACTATTGGTTGTAAATGCCGGCATTTATGAGTAATGGCACATAAATTACACATGAGGATGCGTTATGAATGGTAAAATAAAATGAGTTTGAATCAAGATCACGATATGCAAAATAGCGGATCCCAATTTACTCATGTAATTAATCATATTAATGCAGGGATATGGGAGTTTAACATTAACACCGGCGAGGTGAAATGGTCTGAAGGCTTTTACAGGCTTTTAGGTTATGAACCCGCCGAGATTGAATGCTCGTACTCCAGTTTTTATGAACAATTGCTTTATCATGGCGACAGGAAACTCTTCGTTAAATCAACCAACGAGCGCTCGCCAAACAATTCATCAACCGTTCAGATCAGGATCTTAACAAGGGATCACGGCTACCAATGGTTTGAAAATACCAGCTGGCGCATTGACGAGCCTGCTGCTTCAAAAATTTACGGTGCTATAGTTAACATCCACGAGTATAAACTGGCCGGGCTGGAATCGGAGCGAAAAGACATGCTTTTCAGCGAGACCGGCAAGATAGCCAAGCTTGCGTTATGGGAAATAGATGTAAACTCGATGACCTTGTCGTTATCCGGAGAGGGTTATGATATTTTTGAATTAAATAGCCAAGTGAGATTGACGGCCGAAGAAATGGCCAGCTTTTTTGAGCCGCCCGGTCGTGATGAGGTTACTGCGGCTATCGGTAATATTGTAAGGTTATGCAAACCGTTCGACCTGGAACTGCCTTTCCGTACGGCTAGGAACAGACTGATATGGGTAAAGATAAAAGCATTACCGATAATTGATAATTATGGCAAATGTGAGCGCATCCGTGGCATTATACAGGATATCGACTACATTAAGAAAGGGCAAGCCGCACTGCAGGAATCGCTCGACCTGACCAACGATCAGAATAAACGCCTGCAGAATTTCGCCTATATCGTTTCACATAACCTGCGTTCGCACACCGGCAATCTTAAATTTATGGTCGACCTATTTAAAGAGACCGCGCAAAAAAGCGAGCGCGACGAGATCTTCGAGCATATCCGTTCCATAAGCGACAATTTAAACGGCACGGTTAAACATCTTGAAGAAATTGTTAAGATCCAAACCGAAATAGGCAAAGACAGGAAAGTAGTAGAATTTGAGCCTGTATTTAAAAGCATAGCCGGCGCGCTGGCAAGCAATATAGATGAGCTGGATGCCAAGATCGAGTATGATTTCAGTCGCTTACCGGCAATCAATTATATCCCGGCTTATTTGGAAAGTATCCTGCAAAACCTGTTGACCAATTCATTAAAATACTACCAGCCGCACCGCAGGCCGATCATCAAATGCACTACGTTTGAGAATGAGCAGCATGCCTATCTTACTTTTGAGGATAACGGCAAGGGAATCGACATGAAACGCTTTGGCGACCAGGTATTTGGCATGTACAAAACCTTCCATCAAAACCCCGATGCACAAGGCATAGGCCTCTTCATCACCCGTAACCAGGTGGAATCACTTGGCGGCAGCATCGATGTGGAAAGCACCGTGAATGTCGGCACCAAATTTATCATCAGGCTGAATTAGTGTTTATAGATTAGAGACCGGAGATTAGAGATTAGTAAAGCTTCCTAATCATTATCCTTTTTATCCTTCACGATCACGTAAACATCCTCATTTTCCTTTTTCATGAGGTATTTTTCGCGGGCGAATTTTTCGAGCTTGGCTGGGTTTGAGGTCAGCTCGTCGAGGTCTTTGTTTACTTTGGCAGTTTCTTTTGCATAGAAATCGCGTTCCTGTTTCAGCTTGCTTAGCTGTTGGTGGTATTGGTATTGCGAGAAAAGATCGTTCTTATCAAAAAATATCATCCATACAATAAACGACATGCTAACCCAGAAGTATTTGTTCTTGAAAAGGTCAATAAGGCGTTTCATTTTATGGATAATAATTTTGATTAAAATTAAAGCAAAGTTTTTATCGTTGCAATAGGGTTTTTCAACTTATTAACAGCGGAAATCTATCGATCATTCCGTCTGCCTGAATTCCTTCGTGCATTGCCGCTCATACCGCTGCCTGCGCTGCTTTTTCCGCCGCCGCTTCCGGCGCCTTTATCCCTGCGGCCATATCCGCGGCCTCTTTTCGGGCCGGATGGCCTACCGTTGGAATCTTTAGCCACATCCTGTGGTTTTACAGTTGCCGGGTTCATCGGGTACGGATGTCCTTCGTTTACCGGTATTTCTTTAGCGATCAGTTTATGAATATCCTTCAGATAAGCTAATTCCTCGGCATCACAAAATGATAATGCGATACCACTTGCCCCTGCCCTGCCTGTACGGCCGATACGGTGTACATACGTTTCAGGAATGTTGGGCAGCTCGTAATTAATCACGTGGGTCAACTCATCTATATCGATACCTCGCGCGGCAATATCCGTCGCGATTAAAACGCGGGTAGTGCGGGCTTTGAAATTATTCAGCGCGCGCTGCCTTGCATTTTGCGATTTATTACCGTGTATGGCTTCGGCAGTTATGCCCGTCTTTTGCAGGTCTTTTACCACCTTATCCGCGCCATGCTTGGTACGGGTGAACACCAATACCGTTTCAATATTTTTATCTTTCAGGATATGGTTCAGCAGCGCCCTTTTATCGTTTTTCTCTACAAAAAACACTTCCTGCTGTATGGTATCGGCAGTTGATGATACAGGTGTAACGCTAACTCTTTCTGGCTTTGTTAAGATCGTATCTGCCAGTTGCTGGATCTCTTTTGGCATGGTAGCCGAAAAGAACAGCGTTTGCCGTTTGGCGGGCACCCTGGCGATGATCTTCTTTACATCGTTTACAAAACCCATGTCCAGCATACGGTCGGCTTCATCCAATATTAGTACCTGGATATGGTTCAGTTGAATATACCCCTGGTTAATGAGGTCGAGCAAACGGCCTGGGGTAGCGGTCAGTATATCAACACCACGCCTTATAGTATCTACCTGCGGATTCTGCGATACGCCGCCAAAAATCACGGTATGCTTTAAGCCGGTATAGCGGCCATAAGCGGCAAAGCTTTCATCAATCTGTATAGCCAGCTCACGGGTTGGCGTAAGGATCAGTACTTTAATGGTTTTTTGTTCCTTGTGCTGCAGCCTGTCGTTATATAAAAGCTGCAATACAGGGATGGCAAATGCCGCTGTTTTACCTGTACCGGTTTGCGCGGTGCCAAGCAAGTCGCGGCGCTGAAGTATGATAGGAATGGATTGTTGTTGTATTGGGGTAGGCGTAGTGTATCCCTCGGTTTTTAAGGCCCTGAGGATCGGCTCAATTAATTTTAAATTTTCAAATGACATGTAATATTTTCTAATATGTGCTAACGCGATTGCATAGCGGATCTGAAGAGTTGTCGGTGATCAAAACCGTAAAGCTAACGGGTATTATTTGCAAAGATACGTTTTTTTATTTGGACTGGGTTTTTGAGGTAAAAGGTCAGGAAAATCGCTTTTAAAAATTTGCGGAGACTGGAACTGGTTTTAGTTCCCCTCTCGAGAGGGGATTTTAAAACAACTCGTTTAAAAAGCGATTTCCCTGGGCGAAAGGTCTATCTTTCTTTCCTTTATGAAGCAATGTATATTTATACATTAGTCTTACTTTAGTCGAAATTTCAATAGCCAATTATGGAACCTGAATTCATAACCTACCAAAAATTCAATGAAATAGAATTTGCAAACCTGCTGGTTGAGCTTTTGGAGGAAAACGATATCCCATTTATATTGGAAGAAGAAGGGCCGGTATTCGACCCGACATTTTCATTTAGGGAAGATTTGACTAATTACGCCGTAAAGATCAGGAACGAGGATTTCGAGCGCGTAAACGAATTGCTCCTGCAAAATGAAGCAACAGACGACCCCGCCACTGAAGAAGATTATTATCTGTATGACTTTACGGATGCAGAGTTAAAAGATGTGCTGGAAAAGGCTGATGAATGGAGCCCATTTGATGTTACCCTTGCCCGCAAAATATTGGAAGACAGGGGCAAAACGGTAAGCGATACTGAATTACGCAATTTAAAGGATAAAAGGTTAGCGGAATTAAAGGCTCCCGAATCGTCGCAAAAGATCTGGATAGTTATTGGCTACATATGCGCCCTTTTAGGTGGGGTATTGGCACTGTTTATCGGCTGGCATCTTTTCACTCATAAAAAGACGCTTCCCAACGGCGAGAAAGTATACGGCTATACTGAGCACGACCGTAAACATGGCAGGATCATATTTTATGTAGGGCTTGTATCTACGGCAATATGGGTAGTAAGCAAAGTGATCTACTCCTATAATGTGGGTTACTGAACTTCAGCCTCTGCCTGCTTCGCTTTCTTCCTTTCCAGGAAAGCATCAAGCAGGATAATGCCCATGCCGGCCATGATAGACATATCGGCCACATTGAATATGCCGGTTTGGAAAATAACAAAATCGATATGCATAAAATCCGTTACCGAGCCGTGCATAACGCGGTCGTACAGATTACCTATACCTCCGCCTATTATCAGGATAATGCCCAGCAGCTTGTATTTGTTGATGCTGGTTTTCATGATAATATAACCTAAACCCAAAAGCAGCGCCACAACCGGCAGCACCACCAGCAGCACAAAATGAACCGGGCCGCCAAGCGTATCGCCCAGGCTGAGGAAAGCGCCGGTATTTTCAACCTTTTCCAAAGTAAAATGATTGCCGAGATAACCGATCACCTGGTACTCGTGCATATCCTTACGCACGATGGATTTTGATACCTGGTCGCAGCCGATATTGAGGGCAAGAATAAACAGGATAAGGAAAGCGCGAAGCCACTTGTTCATTTTCATGGGCGCAAAGATAATCACAGATTTTACAGATTGATGGATTTCGCAGATAAAATCAGCGCAGTCAAATAATCAGTTTAATCAGTGATTCAGACAAAAAAGCCGGCGATAAACCGGCTTCTATAATTCGTGAAATTCGCACTAATTCGAAAGAATTCGTGTTATTATCTGTTTTTGTAGTATTTGAAGTTCTTACCGATAAACTTGGCGTTGCTGCCCAGTTCTTCTTCAATACGCAGTAGCTGGTTGTATTTAGCAACCCTGTCTGAACGTGAAAGTGAACCGGTTTTTATCTGGCCGCAGTTAAGGGCAACGGCAAGGTCAGCAATGGTGCTATCCTCGGTCTCGCCAGAGCGGTGGCTCATTACGGTAGTGTAACCATGCGTTTGAGCAAGGGTAACCGCGTTGATGGTTTCGGTAAGTGAACCGATCTGGTTTACCTTTACCAGTATCGAGTTGGCAATATCCTGGTCGATACCCTGTTGTAAACGGATAACATTGGTAACGAACAGATCGTCACCTACCAGCTGTACTTTATCGCCGATCTTCTCGGTCAGCAATTTCCAGCCTTCCCAATCGTCCTCAGCCATACCGTCTTCAATAGAAATGATCGGGTATTTTTCGGTTAGCGAAGCAAGATATTCAGCCTGTTCGGCGCTGGTGCGGATAGCGCCTTTTTCACCTTCAAACTTGGTATAGTCGTATTTACCATTAACATAAAACTCAGACGAAGCACAGTCGAACGCCAGGCAGATATCGATACCTGGTTTGTAACCTGCTTTTTCAATAGCTTGCAGTATGGTTTCTACGCCGTCTTCGGTACCGCCGAAAGTCGGTGCAAAACCGCCTTCGTCACCTACTGTGGTGGTCAGGCCGCGGTCGTGCAATGTTTTCTTTAGGCTATGGAACACTTCAGCGCCCCAGCGCAAAGCTTCAGAGAATGACGAAGCGCCAACCGGCATGATCATAAATTCCTGGAACGCGATAGGCGCATCAGAGTGCGAACCGCCATTCACGATGTTCATCATCGGGATAGGCAGCGTATTAGCATTAACGCCACCAATGTAACGGTATAAAGGCTGGCGACTTTCTTCGGCAGCAGCCTTGGCAACAGCCAGCGAAACACCTAAAATAGCGTTTGCGCCCAGCTTGCCTTTGTTTGGCGTACCATCAATCTCCAGCATAATGCTGTCTATCAGGTTTTGGTTGAACACGTCAACACCGCTCAGTTCTTTAGCGATGATGTCGTTTACATTTTCAACGGCTTTCAATACGCCTTTGCCCAGGTATTTGGTTTTGTCGCCATCGCGCAGCTCAACAGCTTCGTGAGCGCCGGTAGAAGCGCCTGATGGTACCGCAGCACGGCCAAAAGCGCCATTTTCGGTTAAAACATCAACTTCGATTGTGGGGTTGCCGCGCGAGTCGAGAATCTGGCGGGCATGAATATCAATAATCAAGCTCATAATGGTAGTTTTAGTGAAACTCAGTGCATTACATAGTGTAGTTTCTACACTAAGATGCCCTCGGCTTCAAATATACAACGTTTGAGCAAAATAAGGCAAAAAATAGAAAATATTCACATTAATTTAATGTGGGGAGGGTGATTAGTGATCTGTGATTGGTGAGCAGTGATTAGTATATCTGAACGAGGTAATACCCTAATCACTAATCTCTGATCTCTAATCAACTAATCTCTAAAATAGGGCATTGCCTGCGGCCCGGGCTATCCACTCATACTGCACGGGCCTTAACCACGGGCCGGTATCCGTTTCTATCCCTAATGCAAAAAATTGTCTGAACCAGGATTTTTAACTGTTAAATTGTTTTCAAAGGTGTTAAAGAGGGCTTCGCCGTTAAGTGGATTAACAAATTATCAGGATACAGTTCTATTCCCCATACACTTCCCCATTCACAATGTTCGGCAACTTCTCGCCCTGCAAACTCGCAATAACATTTTGCGCAGCCATTACCGCCATTGCATTGCGCGTTTCAACCGTAGCAGAGCCAATATGCGGCAAAACACATACCGAAGGCATAAACAGCAGCGGGTTATCTTTGGCCATCGGTTCAGGATTGGTTACATCCAAACCGGCACCCCAAATGATGTTGTTTTGCAACGCGTGTAACAGATCGGCTTCGTTATGCTCCTCTCCGCGGGCCGTATTAATAAATATAGACGTTGGCTTCATTTTGCTGAAAGCATCTTTATTAAAAAGGCCTTTTGTTTCCTTTGAAAGATTAGCATGTACGGATAACACATCGCTCTGTTGCAGCAGTTCATCAAACGAAACATATTTGGCATCTATCTCCTCTTCTGCCTCTGCATTTTGGTGGCGGTTATGATAAATAACGTCCATGCCATAAGCCGCCTTACATTTTTTGGCCATCTCCAAACCGATCTTACCCAAACCAAAAATGCCAAGGGTTTTATTGTACAGCTCAATACCAAGATTGGCATTCGGATCGTAGAAATCCCAGTCGCCATCTATAATGCTCTGGTGCAGGTAAAATGCCTTGCGCGATACTGCGATCATCAGCAAAAAGGCAACATCGGCGGTGGCTTTGCTCAACACATCGGGCGTATTGCTTACCGGTATTTTGGCCTTAGTAGCGGCCGCCACATCCAAATTATCATATCCTACCGACATCAGCGAAACAACCTTCAGATTGCCGCATGCTTTAAAAAAAGTATCGTTTAACTTGTTGGGCCCAATGCTGATCAATGCATCCTGCGTTTTGCAGGTTGCTATCAGCTCATCCTGTGTAAGGTTACGCTGTTCGGTATGTTCTGTTACGGTATGACCTGCATCCTTTAAGAGCTGAAGGCCTGCGTCGGGGAATTTTCTTGTTATAAAAATATTCATCCTGGAGTATCAATTATATATTAACCAGAAAGAGACGCAAAGTATTGCGTCTCTATATATTTTAAATTAGCGGTCAAAAAAAGACGCAAGTATGCGTCTCTACACATGTTAAATCAGCGTAATCAAATCAATTACCACTAATCAACGGCCTTATTCCCACTTAAACGTCTTTACCGCAACCGCATATACCACCACGAACCATATGCCCAATATCAATAGCTGGTGACCTACCTCGTTAAGTCCCGCGCCTTCAAATGCCACCTTACGCATGGCATCGTTCAGGTAAGTAAGCGGCAATATATTACTGATATGCTGCAGCCAGCCCGGGAATGCGGTGGTGGAAAAGAAAGTGCCCGATAGCAGGAATTGCGGCAACGTTATAATATTGCTCAGCGGCGGCACAGTGCTTTCGTTTTTGGCGATACCGGAAATGATAAAACCAAAACCCATAAATACAATGAGCCCGATAGCCGCGAGGAGCAGCATATTGATCACCGTTACCACGCCATGTACCAGCGTGAAACCAAAAAAGTAATGCCCCACCAGGATAATAACTAAGGCCCCTATCCACGAGGTAACGAGCCTCGCCATCGCCTCACCTAAAACGATACTGTATTTTTTAACCGGTGTAGCAAAAAACCGCTTGATCACCAGCGTAAGCCTTAAGCTTAAAAACACGAACGCCGTACCAAAAACCCCGCTGCCCAACAGCGAGAAGCCAAGCATACCCGGCAAAATAAAATCGATATAATGGTATGCGCGGCCGGTAATGGTTTCTTCATGCACATCCACAGCCTTTAAGGGTGATGATGTACCCGATAGGCTGCTGATCTTATCTATAAATGCCGATTGCAGCTCATACAAGATATTATTCAGGGCCGTCTTAAATATACCGCCCTTATCTGAAGCTTTGCTGTATTGCACGTTTATTGAAAACAGGGCTTTTTTAGGTGTTGAGTCTGAACCCAAAGCCGATAATGGCGGGTAGATCGTCCAGCCTTTGCCATTGCCGTTTGCTTTTATGTCGACAACTGCATCAAGGTTTCCTTTTGCAAGGTTGGCGTGCATATCAGCCGCGCTCTGGTCCTTCACCAGGTGGATAATGCTGTTTTTTGACAGGGCTTTATAGATGACATTGTTGGTATCGCAATCTTTTGCTACGCCAACATCCACTTTCAATGCGCTGCCGCCTATATTGGCAAACACGATAATAAATATCAACGGAAAAGCCAGGTTAAACACCACCGCCGACGGGCTGCGGATAATGGAACGGAAACTGGCCTTCGCTATGGCAAGCGTAGCTTTAAAATTGCTGTAATTATTGTTCATGTCTTTTATTGAGTCTGGAAGTCGGAAAGTATAATATTTGTAATTGATTTAAATTTTCATCTTACGGACTTTCGGTCTTTCCGACTTCCCGACTTACGCGGACTTCCGGACTAAAATTTACCCCTCGCGCCATTCCTTGCCCGTCATGTTGATGAAAACATCTTCAAGGTTGGCCAGTTTAACCTGTTTTTTGCGCTCGAAACCGGATGCAACCAGTTTATCGATGAAATTGCCGGGCGTATCTATACCGATGATATGGCCGCCGTCCACAAAAGCTACACGGTCGCAGAGCTCCTCGGCTTCGTCCATATAATGGGTGGTGATCACTACGGTTGTGCCGGCATCGCGGATCTCGCGGATCAAGTCCCAAAGATTACGGCGCGCCTGTGGGTCGAGGCCGGTGGTAGGCTCGTCCAAAAATATAATACGAGGGTTATTGATCAGCGTAGTGGCAATAGAGAAACGCTGTTTCTGTCCGCCGGAAAGTTCCTTGTATTTCGCCTTGGCCTTATCAACCAGCGCAACTTTTTCCAGCATCTCTTTCGCTGTTTTGTTGATGCCATAAAGCCCGGAGAACAGTTCGATGAGCTCGGACAGGTTAAGATTGGGGTAATAACCAGCGGCCTGCAGCTGTACGCCGATGCGTTGTTTGATGCTATCGGCGTCATCATCGATATTGAAACCGTCTACGGTGATGGAGCCTGAGGTTTTATCGCGCAGCGTTTCAATAACTTCTAATGTGGTGGTTTTGCCGGCTCCGTTAGGGCCGAGCAGGCCGAAGATCTCGCCCTCGTAAACTTCGAAGCTGATATTGTTTACGGCCGTAAAATCGCCGTACTTTTTTACCAGGTTATTTACGGTGATAATGGGTTGTTTTGCCATGTTGTAAAAATGCGACAGATAATTCAATTAACCATAAACTTTTCGGCGAATGACGGCTTTTTTGAGGTAAAACGCAAAGGCAAAAGGTTAAAGGTAAAGGTGAAGGGCAAATAATCGTGATTATATGTGAAAATCGCGGCGCTTGGACAGTCCCACCTTTTACCTTTCGCCTTTTACCTTACGCCTTCTTTAGTTCACTTTCAGATTTAAGCACCTTGTTGCCGTTTTCCTGCTTTATTTCGTAAGCAGGTTCATCCTCGCTGGCATTGCGCTTTACTTTGACGCCTTTTATGGTTTTGGAAACGGGTTTATCGTATTCCTTTTCGATCTTGCCTTCGGCTTTTGAGGCGCCCCAATTCCATTCTACTTTATCTCCTTTTTTCATAGCGATGATTTTAACAGGATGATACAAAATCATTGCCAAAGGTGAATTAGCTAATAAGATGGCCTAACGAGTGCAGGATGTTTACAGCATGCTCCAGGTAATGTACTACCGCGTGACTGATCGATATAAGTAAGATAGTTTTCATGGTTGTTTTTTGTTTTGACAATGCAAATATGTGCAGCAATCGCGCAGGCCGGCAAACATATTTGGGGAGTGGTTTTGAATTGTCGGTGAATGGCGGGATTTTGGGGATGAAAGGGTTTTACCGACATACCGGACTTGTTTCATATTTAACCACAGAGGTCACAGAGATTTACGCAGAGAGCACAGAGAGATTTTGACTCGTCCTGAATTAGGTTGACCTTTTAACTCCGTGTTCTCTGTGTTTTTTCTCTCTGTGTTCTCTGCGGTTAAAAAAATAGCGGCATTTCATTGTGTTTTAATAAGATTCTTATCTTTAGCCGAAAACCAAAATCCAATGAAAAAGCTATTCCCATATATCGCCATTGCGGTTTTATTCTGCTCATGCCAGGGCAAAAATACCGGACTGCTTACCGATTCGACCGCGACAAGCAACTCATCATCTTATTCCGTACCCGATGAACAGGCCATTAAAAAAGCGGTAGATGATGCATATGCCGCCATTAGCTTTAAGAAAGGCGATACGGCCCGGTACGATTCCATCAAAAATTATTTCATACCTAAAGCACAGCTGATCAGTTTTCGCAGCGATAGCATGCAGGTAATGAACATAAGCCAGTTTATTACGGTGTACCGCACCTTCATTGAGGGCGACAGCGTGAAAATGTTCTACGAAAAAGAGCTGTATGGCAAAACCGAACAGTTCGGTAAGATCGCCTCGCGCATCAGCACGTACAAAACCTATCTCAATACGATGGACAAACCAGAGGAACAGGGCGTGAACAGTTTTCAATTGGTAAAAACGCCGGAGGGCTGGAAAGTAAGCAGCATTATTTGGGATGTGGAGCGGGAAGGATTGAAGATACCGGCGTATTATTTGCCTAAATAAACTTGTTTTATTTATCAAGCGTGGACGCTTGAAATTTTACGCGGTCAAGTGTGGACACTTGACCGGGCGGAATGGGTTTCGAAGCATGAGCGTTGGGCATAACGAACTATGCATATCGAATAAGTATGTCGTATAGGCCTTTGCCCGCATGTCTTCGACAAGCTCAGACTGACAACGCTCGTGTGCTTCAGCATTGCACCGCTAAAAATATTTTTGGAAAACATGGGATTCAAGCCTATCGCTATTTCAATACCCTACCCTATACCAATTCTGCGCCATCTGCTTAACCGTAGTATCGCTGTTACCATATCTCATCTTATCATTAAAATCCTTTATCTGCACTGGGTCATTAGTATAAAGAAACAGCGAAGTATCGCCCAAAAAGCCGCGGTTTGTAAAGAATCCTATCGAAACGGCGCCCTTATTATCCTTCCAGATGTCCACACTGTTATCGCCGTCGTTCGATAAGGGGAAAAGATCATCCCCAAGATGTATTGTTCGCAGTTTGCCGTTTTTAAATCCTTCCACTATCCTGTTCCGGTCATCCAGTCTTAACCAGAAATCAAGGTATTCCATCCCGGTGCCTGTAAGTGTAGTAGCGCCGATGATTACCGATACTATCAAACCAACAATATGGTAAGCGGTATTGCTGTAGCGGAATTTTATTATCCGTATGGTTAGCAATACTGAAAACCACAAGCCCATGCAAGCCACAGGCACCAGGAATATCAGCTTTACAAAACCGCTGGCAAAGTAATACAGCACAGGGCCTTGTATAAAAGCCAGCACCAGTAAAGTAGTGGTGATGATGGTTTTGCCCCGTCTGCTCATAATAGATTAATAAAAAAGCTACGCAGTTTCTTACGGGGCAATATAGTTATTGTTAGTCTTAACCCAACGGCAACAACTTATTCGTTCTTATTTAACTGTTATCGAATTAACTTTCAGCCCAAATCCTGATAATAGTATTGTCAAACGCTTTCAATTTCTTCACCTGCACTCAATTTGTATAAAAATGATAGCGCATATTTGCATATGGCAAAATTGATCTATCACCCGGCAGACTCACGCGGTAAAATCGACCTCGGTTGGGTATTAAGCTATCCCACTTTCTGTTTTGGCAATTACTACAATCCGGAGAGGATCAGCTTTGGTGCGCTGCGGGTATTGAACGACGATATACTTAAAGGCGGCGAAGGCTTTGGCGACCATCCGCATGATAATATGGAAATTATTTCCATCCCGTTAAAAGGCGGCTTAAAACACGTGGACAGCCTGGAGAATGTGGCCGTGATAGCAGATGGAGATATACAGGTGATGAGCGCCGGTACAGGTGTATTCCATGAAGAGCATAACGAGGATGCCGATGAAGCTGCACAATTTTTGCAAATATGGGTCTATCCAAACCAGTTGAACGTTGAACCGCGTTACGACCAGCTTACTTTAGATAAAACAAAACGGGACAATAAATTTCAGCAGATCTTATCGCCATATAAAGACGATGACGGCGTTTGGATCTACCAGAACGCATGGTTTTTCCTGGGCAATTTTGATAAGGGGCAGCGTATCAGATACAGCGTAAAATCGAAAGAAAACGGCGCATACATATTCCTGGTAGACGGCTCGATAAAAATAAACGGGCAGGTATTAAACCCACGCGACGGTTTAGGCGTTTGGGATACAGACGAGTTTATGATAGAAATACAGGAAAAGGCAGAGATCTTGCTAATGGATGTACCGGTGAATGTTGATTATAAATAATATGAAAGAATTTGAAATATTGGTAGTCGGCAAGGATCAGCGGATCATGCAGACCATACTCCGGCTGATCAACGGAAAACCCAGGTTCAATGGCAATATTGCTTTTTCGGCAGATGAAGCTATTGACAAAAGCCAATCGGTTAGGTTCAATTTAGTGCTGCTCGGGGCCGGGTTAACCCCGGATGAATCCGGATCGCTGCGATCTTTTTTCACCGTACCGGTTGTGCAGCATTATGGCGGCGGCAGCGGGTTATTGTATGCAGAGATTTACCAGGCATTAGGTATAAACCCCGCAGAATAAAAGAAAGAAAATGAATTTTATAGCCTACGAACAGTTATTCATCGATATTTTGGCTGACGCAAGTGATAAACAGTTAGCCGAACCGTACAATAATCCTGATTATCTCAATTACCTTAAATTAAACCTGGCACGGCAACAGCGCTGGCTGAAGATCGGGGTACTTTCAAATGAGCTTTCTGCTGCAATAAAAAATATAACCCACCCTCAGGTTTGGACGGTTATTACCGAACCCTGGTGCGGAGACTCGGCGCATACCATCCCTTTTATTCAACGCATTTCAGAATTGAATACGCTGATCAAGGTTGATTATCAGTTACGGGATTCGCCGCCTTTCCTGATCGAGCGCTATCTTACACATGGCGCTAAATCAATCCCCAAACTGATCATCCAGGATGATACCGGCAAAAATATAGCGATTTGGGGGCCACGGCCGGCCGCTTGTCAACTTTTAAACGACCAATTAGAGCGCGACCATGTGGAAATGCATGAGAAAAAAATAGCTTTGCAAGAATGGTATAATGCAGATAAAGGGAAAAGTTTTCAGAAAGAATTGTTGGATTTGATTATTGGCAAATAAAAAGTAAAGCCTATCGATTGGCAATTAACTGTTTCAACTCTTTGTCTGTTATACTTTCGGTTTGTGACTTATCATAGATAGTGATCAGGTTTATAGTAGTTAACGTCTCGTTTGTATCCGCGCTAACTATTAATTCCGTTTCAAGATAAGATATCACACGCGCGCCGCCACTTTTTCCTTTGCCCTTACTGGCAATTTTTAGCCTTATCTTATAGCAATTATTACCAAGTGAAATACCTTGCTCTGGGTTTAAAAGCAGCTCTTTTTCAAGATCAAGCAAATCATTCTTCAATGAAGCATATTTTTGAGCAACGGTTTTGCTTCTTTTTTAAAATTTGAAGTAACGTTAACTATTATCTTCACTTAGAAAATCCGATAGGGTTTGTAATTTTTTACCCGATACACTGGCGTTCTTTATTTCTGCTAATCCCTTTTGTATACCAGTTAAAATACTTAGCTTCTTGTTGAGTTTTTTGTAATCATCGTTTAGCTTTTGCCATGTTTTTACCGGTACCAAAACGGTTGTTTTTTGGCCGCTATCGTCAGTTATATATTTTAAAGCTGTTGCCATGAAATAGACTAATGAAGTTTATTTATTCAAATATACAAACAAACATTCTCTTAATAAAAACCCTTATCGGCTACTGACAATAAAAAAAGCAGGATAAAATCCTGCCTCATATTTGATATTCATCTGCACATCCGCATATCCACGCATCTGCACATCTACCCTATTGCATAGATTCAATAAATTGGTCGAACAAATAACGGCTATCATGCGGGCCTGGCGAGCTTTCAGGGTGATATTGCACCGAGAATGCCTTTTTGCCTTTTACCCTGATGCCTTCAATCGAGTTATCGTTCAGGTTTACGTGGGTGATCTCTACTTTGTCTGATGCCCTTACCGCTTCAGGCACTACACCGAAACCGTGGTTCTGCGAAGTCACTTCGCAATGGTTGATGATGATATTTTTTACCGGGTGGTTTAAACCGCGGTGGCCGTTAAACATCTTTTTAGTTGGTATATCATTAGCCAAAGCCAGCAACTGGTGACCCAAACAAATACCAAACATCGGTTTTTCAGCCGCAATAATTTCTTTAACAGTATCTATCGCATAAGGCATTGCAGACGGGTCGCCGGGGCCGTTGGAGATGAAATAGCCTGATGGCGCAAAGTCCTTTTCCATTTCCTCGAAGCTGGTTTTTGCCGGGTAAACTTTGGCGTATACATCGCGGTCGTCAAAGTTGCGCAGGATGTTTTTCTTCACACCCAGGTCAAGCACAGCCACGCGGTATTTTGCTTTTTCATCGCCAAAAGTATAAGTCTCGGTGGTTGAAACCTGTGACGACAGCTCCAAACCATCCATCGAGGGCACTTCGTCCAGCTTCGTTTTTAATTCTTCCAGGTCCAGTATTTCAGAAGAGATAATAGCGTTCATCGCACCTTTATCGCGGATATGGCGCACCAGCTGGCGGGTATCGATATCGCTGATCCCCACAATGTTCTGCTGCTGGAAATAATCCTGTATGCTTTCGTTAGCCTGTTTGCGGCTGTACATAATATTGTAGTTCTTGCAAACCAGGCCGGCTATCTGTATATGGCCGCTTTCCACCTCGGCATCAGCTATACCGTAATTACCGATATGCGCGTTGGTGGTCACCATGATCTGTCCGAAATACGACGGATCGGTGAAGATCTCCTGGTAACCCGTCATGCCTGTGTTAAAGCAAATTTCGCCGGTCGTGGTACCGATCTTACCAGCGGCTTTCCCATGAAAAACAGTTCCATCAGCCAATAACAATACGGCCGGCAATTTGGTGTAATGCGTCATTCTTAAAGAAAATAAAATGATTAACTTGTTGGTTAGCTTTGTGATAAGCTCCCCTTAATGCGGTTGGAGACACGAAGTGAAATACCTCATTTTTCACGCTGCAAAGGTAGGATTTTATTTCGAATGTGGAATGTGAAATTTCGAATTTTTTGCATGTGGGTTACAAATTGTTCAACTATTATTAACCGATTTTTAACCTTGCTATTTGAGATTTCTCAACTAATCTCTATTCTCTAATTAACTAATCTCTAAACCAGGGCGTTGCCTGCGGCCCGGGCTATCCAGGGCTCCGCTGCGCTGCGGCCCTGCGGGCTAAACCCTTCCTATCCCTAACGCAATTTGTCTGAATCACAGATTAAAAGATTTTCATGATATAAGATAAGATTGTAGAGACGCTATACTTTACGTTTTATTAAGCTTAATCTTACCGTTTTTAAAAAGTTGGTGCACAGGTGGTGCATTTAAGGTGGTGCGTTTTGTAAAAAAGCGTAAAAAACAGCCTTACGACAAGAAAATAATACTGATTATCAAATACTTAAGTACTCCGTTGTGGTGCAGGTGGTGCGTGTG
>JABDAU010000047.1 GCA_013289045.1 Bacteroidota bacterium | reverse complement strand
TCCATCATTCAATAACAGCATACTTTGTGGTGTCACCGGGTATTTGCCCGGTATTACCCTGCCGCCTACAAAAATATCAATGGCGCCATCGCCATTTACATCTGCAGCTTTAACGCAGCCTTTACTAAATAGCATTGCCGGCAACGAACCTTCGCTTTTGGTAAAATTCCCTTTGCCATCATTCAAATAAATATGATCCTGGAAACCGGGGTCATTTGCCGCGAATTCATATCCGCCGCTGGCAACGTACAGGTCAGGCTTACCATCGCCGTTTACATCGATAAATTCAGCCTTTACCGTTTCGCAAAGCGAATCCTTTTCAATAGCCGGCTCAGCCTTGTAAGTAAACGAACCATCAGCCTGCTGCACGTACATTTTGCAGGGTTGCCCTTTTGCGCCGCCAACAAAAATATCCTCACGGCCATCGCCGTTGATATCTGCCTTTGCCAGACAAGGCCCTTGCCGCGACAAATAGTTCGGCATCATCGCCTGTACTGTGAAATCATTAAAATCATTTTCCTTATGCACAAATCCCGGCGCTTTGGTCTCCTTGAAATATTTTTTGTGAACGGTGTCGGCTTTCCATTTCAATGGCGAATTCTCCCATTTCACATTCAGCGTTTGGCGTGCTTTTACATCGTAAAGCTTCATCATCCTGTCGTCAGGCCATATCACGATCACAGAATCCGCCATATTGTGGTTGCCTAACCCAAAGTTCAATACCTGGTCAACCGACGACTGAAAACCCCGTACCGGGAACTGTTCCTGGTAATACAAATTGCCCTTGCAATAAACCTTTACCTTCGAGCCTATGCCAAACTTATTTTTAGGGCTCCCCTGGAATTTTACTTTTAGCCATGCATTCTCTTTATCCAGCAATGCGGCATTGTTCTTATAAATGAAAGCCTTTTGATTGGTATTGTTCACCACCAGGTCCATTGCGCCATCATTGTTCAAATCCACGTAAACCGCACCGGATGATATCGATTTCTGGTCCATGCCCCAATCCTTCACCTTATTGGAAAACAGGCAGTTGCCTGAGTTCTGATAGATGTAATTCGGAATAACAACCGAAGGCATTTTCTCCACGATCTTGGTAGGCGATTGATGTACGCCAAAGCTTTGCTGCATCATCAGGTCTGCCTGGTATTTCACAAAGTCCATGTCGTTAAAATCGCGAACATACCCATTGGTGATGTACAGGTCTTTATTACCATCGTTATCAAAGTCCGAAAACAAAGCAGCCCAGCTCCAGTCGGTATTTGAAACGCCTGCAAGCTGCCCAATCTCGCTGAACGTGCCATCGCCATTATTACGCTGCAGCATATTGCGGCTGTATTGGTAATAAAACCCATTTTTAAACAGGAACTGGAACTTGTTGAAATTATCGCCGCCAGCATGCATCTTTTGCGCATGATTACTTTCAGGCAGCATATCCAGCGTCATCAGGTCCGGATTGCCGTCATTATTGATGTCTGCAAAATCGGCACCCATCGAATTTAATGGCACCTGGTCCATTGACTGGCTGAGCTTTTCGCTAAATGTGCCGTTGCCATTGTTCATGAAAAGATAATCCGGCTCGTTAAAGTCGTTACAAACGTAAATATCCGGCCAGCCATCATTATTAATATCCGATACAGAAACTCCTAAGCCAAACGACAGCACGTTGGAAGTGATCCCCGCCTGTTTGCTTACATCTGTAAAATGCCCGTTATCATTCCTGAACAATTTGCAGGCAAATTCCGGACGATGCTCGCGGCGCAGATAAACACTCTGCAATGCCCCGCTCGAATACTCCTGCAGCGAGTGGTTGATGAGGAACATATCCAGGTCGCCATCCTTGTCATAATCAAAAAATACAGCTTGTGTTGAATAACCCGGGTCATCCAACCCATATTTTTTACCCTGCTCGGTAAAAGTACCGTCGCCCTTATTGATAAACAGCAGGTTGCGGCGCTTTTCAGGATCTTTATCCGCCGAGCGGCAGATATAAATATCCAGTTTGCCGTCGCCATTTACATCGGCCATGGTAGCGCCGGTGCACCAGCCCATTATCTTCGACAAACCGCTTTTTTCAGTGATGTCTTCAAACTGAAAATTGCCCTTGTTCAGATACAGTCGCGTTGGCACCTGGTTGCCGGTAAGCAAAATATCAGGCAGGCCGTCGTTATTAATATCTCCAACGGCAACGCCACCACCATTATAAAAATATATATAGTTTAATAAGTTCTGCTGATCGTTTTCGGTAAGCGTATTTTCAAAATCGATACCGGTGCGGTGGCTGCTCAACAAAGTAAACAGGTGTGAAGTGTCATCTTTACAGCTATAAAATGACATAAAAAAAGCACCCAAAATACAAATGGCTGCTCTACGTATCAGGGCCGGAAATTTCAAAATAAGTTTATTGGTTTATGATCGATAGTTATCAGTATCAAACATATCATATTATTTTAACTGTAACAATACTATTACAGCTATTTACTTATAAAATAATAAGAAAAATTATGCTAAAAGCTTAAACCATTGAGCACAGAAGCAATAAATGCTTACTTTGCAACTCGATCTTACCCAAGCCGGCCCACTCCATTTAAACCACATTAACATGAAACGAATATTTACCGGCATATTGCTGCTTATTGGCTTTGGCGTTCTTGCCCAAACCAACGTTGCCCAAACATTGCCAAAAGCGCTGTTGGCAAAAAAAGATACGGTGTTGGAAAAGGATACTTCCAAAGAAAATAAAGAGCCACGTTATTTTTACGTCTCTGCACTTACAGACGTTTTTGTAAATACAAAAGGCGGCTTTGCACGGCGTTTTGCCCCAGGCGTGGAATTTGGCCGGACATATGGCATTTTTGATATCGGGCTGGCAACAGGCCGCGTTAATTCTTTCGGAAAGGATACGGCGCGATACATAGAATTCAGGCCTACCATCAACATTTTCTCTGCCGGTCGATTTGCAGAAGGCCTTTGCCTGGGTGCTGGCTACATTTTTGGCGCGAAGCAGGCATTAATGACCGAGATCTGTAACAGTATCAATTTCAATATTACCACTAAAATTGCCGTCGCCATAACACAGGGCTATGTGTTTTACGATGGTACTAACAGCAACCGGAGCGCACAATATATGGGCTTTTCCTTTACTTATAATTTACTGAAAAGTCACAGCGTAAACAACCAACGTAAAAAAGCTGCAATCACAAAGGACAATTAAACGTTATTGTTATCATGAGTGAAAAAGAAACTCCCCAAAAACTGGAGATCAACACGGCGCCACTTGATCGTTTTGCAATATGGATAACCGACACGCTTGGTACACTATGGTTTCTATATGTGGTTCTTCTCATCCTGTTGGTTTATATTCTTTGGAACATGGGAATTATTCCGGGTGTAAAACCTTTCGATCATTATCCTTTCGACGGACTGGATACAGGTCTTTCCATATTTGCCGTGATACTTTCCACTACGGTACTCATGAGCCAGAACCGGCAACGGCGACTGGAAAAAGTGCGCGAACAGGTAGAATTCAAAATAAATGTGCAGGCAGAGCACGAAGTGACAAAGATGCTTGAAATGCTGCACGAGATACAGCATAAGCTCGGCATTGACAGGCAAGATCCTGAACTTGAAAAAATGAAGGAGATTACAGATTTGAATGAATTACATAAACAAGTGGATGAAGAACAAAAGGAATAATGTAAATGAAAGAATTCATCCATTGCTTTAGCTGAAAAATCCACCTCTTTCTTTATTTTAGTTGCAAATATTATCACAGTGTCAAAACGCCTTATCCCCTTTGTCCTGCTTTGCCTTTTTCATCTTATTTCATCAGGCCAGGCTTTAGATAATGCCGCCATCCTGGCGCGAAAGCAGGTGCCCGTTTTATGCTACCACCAAATACGCGACTGGCGGCCAAGCGACAAAAAGATCGATAAGGATTATATTATCCCACCGGCAACTTTTAAGACGCATATGAAAATGCTGGCAGACAGCGGCTACCATACCGTTTTGCCCGATCAATTGTATGATTACCTCACCAAAGGCACAGCATTACCTACCAAACCCATCATGCTAACATTTGATGATACAGATGGCGACCAATATAACGTAGCACGGACTGAGTTGCTTAAGCATGGCTTTAAAGGTGTTTATTTTATCGTCTTCAATAATATTAATAAGAACAAATATTACATGACCAGGCCGCAGCTGCGTCAGCTTTCTGATGAGGGAAATGTGATCGCCTGCCATACGCTTACACATGCTAATTTCAAAAAACTGAAAGGTGACGGCTGGAACAGGGAAATTGTAGTACCTACCCAAAAACTTGAAAAGCTTACCGGGAAGCCCGTGAAATATTTTGCCTATCCTTATGGTTTATGGAATTCTGCAAACTTGCCGGAGCTGCATAAATTGGGCTTCCTTGCCGCCTTCCAGTTAACCGAACCACGTGATCCCAATGATCCGATCATGACCATCAGGCGTTTGATAGATTGCGGTTATTGGGATACCGCTACGTTTAGTTACAATATCAATCACGATTTTGGGCGAATAGGAAAGAAATAATCCGTTTAGTGCATGGTTATAGGCTCTTCCATTTCTTCCAGGTTTTTGCCTTTGGTTTCTTTTATGCGCACCCATGCAAATACAAAGCCCGCTGCGCATATCCCGGCATAAATATAAAAGGTGTTTTCTTTTAAATGCTCAAATAAAACCGGGAAGGTGAATACCAGCACAAAATAAGCCAGCCACAAACTGATCACCGCTATGGTTATAGCCGCAGCTCGTACCTGCACCGGGAAAATCTCCGAGATCAATACCCATATTACCGGCGCCAGCGTCATAGCATAAGTGCCTATCGCCGCCAGTAACCAAACTGACAGCATACCTGATCCTGAATGCAACGCGCCAACAATTAACAAGTAAAGTATGCATAGCCCCCCTGCCCCGATCAGCATAAGCGGTTTGCGGCCAAGTCTATCAACCAGCGCCATGGCAAGGATGGTAAATACCAGGTTTACTACGCCAATAAAAACGGTTTGCAAAAGCTGGTCGTCCTGCGAAGCCCCGATACTTTGGAATATTTTAGGTGCATAGTTAAACACTGTATTAATACCGCAAAACTGCTGAAATATCGCCAGCCCGATACCGGTCAATACTGCCGGCAGCACCGCACGTTTAAACACCGCCATATAGTTAATACCAACCACGC
The DNA here is from genome assembly GCA_013289045.1 of Bacteroidota bacterium. Lineage (GTDB taxonomy): Bacteria > Bacteroidota > Bacteroidia > Sphingobacteriales > Sphingobacteriaceae > Mucilaginibacter. The sequence goes on along the minus strand of JABDAU010000047.1, from coordinate 25,146 downwards.
CGGTAAATGATCTTTTAATAAGTGATAATGAATCCGTCACAAACGCTTCATCACCGATCTTACCAAGTATAGATTTAGCCAAATACTCTTTATCGTTCCGAATAAGCCATCGCGGGCTTTCCGGTAAAAAATACGCACCAATGAAAAATAATCCTGAAGGAACTGCTCCGCAAGCAAACATATACCGCCATGCATCAGCTCCTGTATTACGGAGTGTATAATTAATCAGGTTTGTGATAAGGATACCCAAAACAACCGTAAGCTGATTCATGGCAACCAACCTACCCCTGATGGCTGCGGGCGCTATCTCCGAGATATACATCGGCGATAACATTGATGCCATACCCACTCCCGCCCCTGCTGCAAACCTGGCTGCCAGGAAGAAATCGCGGTTGGGTGCAAGCGCCATAGCAAGCGATGATATAGCAAACAATGCCGCCGCAAGCATAAGTCCCGGTCTGCGCCCGTACTTATCTGCCACCTGACCGGCAAATATGCAGCCGGCTATAGCGCCTATAGCCAATATGCCTGTAGCAAAACCCTCCCAATAGGAGTTAAAAGCAAATTGTTTTTGAAGAAACGGTAATGCGCCGGATATCACGGCAAAGTCAAAGCCAAACAAATAGCCGCCCAGTGCCGAAATAAAACAAATACCCAGGGTATACCGGTTTTTAAAGTGCGATTGCTGCATTTTATAGGATTGAGATCAATTGTCAATTACAGAAAATTCATACACGGTTTCACTGATAAACCGCTGGCCCGGTCGTAGTATCGTATCGGGAAAGCCGGAATGATTTGGTGCATCAGGGAAAGCCTGGGTTTCCAGTGCTATCGCACTATGTTTGCCATATACATACCCCTGCGGACCGGTAATATTCCCTTGCCAGTCGTTGGCGGTATAAACCTGTATACCCGGCCTGTCGGTAAACACTTTTACAATCCGGCCTGAAAGCGGTTCGGAAAGCTCTGCAGCTAAACGTACTTTGCCGGGGAAATGGTCATATAAAACATAATTGTGATTATATCCATCTGAAGCGGCCACACCGGCAATATCTGCGCCGATGGTTTTAGCATGTAAAAAATCCAATGGCGTACCTGCTACCTGTAGGATCTTACCAGTAGGTACATTATGGTTATCGTTTTCAGTGTAAGCAGCAGCATTCAGCCGAAGCGAGTGACCAAGCACGTCCGTTGCAAACCCGCTTAAATTGAAATAGGAATGATTGGAAAGATTAACAGGCGTAGCTTTATCAGTTACAGCATCATAAACGATCTTCAGTCGATTGCTCTTATCGAGTGTGTATTTCACCGTTACCCACAGGTTACCGGGATAGCCTTCATCGCCATCCTGGCTAAGGTATTCCATTATTACGCCTGTCTCCTCGTTTTCCTGTATAAAGGATTTGATCTTCCACACTTTTTTATTGAAACCTTCAGCACCGCCGTGCAAATGGTTTAAACCATCATTTCGGGAAAGAAAAACAACATCGCCATCCAGTTCAAATTTTGACCCGGAAATGCGCCCGGCATACCTGCCTAACAGGCAGCCAAAGTAATGCGGATTATCCTGATATTGATCAATATCTTCATACCCGGCTACGATATTCTGGTATTCACCGTTGTGGTCTGCTGTGAATATGGCGGTTATCGTCGCCCCAAGATTTGTTAGTTTTATCGTCGTATCATCATTACAAAGCGTGATGAGGTATATAGGTTCACCATCCAACTCACCGCAAGGCGTGCTTACCACCTGGAACTGTGCTTTATTATTATCTAACATATGCCTTGTTCATTTGCTCAAAATAATCAGCCATTTGCAAATGAGTTGCAGCCCCCTGGTGATTAATATCCATTTCTAAAACCTTTTCAAGATACGTTTTACCTTGCTCAATTTCGCCCAAACCTAGTTTCCCTAAGCCGATAAGATAGTTACAAAAAATATGATTACGACGGTTTAAATCGATATCAAATACCAGCATATCCGGTAACGATACAGCAAAATAGTCAATTCGTATCAGATCATCCTTATGCGCTGTTCCAAAATCAATAAACCGCTGGAATATTTCTTCGGCTTTATCCTGTTTGCCTAATTTTTGCCACGCTAATGCCTGGTATAGTATTTTGTCGGGTTGCGCATCGTTATAGTAGATCGCCTGTACAGGTTCACTATTCCCCGTAGTTGCTGCGATAAATTTAATGTTTGCCTGATCAGCCTGCTGTAACCCTGCGTAAGCGCAGCCTAAAAGGTAATCGATATCGTTTTCAGGTGTGCCGTATAATTTTCCTTCGCCGAAGTTTTCCGGGTAATATTCAAGTTTGGATAAAAGACCGACCACTTTTTCGTATTCACCATTCTGCAAAGCCCCTTTAGCCAACTCGATATAACACAATAAAAACTGCCCGATCACCTTACCTTCACCACCCTCCCACGGGTGAAATTTACGTGCAGCCAGTAATTGCTGCGCCGTTTCGTATTGATGCAGATTATTCAATAAGGTGATCCGTTCAAGGTATAGGTCATCACGCTCGTTCACGAGTTCTGCATACTTGTCGAGCAATTCGAGCCTTTCCGTAAATGGCTTTCCGCTGATCTTGTACAACTGATCCAATTCCATCAGCACACGCGAATCCGTCGGATCAAGTTTAAAGGCTTTTTCCATTTCTTCCAGTGATCTTTCATGCAGATTTAGCTTATTATAATAAGCTAACGACAAGTTACGATGCACAGTCGGAAACGCCTCTTCCAGTTCCACGGATTTCTCCCAGCATGCTATCGCTTCAGTGTATTGGCGTTTATCATACCAAAGGTTGCCCAAATAATAATAAGCCCTGGCATCTGTCGAATTGATCGCAATAGCATTCTGTAAGATCAATATTTCCTCTAACTTATTCGGAAAATAAAGCCCGCTGGTGTTGGCAGCCGCTTGTTTGGCATATAATAATGCTTTTTCCGCATCGCCCAGCTTAGTTGCAAACCAGCATTTATAATAGGTTACTATTTGATTTTTGATACTAAAGCTTTGTTCATAAGCATCCAAGACCTGTAATGCTTCGGTATACAAACCAGCCTGCGCATAGCTCAATGATAATTCGAGATAATTGTTCGGCTCACTCCGCATGATACCGGTTATGCCTGCCAACTCCTCTTTCTGCGCCCCATTAACCAGGTACTGCTCATATAAGCAACCATAATTAAACGGGTCTATCACTAATGATTCTTCAATAAAAGCCAACGCCTCTTTGGTTTTACCCTCCAACCGCAATAGCGACGCTTTCAGATGACGGGCAGATGAGCTATGGTAATTACGGATCAGTGATTTTTCAACCAAAACAAGTGCCTGTGCAGTTTTTCCCTGCGCTGAGGCTATCCGCGCCAGTTCGAGATAAGCGCTGTGCTGCATTGCATCGTTCCATGCGGCTTTATAAAATGCATTATAAGCTTCATCCAAACGGCCTTGTAATTTAAGGCTCAGGCCGAGGTTGAAATACGGTTCGCCATCATACGGATTAGGGTTTCTTTTGATGATGGTTTTGATGGCAGTCCTGAAATAAGGCTCCGCCTTCGCAAACTGTCCGCGTTTTAGTAACAGCAAACCTATGGCATTATTGCAACGGATATCGCCCGGGCTTCTGCGTAATGCTTCCTCGTAATAATCCAATGGGTTATAAGTAGCATGCCGGTATTGCTCCAGATGCAGGCCATTCAGGTATAGGTCTTCTATCTGCTCAATTTCATCAGGTTGTTTTGCCGCTACAGCAGCTTCGGGGATTTCCCTATCGGTATTTTTTTCGGGTTGGTAGCTAACCAATATTAAACCATCATTGGCCGAAACCACAATTTGTAATTCGGTTTCATCCAGATCAACCGGGATATCAAAGCTTGTTTCAAAAACAGCATCAGGTGCTATAGTTGCAGTAAAGGTTTTAAACTCCTGCCCATTATATAATACTTTTATAGCAGCATGCCCATATTTAGCAGTGGCATACACTTTTACAACATACTTGTCCCCCTCTTTGCCTGCGCTGATCATGGCTTCTTTCGTAGCATTTTTCACCACGCCAATTTGCGTGTAAGGCATAAAATACTGTTCGAATGTTTTGCCTTCGTTTGGCTGCAGCCATGAAAAATCGGGCTGGTTATCGGTAAACATACCGGTCATTAGCTCGATATATGGGCCATCCTCGTCTGTTAGGTTCCTGTCCCACGCAAAGCCGAATTCACCATTCCCCCAGGTCCATTGTTTTTTGCCGGGCGATACGTGATGATCGGCTACGTGCAACATGCCACCCTGGGTATCGTGCTCATAGCAGCCCATAAAATCGTATTTGGATTGGATAGCCATATAAGATGTAGGCACAGGAATATTTTTATAGCGCGAGATATCGGTACCCGGCGCATAATTCACTTTGTAATACGTGCCGGTTGCAATTGGGAAGTCGGATACATCACGTTTACCATGGTCGAACACAGCGTAAACATCGGGTGGAAATACAGACTGATAATGATCATTCACCTTTACTGCAGGGTTTGCCCACCATAAAAAGGTTTGGGGGAACGGCGTAGGGTTAAACAGCTTACCGCTTATTTCCAAATAAGCTTTGCCGGGATACAACGTAAAGCCGGCCTGGCCTTTTGTGCGGAACATAAGTTCCAGCTCATTAACCCAAACGGTTTTACTGCCATCGGCGTTCTCCTGTATTTTATAGTCGACCGGCGAAAATGTGCTGGGCCTATGGTGCTGCGGCCAGTTAAACTCAATGCCGCCGGAGATCCAGGGGCCTGCAAGGCCAACCAGCGCAGGTTTTATCACCTGGTTATAATATACAAAATCGCGTTTTTTTACTTTGTCGTACGCACGCTGTACCCTGCCGCCCAGCTCGGGCAATATCATTATTTGCAGGTACTCGTTTTCTATAAATACTGCTGTATATTCCCGGTCATGTTTTTCATCTTCTATCTTTTCAATTACAGGATGAGGATAAACAACACCACTGCTGCCCTGATACACTCTTTTCTCCAGGAACATCGGGTTCTTTTCAGGTTTCCCGGTTCCGTAGGTAGGAATGCTGACTTGCTCAACCCAGGCTTTAACTTCCATATTCTATTATTCTGTTTTATTAGTTAGATGGCACCAGCTTAACCATCATAGCATCGGCAGCCGGTACGTTTAATGCAAATGAATCCTGGCCTTTTTCAATCTTCCCGACAGGCTGACCGGTCAGGAAATCCTTTATGATATATTCACCGTTTCCGAGGCCAAGATCGGTGCGGCGCCAGGTTTGGTTAAATTGCTTTTTATAATCGAAATTGAACAGCGAGAGCAGCGTTTCGGTACCCGGCAGGTAAAATGCCAATTGCTGATCCTGCGTTTCACCATCAGCAAACTTTAAAGGCGTAAATGCCTTCGGATCGCTAAAATAGGCGCAGATATTTGGATTGTTGAGGTAAATATTTGCCCTGTCTGCAGCCAGCTTCACCCTGTAATCGGAACCATCACCCAATATGCTGCCCATTGACATCATGGCAAACAAGCGCAATTTGACCTCTTTTTCACTCAGATCACTATTCTTCTCAAAATTTTTCATGATGGCCACATCCAGGTTGGTATAAGGCCAAAGCGTACCCTGCACCCACCACAGGTGCGAGCCATTTGCCAATGAGCCTTCCGCACTGCCATAATGCGGGAAACCGGGTTCATCATCGCGAAGGTGAGAATATACATCCGTCGAGACGAAACGGGTATGTGCATACTGGCTTGGAAATATTGGCGAAATGGCCTCGGTAATAAAAATATCCTTACCCATTATCGAATCGCACAATGATTTGAGCATTTTCATACCATAATTATAGGCCTGCAAACCGGTGCGCACATTCGGGTCATAACGCCTGGTTGATTCCAGTGCACCAGCAGTCAAAAAATCTATCTTAATGAATTTGGCCCCGATCGCTTTTGCCTCATTTAAGCGATGGATGACAAACTGCCGGACAGCCGGATGCGTAGGATCCAAAGCCAGACATCCCCAGTCGCCATCCTTAAACCAAATGGGCTGATTGTTGCTGTCGCGAAGCACTACGTCTGATAAATTATAATCCGTCCCCGCAAGTTTGGTATTATCTGTATTATTCCTCCATGCCCAATTTGCAAACGGGATAAAATAGAAACCCAGTTGCTGGTTCTTTTTTTCGATATACCGCCCAAAAGAAGCTAAGAGACTTGTTGTATAAATGGATTGATCGTATGAGTCGATACTGATGACCGGTTTAGCGTACTTATTAAAATTAGGAAGCGTTTGGATGAAGTCCGATATCTTAGTTATATCTTTTGGCATCATTCTACCCTCATAGCCCAACACGCCTTCAACACCAAAACTATTCCAGTAAACAGGTGCATAGCCTTTCCAGCTAAGCCTGCCGTTAAGAATGGCGTTGGCATTACCATATTCAACAAAACCTTTGCGTGTATCGCCACCACATAAATAAATGATGGATGAATTAACGGATTTGCCTTTCATCGTACCATGAGGCGCATGATCATGCGTGCCATCATTGCCGCCATAATCCGGCGGAAGTGAAGGATTATCTGCGGTAGCGGCGCCATCGTAAATCTTTAACGAATCGATAACGCCTTTTTGCGATGACGCCCGGTAAACGATACCCGTCTTCCAGAAATCATGGGAAATACTGCCCATCACCAAACCCGAAAAATCATCGTTATTATAAGTCGAAGCAAACTCGTAACTGATACCCGTGAATGCCGGTTTCCCTTGCTCCCATTTACGTTCGAGGATATGCGACCAGTTGTCATTATCGAAAGGCACATCTAAAAAACGTGGTTCAATACCGGGCTGTAACAATTGTCCTTTTTCCTGCGGGAGAATAGCAAGCGCACATATGTCGCGACTTTCCAGGTCCATGATCGTGCCATCGCCTTTTATTGCGGTGACATTGGTTAAGAGGTACTGATGATCAGTATACAATAATACTTGTTGTGTAAGCGTAATCCCGGCATCATTGCCCGAATGACGGACTATGATACGGATGCCTTTGCCGAAATCATTTTCAAATTCACCTGTGGCTGCCTGGTGTACCCGGCATGCCGAGGTGGAGATATAACCGTCGTTCAATTCGTTTACATAAGCAATGGTATTGTTCATTACAACACCATTGCTAAAGCGATAATTTAAACGCCCCGTTTTGTAATTTACCGATACCGATGATTCGCCGGCACTGACAACCAGGCTGTCATCATATTTTGTTACTTTCTGTGCCGAAACGGCTCCGGACAGCAGCAGCAAGCATGGCATCAAATATTTTATAACGGGGCGCTTTGAAAACTTCATCTATATATTTTATTTAACAATTAATAGCCAGGGTTTTGTGCTTTCAATCCCAATGCCTGGTTGTTTTGCAACTCGGTTAGTGGGATCGGGTACAACATATTTTTCGAAGATATATTCTGCTTCGGATGCGGATCGTTGCCGCCACCTCTCTCAACATAAGGATTGTCGCGTTGCTGTACAAGAGATACCAGCAGCCCGGTACGCTTAAGATCGAACCAGCGCCAGCCTTCTGCACCCAATTCCCGGCTACGTTCATCCATGATCTCGCTGCGCAACGTGGCTTGGTCGGTTGGCCCAAAATCAAGCGTGTTATTACCAAAAGCACGTTCACGTATTTTATTAAGTGGCGCTAATGCAGCTTGCGACTGCCCCAGCTCATTAAGTACTTCTGCATACATCAAAAACACATCTGCCGAACGGAGGTAATAAATGTTTTTACCTGAATGCGCATAATCAATGTCGCTGGAAGTAATATCATATTTTTTGACAGTAGGTTCTCCCGGGTCCCACCACCAGTAGTCGCTTGAACCATTGTTGGGGTCATAACGATAGCCATTGATTGATGCGTTGTAACGGGCATCATATTGATATTCCCACGAATAAGGCCTCGCAAAAACCGAATCTGAGTAAAATGAAGTAGTGCACACAACGGTACCGCCGTAACCTGGGGTATGCACATTCCAGGTTTCCCATTGTATTGGCGGCCCTGCGTAAGAACCATAATTATTTTGGAGACCTTGCGTATCATTCAAATTATCGGTTGAGTACTGTATCTCGAACAGAGACTCCGCATTGTTTTCATGCTGTCCGTCAAACAGGTTAGCATAATTGGGTAACAGACTGATCTTATCGTTATTGATCAGGTCCTCGAAAGTAGTTTTTGCATCGGTATAATCATGCAAGGTAAGGTAAACTTTACCCAGCAACGCTTTAGCTGCTTCAACACTTGCACGGCCTGCATCACTGCCGGTAAGTTTACTTTTTGTCCAGCAATTTGCGGCAGCAAATTTGAGATCGGCTTCGATTTGGGCATACACCTGGTCTTGCGGCACACGGGGCAGGCCATTTGCAAATGATGTGTTCTCCAATGGCATGGGCACATCACCAAACAATTGCACTAAATAAAAATAGTACACCGCGCGCATAAAGCGGGCTTCGCCCTCCAGGCGGGTTTGGACTGCAGGATCGGCAAAGTTTTTAATCTGCGGTATATATAACAGGGCCGCATTTGCATTGGCTATACCCTGGTAGCAAACTGCCCAAAAGCCGCCAATATCTGAATTTTGGCTGTTAAACGTAATGTCGTACACGTCCATACCAACTACACCTGCATAATAAGAGCCATAGCCCTGGGCCTGGTAGCAGCAACGTACCTCATCGGTGCCAATTACCCCTATCAGCTGGTAGTCAGATTTTTTAAGGGTTTGTAATTGCTGATAGATCCCGGTTACACCGGCAACAGCCCCAGCCTCATCCTTATACACGCTTTGCGCCGAAACGAAAACTTCGGGGTTGTAGTCCAGCTCTTTCCGGCAACTGCTGAACATCTGTACCATGACGATGATCAAAACGACCATCCATAGATTTTTAAAATACTGTTTAAGATTTTTCATATCAAAATATCGTTAATGTTATAACCCTAATTTTGCACCAAGCAGAAATGTGCGGTACCTTGGATAAACTTCATTTGCGGCATCGGCGCCTGCAATATCCGGATCAACCCCCTTGTAACCTGTTATCAGGAAAGGGTTTAATACCTGGGCATAAATGTTCAGGCTATGCACCTTTATTTTATTCAGCAGGCTGGTAGCAAAATCATAACCCAATGTAATGTGCTGAACTTTGAAATAGCTTGCATTTTGTATAGAGTAGCTTGAACCCTGCCCAATACCACCCGGAAGCGTCTTCAGCGATGTGCCGAATGAATTTGGCCTCGGGATATTGGTATTCGTGTTGGTCGGTGTCCAGTAATCTCCACCCTGTACAGTTACGTTGCCTGTATTGCCATACAGCGAGTTGTAGTAAGTAAGGTCGGTATAAGTGAGGTTATTAAGTTGCTGTCCATACTCATAAGTGCTGTAAACAACAAGCGATATGCTCTTATACCTGAAATAGTTCCAGAAACTGCCCCACCCTTTCGGATTACTTGAGCCTACAACTACTTCGTCTTCAGGGGTGATCTTGCCATCGCCGTTTACGTCCTTAATCTTGATATCGCCGGGTTTGCCGTTTGGATCGAGCGCGAAATTATCACCCTGTTGGTACAGCCCATCGAATACGTAGTTAACATAGGTGCCGCTTGGCGGTAAACCAACACGTAATGTAAGGTTAACCGAGTCTCTGCCAGGGAATAATTTGGTAACCTTGCTTCTGTATGCCGACCAGTTTATCGAAGTCTGCCAGGTAAAGTCTTTGGTTTGTACAGGGGTAATTTTCAATGCCACATCAGCACCTTTTGTATTCATCGCGGCAACGTTTACATATTCTGTTTGGAAACCAGATGAAGGCGCCAACGGCAGCGGCATCAGCAGGCTGCTGATATTTTTATTGTAAAAGTCCACTGACAATTGGATGCGGTTGTTCAGGAAAGCGACATCGGTACCCACGTTAAATTGGTGCTGTACTTCCCATTGCAATGAATTATTGCCAAATACACCATTGGTACCCGCAACAGCATAACCGCTTGTTACCGATGAGCCATTAAACGGATAGGTTGCAGGATCATAGCGTGTGTAGATAGCATCATAAGGCAGGTTTTGGTTACCTACAAGGCCGTAGCTTAAACGCAATTTGAAATCGGTGAGCCAGGTTTTCAGTTTGAAGCCCATCCATGGCTCGTCAATTATACGCCATGCGCCGCTCACCGTTGGGAATACACCAAATTTATTGTTTGAACCGAAACGGCTTGAACCGTCCTGGCGTACAGTAGCATTTAAAATGTAGCGGCCTTTATATTTATAAACAGCCCTTGCAAAAAGTGAGCGAACATCCCATCCGTCATAATTGCTGTTGTCCTGTATCCTTTCGCCTGCGCTGCCGATGGATTTATAAGACAGAAGGTCGGTAGGGAATTGATCGGCTTGCATATCGGTAGCGAAATCTTCGTGTTTTTCAAAAGTAAAACCGCCCAACAGGTTTACCTCGTGATCGCCTGCGGTAAAGTTATAGGTTCCTGTATTTTCCCATAACACATCTGTCGCCCTTGTATTATAGATCTCGGCAAGGCCATTCCTCGGCGAATACCCCGGGCCTGTAGTTCTCGGATAGTAGGTATCCTGTTCGGCCTGGTAAATATCACCGCCAATGCTCGACCGTAAAACAAGGTTCTTTATCGGCGTAAACTCCACATAGATATTCGCATTTGTGCGGTTTGTGGTATACATGTTGGTTGCATCAAACGCCAGTGTCGCCGGGTTGAAGATGGTAGGGGTGCCTGTCGAGTTATCGACAACCACCAACGGCTGACCGGTGGCATCATAGATCGGCTGCAGCGGGCTTTCAGTCAGTGATTGACGGTATTCGTCAGGCAACGGGTTGTTGGTAACGTCATGCGTATAGTTTACACTGCCGCCAAATTTCAGGAACGGCCTGATCTGGGTCTCGTCGCTGAAATAGCTTGAATATTTTTTATAACCGGTATTAATTAAAATACCTTCCTGGTTCTGATATTGACCGCTGAAATACACCCGGTTTGAACCGGTGCCATTGGATATGGATAAAGTATAATTTTCAGTTGGGGCATTATTATGCATAATGGCGTTTTGCCAGTTATAATCGGTATAACCGTTTTTAATGCTCTGCAATTCATAGCTATTAAAAATTTTAGCATCGGCGGTATCTGTGCCCGGCGCGCCGAATGTGCCCGGATCGGCATCCTGGTACGCAGTGCGTTTTAATGTTGCATAATCCTTTGAACCAAGCATTTTGTAAGCCGGGTTATTTACCTGTATGCCGGCGTACATATCAAAATTAATGCTGGTAGCGCCGGCTTTAGGTTTTTTGGTGGTGATGAGGATAACGCCCTCGGCAGCACGTGAACCGTAGATACCTGCAGCGGCAGCGTCTTTTAATATTTCAACGGACTCAATGTCATTTGGGTCGATATTTCTGATATCTCCCACCAAAGCCACACCATCAACAATATACAAAGGCCCCTCCAACTGGGTTATGGAATTTAGCCCGCGTACGTTGACCGATGCGCTTGCACCCGGCTGAGTGCTTGTGCTGTGTACTTCAAGGCCCGGCGCGCGTGATGCCAGCGCTGTCGCCAGATTGGTTGACGGCGCTTCACTGATCTCCTGCGCCGAAATGGTAGATACCGCGCTGGTAAGGTCTTTACGTTTCTCCTTACCATAAGCAATCACAACAACCTCGGCTAAATTGCCGCTGCTTTTCAGGTAGAGGGTAATGCTGGTGCTGTCGCCTACAGTAACTTTTTTCGGCTCGTAACCTGTAAAGCTTACTTCGATAACAGATCCGGTTTCGGCATCTACAGTAAAGCTGCCTTTTGCATCCGCAGCAAATCTGTTAACGACCTTGCCCCCGGTCTCCAGGGAAATGGTTGCAAATGGAAGCGGCTCCTTCGTTTGCAAATCCTTAACTGTTCCCGTGATTTTCTTCTGTTGCGCGGAGGCAAAGGCTATGCCTGCGATGAACAGTGTAAAAATTAGTAGTAGTTTTCTCATTCTTTATTTGGTTTAATCAGGTGTTACTTTATCGGATAAGATGGACAATAAAACGCCATGTGCAAAATCAAGGATTGCATTTTCAAAACAACATTTTTAATGGAACTCGATAAATCCTTCTTAATTTTATCCTTATCCTATTGAATAAATATTATAATTGGTATAATGTAACAAACCTAATACGGTTACAGGAAAATTAAAATGCCTAAAATTATGATAATGATGGATTTTTATACACTTTTATTTTGTTATTGCAACTAAATCGATGTCAAAAGAAAAATTGCCCCGGAAAAGAGATGGATTTGAAGGCCAGCGGCTTATCGTCATCCCCAAAAAAATAGTTTCAGAGTTCCTGGTAAAGGATCCTGTAACACGGCAAATATATATTACCGATATTGGGTATTATCCAAGGGCGATGTTTCATTATGCAGAAAGGTCACATGGGATAAGCCAGAACATTATCATTTATTGTATTGAAGGTTATGGTTGGATAGAGATCAATAAAAAACGAATAGGGATCTCGCCGTCGCAGTTTATTGCCATACCTGCAAACACGCCACACCGGTACGGTGCTGATGAAAAGAATCCATGGTCTATTTATTGGGCGCATTTTAAGGGAGATAATGCAGCATTTATTGCAGACCTGATCGTAAAGAATTCCGACAACTATAAGCCGCAGCTAACCTTTAGCGAAGACAGAATCGGGCTTTTCGACGATATTTATGAGAACCTGGAAAATGGCTATGGGGATGACACGCTGCGCTATGTAAACATGATCTTTTACCATTTTCTCTCTTCCATGATCTACGAGGACAAATTTAACAGGAAGAAAAAGACGGTTACAGCAGATGTAGTTGACACAGTAATTAAACTAATGCAGGATAATATCCAAAAAACCATCACGCTTAAACAAATGGCCGATTCATCCAATTTGTCAGTCACTCATTTCTCATCATTATTCAGGAAAAAAACGGGGCACTCGCCTATTGAATACTTCAATCATCTTAAAATACAAAAAGCCTGTCAGTACCTGTCTTTTACCAACATGACCGTTAAAGAACTCGCATTTTGCGTAGGTGTAGATGACCAATACTATTTCTCGCGCATGTTTACAAGGTTAATGGGAACATCCCCTTCAGCCTATCGAAAACGTAATACAGATAATAAATCAGTTTTAGAAACTAATCATGGATAAGGTCGGCTATATATAAATAATGCCGTTCATTTTAATTGAACGGCATCGGTATGATTAAATTAACTGTGATCGGATTCTATCAGTTAACTTGGAAATTTAAAGTCGCCTTATTGCCTGAAGGTGTTATCCAAAAAGATGCACTAGTCTCCTGATGTAAAAAATAGCCATCCTTTGCCAGCATACTATAATGTATCCCTTCAAATTCGGCAGTAATTTGCTTGTCGCCAATATTCGTAAAGGGCAGCGCTTTTCCTTCGGCAGACGTAAACTCAAAATACCAGTTTAGGGTATTATTACCTTTTAGAGAGATGGATATTTCATTTTCTGTCAACCGTATTTGTAAGTTTCCGGGAACTTCTTTTAACGGCCAGCTGATATTTAATTGACCGGGCACTTTATCCGATACAACCGGCATCCCTCCTGTCAAATCTTCAACTTTGCCGTCCACTGTGCCTTGTAAGCGTAAACCCGACAGCAAACTTTGGCTGCTCCACAAATAGCCATCTATCACCGGTAGCGTAAAAAACTCACACTCGTTTGCGGTAGCTACTCCTGTTTCGTATTTAGAGGTCATTTTTTCATCGAACAGGTGAATATCGCGTATGCGCAGCCGGCCGTCTTCCCACAAAAGGTTTATTCTATAAAACCTGCTATCGAACCATACCGATTTACGGTTTTCACCGGGCAGGTCTTCCAGTGCAGTTACCGCGGTAACGGGCGTAACTTTAAAATGAGACTTGAACCATTCACCAGATGCAGCTAACGTTTCTACCTTTATCTTTTTTTCATCGCGCAGTTTTGCTATGAGCGGAAATTGCATTTCCAATCCCTTCTCCATAGCAGGCCAGGTGAATGAATTTTCCTGCCCCGCTTGTGTATATGCAAATGCGCCCGCAGCACCATCGGTAAATTGTTTAAAAAACCAATTGATCCACGTTGAATCGCCGCCGGCTTTTGGATAAACTGGTTCCAGCGTTACAACACCTTGCCGGGAATGTTCAAGACCGTTATCATATTGCCTGATCGGGTCGCTGCCCAACATGCGGAATATCGGTACCGGGATTTGGTTTACGGCATGCTGTGCAGGCATATAGGAATTGACCTTGCTTGGATAATACGCCTGGTTCCAGTAACCGCCCCATAAAGTGTAGCCATCCGTACCGTACTGATCCTTACAATTGGCGGAGGCAACGATATGGTATTTCTCATACATGTATTGCAGGCTATGCGCATCAATAAACCATGACGCGACGGATTTTGGATAGTAACCAAATATTTTTTTAAAATCCCGCATATAAGTGTCGATCAGCCGCTCCCGTTCTGCCGGTGTATAACCTGTAGAAAAGCCGATATTTGCGCGCCAATCCCAGGGATAACGTCCGCGCCATTTCATACCCGAGTTTTCAACCAGCGGCTGCGGGATCTCCCACCACGCACCGATCTCGAATGAATCGCGGGGCAGGCTTTTTAATAATTTTTTATACCGTATATCTAATAACGCATCATATTGTAAAAGAAAAGTACCGCCAAGATGGTATTGCTTCATCAATTCCACTTGCTTAACTACTGTTTGATACAATACATCCTCCGTGATATTGGGATCGCGCGGCTCCAGCAGGCGGATAAAATTGACAATATTTACGATATGTGGCGAGTTGCTTTGCTGGGCTTGCAGCTTAACAATAAACAAGCTAAAAAATAGGCAGAGAGCGATCTGTTTCATAAGTAAGACTAAAAAGGATGATCAGATTTATATTACTGTTGGCTCACATTCATATCCCATATTTTTAATGATTGCACCAATACATTATCATTGGAGGATATAAATAACGAGTTATTATCCTTGCCGGGATATAGCATGGTCGATATAACACTTTCGCCGTCATTACCAAATACCTCAAGTGACGATTTGTCCATCAGTATACTCAATTTTACGAGGCCATTAACAGGCTTGAGCGGTGCTGTTTGTACCAGGTTGCGCGCATCTTTATTTGTACTTTCGGTTGCCGAGCAGTCAATATATAACTCCTGTTTCGTCGCATCATAGCCAACTTCAACCCCCTGAGAGCCGTCTTTAGATGCTGCAACCCAAAATATGGTTTTGCCTGAATTTCCGGGTTTGATGGTTGCCTTTATCCAGTAGGCATTTTGGTCGAATTTTCCGGGGCGGGATAATTGCGTTTTACCACTTACCTGCAAGTTCTTTTTTACCTTTGGTGCTGCATTTGCAAATCTTGTTATTGAAGCGGTTATAATCGATGCAGGCGTTTGAACAAGCCTGATACCTTCTGATGTAGTTCTGAATGAAAGATCACGCGGGATAGACATTTGCCCTTTCCACGGGTAGGTCTCCTGTTTGCCATTGATCATCCAGCCCAAAAATATCTTTTTATCTTCCGGTGCGTCCCGCCAGGATATGGCTGCATAAAAACAATCGCCATAATCCACACGCAGCATTTTATCGTCCGAATTTAGATTCTTAAAGGTTGTACCGTCAAAATTACCAACAAAATACTGCATTTGCGGGCCATGATCGCCAAAGCAGGATACAAATAAAACATACTTGATATTTGACGGATCACCATCTACCGCCAACGGCAAAAGCGAAGGGCACTCCCAGCCGTTCTTAGTATAACCTGCCGGGCCGAAATCGCTAAGCTTTTTCCAGTTTTTCAAATCTTTTGATCCGTAAAAGCGGATCATGTGCTCGTTCACCATCGATACAGTCATCACCCATTGTTTTGCCGGCTCGTACCAAAACACATTCGGGTCGCGAAAATCATGCATGTTTAAATCGATAACCGGGTCTTTATCATACAGTTTATACGACATCCCGGCATCATTACTATAAGCAATAAATTGTGATTCCTTTTTTTGCTTAGGTTGGTCGGCTGTAAAGATTGCGATAACCGGCGGCTTGCCATTTAAACCGAATCCGCTGGTATTATTTTTATCCAGCACTGCCGATCCGGAATAGATCCAGGTGGTAGTGTCTTTAGTTACTACTTCGGGTATGGCAACAGGTAAATACTTCCAATGTACCAGGTCGATACTTTCGGCATGCCCCCAGCTCATGTGCCCCCATTTGTTTTCAAATGGGTTATGCTGATAATACAGTTGGAACTTACCGTTCAAATAGATCAATCCGTTCGGGTCATTTGTCCAGTATTTATCCGGTGTAAAATGATAAACCGGGCGCCATTGCGGTGTTGGCGCCTGGTTGTCCTGCGCGAAGCTGCGATAGCTTATCAATACAATTGAAAAGATGAATATACAGCGTTTCATATGTTTTAATTTATATTCGAAGTAAGCATACCAATGGCCTGTTAAAGCGCAATGCTGTTCATAGCCACGCCGGCGGATATGTTAATGAGCGGCAATATATCTATTTGACTGAACATTTCGTGATTTCCTGCACTTCCTTAAAAAATCGGGTAAAGGGCCCGCTATACCAGAAAATTAATGCGCAAACATTATTAAAAGCTACGTGTTCGAAAGGAACAACCAGTACACCTCATGCAGCCCAAAAATAGCAAAACAACATCCTATACTCAAAAAGTCTGGCAGACTGTTGGCATCGTAGCCTTGCTGGTATCGGTCATCCTGATAGCCCGTGTTGCCTTTAGTGTACTCCTTATGATACTGGCCGGCGCATTGATCGCGACTTATTTTCATGGACTTGCCGACCTGATAGAAAGGCGGACGAAATGGAAGCGCTGGCTTGCCATGTTGATTGGCGTATTCGCAACCTTTATCATTACCGGCGCCCTCATCTGGTTTATGGGTACTAAGATACAGCAACAGATCAAACAACTAAGCGAGACGCTACCCGGTACTGTTCATAATCTAAAGGCTAAACTGTCGCAAAGCGACCTTGGGCAAAAAATTCTCGATGCTACCGGCAGCGATAATGATCAGCAAGCCGGTAAAATGATGAACACCGTCAGTTCCTTTTTCAGCACAACCTTTGGCGTACTGGGTGATATGTACATTATTTTATTCCTTGGTATATTTTTTACGACAAACCCCTCGCTCTACAAAAATGGTCTGATCTTACTCGTACCACCCTCCCGGAAAAAAATAAGCCGGCATATCCTGGACCGGATCAGTTTATCACTAAAAGGCTGGATCAAAGGAATGATGGTTTCGATGGTACTGGTGACCATCATGATCACCATCGGGCTAACCATTATCGGCATCCCGGCAGCGATGGTTTTAGGCTTGCTTACCGGGTTACTGGAGATCGTCCCGACATTGGGCTCCGCTATCGCCATGGTACCGGGCGTACTATTGGGGTTAACGATCAGTACCAATACCGCAATCTTCGTAGCCATCGTTTATATCGTTTCACAAACCATTACTGCCAATATTGTCAACCCCCTGGTTCAGAAAAAGATGATCAATCTGCCGCCTGCATTGACGTTGATCAGCCAGTTGATCATGGCTGCGGTTTCAGGCGCTATGGGTATCATTCTTGCGGTTCCATTGCTGGCGATAGGTGTTATTTTAGTTGATGAGCTTTACGTCAAAAAAATTCACCACATTCCTGTAGAAGAAGGAAAACCCGTTACTGTGAAAGGAATGAGTACTGAGGAATGAGTTTGGTTAGGACAGCATATCTAAAAAAAGCCTGTAGACCAAATGATCCACAGGCTTTTTACTTTTAGCGGTCTTTGACCGCCGAAGATCGCTTCAGCGACCGAAGGCGGTGAGGGAGGGATTCGAACCCTCGGTACAGTTTCCCGTACGTCAGTTTAGCAAACTGATCCTTTCGGCCTCTCAGGCACCTCACCATTTCTTTGCTCCTGGTGCTAATACAGGAAACAAGCGTCAATAAAACCCCCTTTTTTCGGGACTGCAAATATAGCAATTCAGATAACCGGGCAAAAAAAAATTTCAGTTATTAATTGATTAAGTGTGGAGGGTAAATTTTTATAGTTTGAACCATGTTTTTAACTCCTCACACAATCAACCATTTAACCACTCACAAAAGCTTAATAATTTATCCGCACATGGTAAATGCTCATCAGCATTTTTTTGAAGATAGCCTTTATAGTTTCAATGTCTTTCAACGTTATCGCGCTGTCATTCAGCTGCCCCTGGTCGAGTTTATATTTTACAATGCGGTCAACAAGATCGCTGATAGATTTCTCATCCGGCTCCTTTAACGAGCGTGAAGCCGCCTCAACAGAATCGGCCAGCATCAAAACACCGCCTTCTTTTGTAAATGGTATAGGGCCGGGATAATGGAATACGCGCTCATTAACTGTTTTCTCAGGAAAATTCTTCAGGAACGACTGGTAGAAGTAATCCACCCGTGTATCGCCGTGATGGGTACGTATAAAATCGACGATCACCTTTGGCAGATCGGCTTTCTCAGCCAATTCCACACCTTTGGTAACGTGCCTGATAATGATCTGCGCGCTTTCCTCATAAGGCAGCTTATCGTGCGGATTAAAGCCCGAACTTTGGTTCTCGATAAAAAACAGCGGATTTTCCAGCTTACCAATATCGTGGTACAAAGCCCCTGCCCTTACCAATAATGCGTTACCGCCTATCGTATAAATGGCATTTTCTGCAAGATTGGCCACCTGTAGCGAATGCTGAAATGTACCTGGTGCAGCAAATGCAAGCTCGCGCAGCAATGGTGCATTGGTATTGGTAAGCTCGATAAGCGTAATATCCGACGTGATAGCAAAAACTTTTTCGAACAGATAGATAAGCGGATAAGCCAGTAAAGTAAGCAGCACACTCACAACAAACGGCGTAAAATCAACCCACCTGATATTGGTAAATGTACCCTCCCGGATAAACGAGATGCCCAGAAAAGCCACAAAATAGCTAAAGGTGATAATTACCGCCGAAATCAGGAACTGCTCCCTGCGGATAAGGTTCTTGATGCTATAGATAGATACCATGCCGGCCGTCAGCTCAAAATAAGCAAACTCGAAACTATTGGGCACAAAGAAGCCGGCGATCAGCACCACGAGCAAATGTATATTCAGCGCCAAACGGGTATCAAATAATATGCGGATAATGATCGGCACTATACAATAAGGTATATAGTACAGGTTTGGCATTTGTAGCTTTATGCAGAGCGAAAGCGTGCTCAGCATTGCCGTAACAACGAGCAGGATCAATCCCACCAGCCTGTTATCATTATAAATATCGCGCCTGAAGAGGTATAGGAATATCATCAGCAGCGTAATAGCTATAGCAACAAGCAATGTTTGGCCCACCAAAACCAACCGGTGGTCGCCGTTAACCCGGGTATTATCCTCAAATGCTTTTTTATACGACGCCAGTTTCTGAAAAACCTCGTCGTTAACAACGGCCCCTTTGCTTACAATGATTTCGTCCTTTTGCACCATTCCGCGTGTGAAAGAAATATTCTCCAGGGCTTCCTTTTCCAGTCGCGCGCTAAGCATATCATCATAAACCAGGTTATTCTGCAGGCGGTTGATGATCAGATCGAGCATAAAGGTTTTGTCAATTCCTTTGTCATTGTCCAATGATTTGCTGCAATAATCCAATGCTTTTTGGCGCGTGAATAATTCTGCAGTATTTTTATCTGTAGCAATATTTTTGTTCAGAATGGTAATAGCATAATTCGCACCATTTTGCTGATATTTAGGATTGGGGCGAAACAAACCGGTCTCATAAATATTTTTAAGAAGACTCGTCCCGATATTCAGATATGCCTGTTTCTTTTTGTCGTCCAGTCCGGACGCGTGCCATTTTAGCTCGAGCGTATTTTTAAAAGTATCCAGCTGCGACTGCTCTATGTCCGGGTGTAACTGATAAATTGGTGTGATGCTGGCAAGCGCAATATGGCGGTCGTTATCTATTTCCTGCGGTGTTTTAAGAATAGCGAAGTTGTATGGCGATACCAGGTCGTTCTGTGTCCACACACGGCCCTTTTCTATCTCGTACATAAACTTAGCCTGCTTGGGCAGCGTAAGCACAATAACAAATACGCTTACAACCATCATCAAAAACTTGATGTTATGCGAGTATTTGCGGAGGATCGCTTTCTGGCGGGTAGGTGAAATGGTTGCCATTTACTGTATAGTGTACAAAATTAACAAGTTTATGTTTATAAACGCTTTCTTTTTTTGGCGCACGTTTGCATTGCGCAGGCATTTGCTACATTTGCTTAACAATTGACCTTTTATGAGAGAAGTAGTAATAGTGGCAGCCACCCGTACGCCTATAGGCAGTTTCGGTGGCAGCCTGGCATCGTTAAGCGCCACACAGTTGGGCAGTATTGTTATCCGCTCTGCCGTTGAAAGATCGGGGTTGAAACCCGAATATATCCAGGAAGTTTTTATGGGGAACGTAATGTCTGCCAATATTGGCCAGGCGCCTGCAACACAGGCAGCAATTTTTGCAGGCCTTCCCTATTTACCCGCAACAACGGTAAATAAAGTGTGTGCATCAGGAATGAAGGCCATAATGCTGGGTGCACAAAGTATAGCAACCGGGCAAAACGACATAGTTGTAGCCGGCGGCATGGAAAGCATGAGCAACGTGCCCTATTACCTGGATAAGGCACGAAATGGTTATCGCCTTGGCAACGGGCAGATCATTGATGGACTGGTGAAGGATGGCTTGTGGGATGTTTATAAAGATTACCACATGGGTTCAGCCGCAGAGCTTTGCGCAACAGAATGCAACATCAGCCGCGAAGAACAGGATGCTTTCGCGATAGAGTCATACAATCGCTCACAAAGATCACAAGCCGAGGGTAAATTTAAAGACGAGATAACCCCTGTTGAACTGAAAGACAAAAAAGGTGATGTTACTTTATTTACTGAGGATGAAGAGCCCAAAGCTGTAAAATTTGATAAAATACCATCTCTAAAACCAGTATTCCAGAAAGACGGAACGGTAACCGCCGCGAATGCGTCTACGTTAAATGATGGCGCAGCAGCGGTAGTATTGATGAGCCGCGAAAAAGCTGAAGCAATGGGCATAAAACCACTTGCACGCGTTATAGCCTATGCTGATGCCCAGCTTGCCCCGGAATGGTTTACTACTGCGCCTTCGAAGGCTATCCCTTTGGCATTGCAACGCGCCGGGTTATCCGCTGAGGACATGGATTATTTTGAAATTAATGAGGCTTTTTCAGTAGTGTCTATTGCGAATAACAATGTATTAAAGCTTGATCCTGCGAAAGTAAACGTAAACGGTGGTGCCGTTTCTTTGGGCCATCCGCTGGGTGCTTCAGGGGCTCGTATAGTAGTGACCTTGCTTAGCGTTCTACAGCAAAATAATGGCAAATATGGCGCTGCAGGAATTTGTAATGGCGGCGGTGGTGCAAGTGCAATTATTTTAGAGAATTTGCGTTAATTGTAGCGATGAAAAAAATACTATTTGCCTGCCTGATCATATTCGCAATTCCGATGTCACATGCTTTTGCCCAACATTCGGACGAAAGCGGTTATTTGAAACAGTTACGCGCATACCAGGATAGCCTTGCAGAATTGGGCAAGACATTTGTTAATAACGAAAACGACCTTGAGCGTAAAAATGCCAATTACGATTTCATCAAAACATTGGTAAGCGCGCTCAAAGTTCCTAACTCGTTCCTTTTTCCTTTCGATTCTTTAAAAACCATCAGTATATTAAATGCGCCCGATAACCGTTTCCGGATATTTACATGGCATTTGATGAATGATGACGGCAGCTATCGCTTTTTTGGCGCCATACAGATGAACACAGGCGGTGGTTTAAAACTTTTCCCGCTTGAAGATTATTCGCCGCTGTTAAAAAGTCCGGAAGATTCGGTTTTAAGCAACCGTAAATGGTATGGCGCGCAGTATTATAAGATCATCAAAGTTGACGCTGAACATCAATACTACACCATACTAGGCTGGAAGGGAAACAATGCAGAATCCACCAAAAAAGTGATCGAAATATTATCATTTAAAAACGATATGCCTGTTTTTGGCGCGGCAGAATTCGGCCTGAGTAAGAATAAAAAACGCATTATTTTTGAATATACCCGCCAGGCATCTATGCTGCTGCGCTATGTGCCCGAACAGGAGCTGATCGTTTTTGACCATCTCGCCCCTGCAGATGACACCCACAAAAATGATCCAAAAAGCTATGGCCCCGACCTCACTTACGATGGCTACAAACTAAAGAACGGCCATTGGGTACTGGTTGAAAACCTGGACATGCGCAACGTTCCCGATGCACACGACGATGAATATATTGCACCCAAAAGAGCCTCTAAGGTTGAGGATAACAGTAACCCAACGGGAAATTAAACCGCTGTTTTACAATTATTAATCGAAACAACAAGTGTCATTCTGCTTTTAAACCGATATAAAATTTTGAATTGGCAGAATAATAGTATTTTAGGACAATTTTTAACTGATTGATTATGGCGCAAGACATTGCATTAGACCCTCCTGTACAAAAGAAATCCCGTTTCCCCAAAGCTGTACCTTATATTATTGGTAACGAAGCCGCAGAGCGTTTCAGCTTTTATGGTATGCGGTCGATCCTTACCTTATTTTTAGTAAAACAATTTTTTAACCCGACCGGCAGTGCGGCATTGTCACAACAGGCCGATGCGCACGCGAATAAGCTAAATCACTTATTTGTGATGGTGGCCTATGCACTGCCATTTGTAGGCGGCATGGTAGCCGATTGGTTTACAGGCAAATATAAACTGATATTGTATATATCTATGGTTTACTGCCTCGGCCATTTGTTATTATCCATGTTCGATGGCAGCCTGGGTGGCTTTGAGATAGGTATGCTGGTAGTTGCAATCGGTGCCGGCGGTATTAAATCGTGCGTATCAGCCAACGTGGGCGACCAGTTTGATGCTTCCAACCAGGATCTGTTGTCGAAGGTATATGGCTGGTTTTATTTCAGCATCAATGCAGGCTCTATGATCTCAACCGTAGCTATTCCATGGACATACGATCACATAGGGCCTAAATGGGCATTTGGAATCCCTGGATTATTAATGGCATTGGCAACTGTGATATTTTTCCTTGGGCGTAAAAAATATGTGCGCGTACCTCCTGCCGGGGTTAACCGTAATAATCTTGTATTTATAACTTTTTATGCGTTAACGCACATGGGACAACGCAAACCGGGCGAATCGTTACTTGACGTTGCCAAGGGCCCGTTTGATCCTGAAAAGGTAGAGGGTATGAAAGCGGTTTATCGTGTAATAGCCGTATTCTTTTTTGCCCTGGCTTTTTGGGCTGTTTGGGACCAATGCCTCTCAGAATGGACTTTGTATGCTCAAGCATCAGATCGTAATATCAATCTTGGGTTTACATCATTTACCGTATTACCCGGATCGGTTTCAACAGTTAATACAATTTTCCTGCTGTTATTCATTCCATTTTTTAACTATTTCGTTTATCCCCGCCTTGACAAAGTCGGACTTACAACCAAACCATTACGCAGGCTTGGCGCAGGTTTAATTTTAACAGGTTTATCATTTGTGGTAATTGCCTTTACGCATAATAGTATAGAGCATGGAGGCACGCCTTCCATCTGGTGGCAAATATTGGCTTTCATGATCCTTTCGGCAGCCGAAGTGCTGGTATCTATAACAGGTTTGGAGTATGCTTATACGCATTCGCCAAAATCAATGAAAAGTACCATGACCGGTATTTGGTTTCTCGTAGTATCTTTTGGCAATCTAATTACAGCCCTTGTTAATCAGTTTATTGAAGGTGGCGGCTGGTGGGCGCGCAATCTTAAAGGCGCCAATTATGAGTGGTTCTTTGTAATATTTATCGCAGTATTTGTGGTGGCATTCCTGTTTGTTTCTCCGCATCTAAAGGAACGTAACTATATCACTGATCCATATTTAACTCCTGTTGATGAAGGCAAAATTGTAGCAGACACAAACAATTTATAACGTAACATATCGTTACAGGAAACAGGATAGTTATAGCTATCCTGTTTTTTATTTTTTATAGATAATAAATTCCCCTATTTTTGGCGGTTTACATTTACCTACTATTAGATTAAGTGCCGGATAGCTTAGTAATTATACCTACTTACAACGAAAAGGAAAACATCGAGCGGATGATACGCAAGGTATTTTCACTCCCGTATGATTTTCACGTATTGATCATTGACGACGGCTCCCCCGATGGTACGCAGCTTATTGTGAAAGGCCTGCAAAATGTATATCCAGATAGCCTTTTTATGGAAACGCGTGCTGGCAAGCAGGGGCTTGGTACGGCTTATATCCACGGCTTTAAATGGGCGGTTGAAAGGCAATACGATTACATTTTCGAGATGGATTGCGATTTTTCGCACAACCCGGACGATTTGCTGCGGTTACGCCAGGCTTGCAATGATGCCGATGCAGCAATTGGATCACGCTATATAAAAGGCGTTAACGTAGTGAACTGGCCTATGAGCCGCGTACTGATGAGCTATTTCGCATCGGTGTATGTTCGCTTCATTACACGTATAAACATCCAGGATGCTACCGCCGGCTTTATGTGCTACAGGCGCAAAGTGCTCGAAACGGTAGAGCTCGATAAGATCAAATTCGTTGGTTATGCCTTCCAGATAGAAATGAAGTACACCGCTATTAAGCACGGTTTTAAGTTGGTGGAAGTGCCGATCATATTTACCGACCGTACTGCAGGCACCTCAAAAATGTCGACCAGCATTTTCCGCGAAGCATTTTTTGGTGTGATACAGATGCGGATAAACAGTATATTTAGGAAGTATCCTGAGGGATAGAGATTTGTAATTAGTTATAAAATTAATACTAATTTTATTAGCTTTGGTTCATAATATCAGGGCGTTTCTGGTTCTACTAATCTCCAGTCTCTAATCTCTGATCTCTAAATAAGCAATGAACGAAAATCTGGATCCCAACAGCGAGCGCCTCTCCCCTGCCGAACGTGACATTGAAAAGGTTTTGCG
>JABDAU010000046.1 GCA_013289045.1 Bacteroidota bacterium | reverse complement strand
TAGTATTTAATTAATTAGTAATCAATTATTTAACATATTTAAATTAAACTTATAGTTCTGATTGATTATTTTCGGTGATCTAATGGTACTAAGTGTACTGAATCAACATATACCCAATTGTCAATTTTGAATACATTATTGAATGATATCAATTGACTTTTGATTTTTCTAAAAAAACGCCATCTGGCTCGTTATAGGAATCCGCTCCTGCCGATCTGCAAAAACCCATCATTCCGTACTCATCATCATCAACCCAACGCCGGCCATATCTTCAATAGCAGGTACCGGTAAACAATCGATCAAAACTGGATGTCGGCATTTAAGATATGAATGCACGCCCTACTCCGCTTTTTATTTTTAGCCGATGCCTTTTTTGCGATTAAAAAAGTCCTATCTTGTTATGATCAACCTTAAAAAAATGAGACCCAGAACAATTGTCATGATCATACTGGTGGTGTTGCTCACCATGATGATTTTACAGATCGTGTACACCGCCAACGTTACCATCATATTTAGCGACATACCCAAAACCGACATGGTCATCGCCGCCGTTGTTTTAGCTTTCATTCTGGGGTACATGGTTGGCTATCCCGGTCGCCAGAAAAAATTCAGGCACATCCACCACGATGCTAATGATTATGACAACGCCGATACACTAAGCGATGAAGACAGGCGCTATATCGAATAATATATTTTGACACCCTCTCCTTTTTGCGAATCATAAAAACAATCGCTTCCCGAAATTTATTTATATAACATCTACCCTACTGCTATGGAAAAAACTATCGGCTTTATAGGCCTTGGAAACATGGGCTTCAACATGGCCAAAAACCTAATCGACGCGGGCTATCACCTGCAGGTTTATAACCGCACGTCTTCAAAAATAGATGAGCTTGGCAGTGCCGGTGTAACGGCCTGCAAAACACCAGCCGAGGCTGCTGCAAATGTACCCGTAATTATCACCATGCTATCAGAAGACGAGATCGTAAAAGAGGTGGTAACAGGCGCCGATGGCATCCTCAAAACAATGTCCAAAAATGCCGTTCATATTTCGATGAGCACCATCGGCCCCGATACGTCCGAAGAGCTTGCCAAAGCACACACCGATGCCGGCAACCATTACATCGCCTCCCCTGTCTTCGGCAGGCCGGAAGCTGCCGCTGCCAAAAAACTTTGGATATGCATTTCGGGGGATAAGGCGGCCAAGGAAATCGCGCGCCCGGTTATTGAAAACCTCGGGCAAGGCGTTATAGATTTCGGCGAAAAAGTTGGCGGCGCCAACGTGGTGAAGATCGCCGGGAATTTTATGATCCTCGCGTCACTCGAGATGATGTCGGAAGCATTTACCCTTGCCGAGAAAAGCGGCCTCGACCGCAAACAGGTGGCCGACTTTTTTGGCTCGACAATTTTCAACGCGCCCATTTACCAGAACTACGGAAAGCTCATCGCCAACAAGCAATATGAGCCGGTAGGTTTCAAAGCCAAATTAGGCTATAAAGACGCCCGCCTTGCCCTTAAACTATCCCAACTGACAGAAACTCCTATGCCAATAGCTACACTCGCTCACAACCGCTTATTAACGGCCGTAGCCAAAGGCTGGGGCGAACGGGACTGGGTGGAAGGATTTGGAAGAGGGGTTAGTGAGGATGCGGGCGTGTGATTAACCAATCCGTCGTGCCGAACTTGTTTCGGCATCTCAAGGACAGGTATGCGACATGTGGCCCGCTTGTTTGATGAGGTGCCGAAACAAGTTCGGCATGACCGTTTTTTTTATCAGATATTGTAAAATACTTGATTACCAGTTTCCAATCCGGACAGATCAGGCAATTCCTCAAATATCCCAAAAACAGACGCCCCGCTCCCGCTCATGCTGGCGTATAGCGCACCGGCTTCATATAAGGCTGACTTAACGCCGCGTATGATTGCGTGATTTTTAAAAACCGACTCTTCAAAGTCGTTTTTGATATATTTCTTCCATTCGGACAAAGGCAGGGAAACAAGCTCCTGCAACGAAGTTTTAACAGGAGACGGACGAACACCGCGGTAAGCCTCGGAAGTGGAAACGTGAGCAGGCGGCATTACTAATACGATCTTGTAACCTGACAGGTCGAGATCAACAGGTTTAAACATATCCCCTTTTTCATAAGCGAAAACCGGTTTGCTTTCAATAAAGAACGCACAGTCGGCTCCGAGGATGCGCGCATAATCCTGCATTTGTTCAACGGAAAGTCCAAGCGAAAAACTTTGGTTCATCAGCCTGATAAAAAAGGCCGCATTAGCTGAACCGCCGCCAAGCCCGGCGCCTATGGGAACATGTTTGTGCAGGTGAATTTTTACAGGCGGAATATCATGGTCTTTTTTTAACAAGTGCCAGGCTTTAACGCACAGGTTATCCTCCATCCTGCCGGGAATAGGCAAGCCGGATGATTCGAAACCCAATTTGTCACTTTCAATGATCTCCAGTACGTCATTGATCTTTATAGGATAAAAAACCGTTTCGAGGTTATGATAGCCATCAGGACGGCGTTCGGTAATATTGAGGCCAATGTTTATTTTAGCGTTCGGGAAAATGATCATAAGATATTAACAACGGTGTCAAATTATAAACAAATCGTAGGATAGCAAAAGTAGATTATTTTCCTTTGTGTTTGGCTGATTGCACTGAATGCTATAAACCATTCACCTAATCAACTACTCACTCAATCAACTAAAAGATGAAGCAATATCTCGATCTGATGCGCCACGTAATGGAAACCGGCACCCAAAAGCACGACCGTACCGGCACCGGCACAATAAGCGTGTTTGGTTACCAGATGCGTTTTAACCTGCAGGATGGCTTCCCGTTGGTAACGACTAAGAAACTGCACCTCAAATCCATCATACACGAGCTGATATGGTTTTTGACCGGCGATACCAATATCAAATATCTAAAAGATAACGGCGTACGTATATGGGACGAATGGGCGGATGACGAAGGCAACCTCGGCCCGGTTTATGGCTACCAGTGGCGCTCATGGCCGACACCAGATGGCGGCCATATCGACCAGATCAAACAGGTGGTGAACCAGATCAAGAACAATCCTGATTCGCGCCGGATGATCGTCTCTGCCTGGAATGTGGCCGATGTGAACCAGATGGCGCTTCCACCCTGTCATACCTTGTTCCAGTTCTACGTGCTGGATGGCAAGCTCTCCTGCCAGCTTTACCAGCGCAGCGCGGATATTTTTCTGGGCGTGCCTTTCAATATCGCATCATACGCGTTGCTCACCATGATGATGGCCCAGGTTTGCAACCTGCAATACGGCGACTTCATCCACACTTTCGGCGACGCGCATATCTACAACAATCACTTCGACCAGGTGAAGCTGCAGCTTACCCGTGAACCGCGGCCATTACCGACAATGAAGATCAACCCGGATGTGAAAGATATTTTTAGCTTCACATACGAAGATTTTGAATTGGAGAATTATGATCCATGGCCGCATATTAAGGGCGTAGTTGCGGTTTGATTTTTGTACAAAGTATTTTGTAAATTTGTGATATGACGACGTTAGAATTGAAAACCGCTATTCATCAAGCTGTAGAGAAAGTGCCTGAAGGCGCTTTGCCCGAGGTTTTAAATTATATAAATTCTGTTCAGCATACATCTCCAGTCAAGAAGGATATAAGGAAAATTATTGACAAAATCTTCGAAGAGGATGCAAACCTATTAAGACGATTGGCTGAATGATTTCTTTAGAAGACGCGTTATATATTCATCAGAAATCTATTCAAGAATATGGGGGAGCTGATGGTGTTAGAGATGAAGGCTTGTTAAGTGCAGCACTTGGCAGACCGTTTCAAACTTTTGACCAAGTAGATCTATATGAGACTCCCACAGATAAAGCTGCCGCTATTTTTGAGAGTCTGATAATAAATCATCCATTTATGGATGGGAACAAACGCACTGCTTATGTTTTATCGAGAACCCTCCTACAACTTTACGATTACGATATCATGGCTCCTGAAAATGAAAAATATCAAATGACCATAGAAGCAAGTGAAGGTAAAATCCGTTTTGATGAAATAAAAGCCTGGATCGAAGAACATTTAGTACAAGTCAATCCATGATAGTCTCTATAATCGTCGCCATAGGCGAAAACCACGCCATCGGTAAAGGCAACCAGCTTTTATGGCACATGCCGAATGACCTGAAGCATTTTAAGGATATTACCTCAGGCCGTACCATTATTATGGGACGTAAAACTTTCGACTCTGTCGGTAAACCGTTGCCTAAGCGCCGGAATATTGTTGTTACCCGCCAGGATATTACTATTCCCGGGTGCGAAGTGGTGAAATCTATTGAAGATGGTTTGGCACTTTGCGAGGGTGAAGACGAGGTGTTTATTGGCGGCGGCGCTGAAATATATCGCCAGGCCATGCACTTAACCGACGTTATTTATCTCACTATCATTCACGAAAATTTCGATGCGGATACCTTTTTCCCGGAAATAGACGATAAAGTATGGAAGGAAACCGAGCGTGAAGACTACGCTGCCGATGAGAAAAACCCCTATCCGTACTCCTTTATTACACTTAAACGCGGGTAACATTTTACAGCTTTATTTTGTTTTTAATTTTAAATTTCGTCCTTGCAAAATTTTATTAGATTTGCCGTCTGTTTTTTAGAAGGCTTATAAACTATTTGATTTACATATAAAATAAACGATGCAAGGTAAAGGGGTTGTTAAATTTTTCGCCATCATACTGGCGATAGTGTGTTTATACCAGCTTTCATTCACCTGGGTAACCCACAAGGTTGAGAGCGATGCAAGAAATTACGCAAAAGGAGATTCGGCAAAATATACGAGTTATCTCGACTCCATGTCGAACCAGCCTGTATATCCTGTTTTTGGTCACAATTATCAATATTGTAAGCAAAACGAGATAGCGCTTGGCCTCGATCTTGAAGGCGGCATGAGCGTTACCATGCAGATCTCCCTGCGTGACCTGGTTAAGAAATTATCCAACAACAACCCTGACGTAGCGTTTAATCAGGCGCTGGCTTCTGCCGATGCAGAAAGTAAAAACGGCACCAACGATAAGGACTATATTACCTTGTTTGTTGAGGCTTATCAAAAATTAGTGCCAAGCGGCAAGCTGGCAGCTATATTCGCCACTAAAGACAACCAGGATTACATCAAATTCAATTCGTCTGATAGCGAAGTTGAAAATTTCCTGAAAAGCCAGGCAAATACAGCCGTTGATCAGTCATTCACGGTTTTATCTAATCGTATCGACCAATTTGGTGTTACTTCACCTACTATTCAAAAACAGGAAGGTACAAACCGTATCCTGATCGAATTACCCGGTGTGAAAAACGAAGAGCGGATGCGCCAGCTGTTATCAGGTACCGCGAAGCTTGAATTCTACGAAACTTTTAAAAATGCTGACGATCAGGGTCACCCTGGTCAGGGTTATGCGGCTATCGAAGCGATCAATAATATCGTATCGAAGGCAGCTGTAAAGGATACTGCTAAAAAAGCTGATACCACCGCAAAGGCTGCTGCAGCTAAACCGGCTGTTGCAACTGCCGCTGCAAAACCAGCTACCGATACTGCTGCGAAAAGCGGCTTATCGTTATTAAACAAAGTACAAAAAAGTACTGCTAAGGATACTACTAAGTCTATCGCTAAACAAAACGCAAACGCTAAAGCATCTTTATTTGCTGTGTTGCGCCCATCAGTTTACCAGGATCAGCAAAAACAATTTCAATGGATGCCGGGCCCTGTGGTTGGCGAGGCTGAATTGAAAGATACTGCAAAGGTAAATGCATTACTCAATAGCCCTGCGGCAAAATCGGTAACACCGCACAATATGAAGTTTTTGTGGGGAGTAAAACCTAATCCGCAAATTAAAACTGCGAAAATATTCGAGCTTTACGCTATAAAACTGGCCGGCCCTGAAAACGGCCCGGTACTGGAAGGCGGCGTGATCACCGATGCACGTGCAGATAACGACCAGAGAGGCCAGCCGGAAGTGGTAATGGATATGAACTCGGTAGGTTCAGACAAATGGGCTAATATTACCGAGGAAGCTGCAAAAACCCACGAATATGTTGCGATAGTACTTGATAATAACGTTTACTCGGCTCCGGGCGTAGAAGGCAAGATCCCTAATGGCAATTCAACCATTACCGGTAACTTCACAGCCGACGATACAAAAGCATTAGCCAGCGTATTGAAAGCAGGCCGTTTACCAGCCCCTGCTGTTATCATCAGCGATGCTGTTGTAGGCCCATCATTAGGCCAGGAAGCTATTAACTCCGGTTTATTATCATGCGTGCTTGGTTTTGTTGTGGTACTGATCTTCATGGTTGCTTATTACAACCGTGCAGGTACGGTTGCGGTAATTGCCGTTATCATCAACATGTTCTTCCTCATCGGCGTATTAGCAGGTATTAATGCTGTGTTGACCATGCCTGGTATTGCCGGTATTATTCTATTACTCGGCATCTCGGTTGACGCCAACGTGCTTATTTATGAACGTACGCGTGAAGAACTGGCCCTGGGCAAGTCGCTGCGCATTGCTATCAACGATGGCTTTAAACATGCACTGTGGTCAATCCTCGACTCTAACATCAGTACATTCATCACAGGTTTGATTCTATTGGTGTTTGGCACAGGCCCTATCAAAGGTTTTGCAACCACGTTGATGATCGGTATCGTGACTTCATTGTTCTGCTCATTGCTCATCTCGAGGTTGATATTTGAGTGGATGCTTTCAAAAGGCTGGGATATTAAATTCTCAAACCCATGGAGCTCACACACCTTCAAAAATGCTAATTACGCGTTTGTAAAAAACCGTTTCAAATTTTATATCTTCTCAGGTGCGTTTATCCTGTTAGGGATCATTTCGATGGTTACCCGCGGGTTTAACTACGGTGTCGATTTTGAAGGCGGCCGTACTTATGTTGTGCGTTTTGACGATAAAACGGTAAATACGCAGGATGTGCACGACGCTGTCGACCCATCTGTTTTAGGCCGTGGCACTGAAGTAAAAACGTTTAGTTCTTACATCAGCATCACTACCAACTACAAGATCAACGATAACACAGCCGCTGCTGAAGATACTGTTCGCGCTGCTTTGATCACCGCGTTGAATTCAAAACCTAAAACACATATTACCAAGGCCAATATAATGAGCCACTAAAAAGTGAGCTCTACCATAGCCGGTGAATTGAAGCGGTCGGCTATCTGGACGGTGTTATTCGCTATCATCATCATCTCAGCTTACATTCTCATCCGTTTCCGTAAATGGCAGTTCAGTTTGGGTGCGATGGTGGCTACCGCGCATGATGCATTGATGGTACTTTCATTCTTCTCTATCTTCAAGGATGTGTTACCGTTCTCGCTTGATATCGACCAGGCATTTATCGCGGCGATATTGACGGTTATCGGTTATTCCATTAACGATACGGTGGTGGTATTTGACAGGATTCGCGAGTTCCTGAACCTGCATCATGCTAAAACTGATGACCCGAAAGAGGTTATCAATAACGCTATCAACAAAACATTGAGCCGTACTATTATTACTGCGCTTACCGTATTGTTCGTGCTGGTTGTATTGTTCGTATTCGGTGGTGACGTTATCCGTGGGTTCTCGTTCGCATTGCTGATCGGTGTATGTTTCGGTACATACTCGTCAATCTGTATTGCTACCCCGGTTATCATCGACTTTGGTAAGAAGAATCTGAATTAACAGATCTTAATATATTTTGAAAGGCCCTGAACACAGTTTGGGGCCTTTTTTGTTATGGTGTAAACAGAACACAATATCAGGCCATGAGCACAAATCACGATAAAACCAAATTTCCATTAGTTGTTATTGTTGGCGGCGGCTTCGGCGGCCTGAATGTCGCAAGACAGCTTGAAGATCAGCCTGTAGACATCTTAATGCTGGACAAGCATAATTATCACACTTTCCAGCCGCTGCTGTACCAGGTGGCCATGGGCAGCCTTGAGTCGGAATCCATTGCATTTTCCCTCCGTAAGAACTTTGGCGGTCAGAAGAATTTTCGTTTTCGCATCGCGGACGTTTCAAGGGTAAACGCTGAGAATAATACGATTGAAACCACTATTGGCGAGATCAGCTACGATTATCTCGTGATCGCTACCGGCTCGACAACTAATTTCTTTGGCAATAAGGATGTGGAGCACCATGCCATGCCGATGAAGTCGATACCCGAGGCGCTGAACCTGCGCTACCTCATTTTCCAGAACCTGGAAGAAGCAGTTTTGCGTAAAGTAAAGGAAGAACGCGAGCCCTACCTCACCTTTGTACTTGTGGGTGCAGGCCCAACAGGTGTTGAACTTGCAGGTGCATTGGCCGAATTCCGTAATTATGTGCTGGAAAAAGATTACCCGGAACTCAAAAAGGAAGATGTAAAAATATACCTGTGCGATTTTATGCCAAGGACGATCGGCTCGATGTCCGAACAAGCCTCACATGCATCTGAGGAATACTTGAAAAAGCTGGGTGTAGAATTGATGATGAATACTAAAGTGAGTAATTACGATGGTGAAACGATCACATTCGAGCATGGCAAAAGCATTAAAACCAAAAGTGTGATCTGGTCGGCAGGTGTGATGGGCGTTATACCAAAGGGAATATCAAAAGACATTATTGAACGTGGCAACCGCATCCGTACGGATGAATTTTGCCGGGTAATTGGCACCGAAAATATATTTGCCATAGGCGACGTTGCTGCCATGATAACCGACGAAACACCAAAGGGCCACCCGGGTGTGGCGCAGGTGGCGATACAGATGGGCAAAAATGTTGGTGGGAATATCGTTCATCTTATTAAAGGCGAGCCGACCGAACCTTTTAAATACAACGACAAAGGATCATTGGCAACCATAGGCCGCAACAAAGCGGTGGCTGACCTGGGTAAGATCAAATTCCAGGGATTTTTTGCGTGGCTGGTTTGGATCTTCGTTCACCTGTTCTCACTGGTGGGTACGCGTAACCGGATTATTGTATTCATCAACTGGATGGCGAATTATATAAACTACAATGGCGGCAGCAGGCTTATTATCAGGAGGTTTGTGCGTGGATCGGTATCTCACACTACCGAAGCAGTTACAAAAGGCGAATAAAGTAGTAGCTTTGCTTATTACGTTATGAAGAAGCATCTATTATTAACACTCGCGCTGGCTTTTTGCGCATTTACGGCTTGGTGTCAAACTAATACAACAAGCGATTCCGTAAAACTAAAAATTGAAGGTACAACCGGCTACTATATGCAGTCCGTAAAGGTCGACAGCGGCATTACCGAGCATAAAATCTATATGCGGACGCTGGAGTTTATGGCCGGCAAAAACTTCCAGCAGAACTACGGGTATGATGAGGAAGGCAAGCTGATCTGCACCACCGTTCAGGATCTCAACAATAACACCTTCTCCCCAACGAATGATGAAACCGTCGATCCGTATACCGTTCAGTTTACCATAACGGTGGATATGAAAAACAGGCGTTATCGTTATATCATCAACAATATCGTATTCTACATCCCGGATGAGGGCGGCAATCGCAGGCTTACTATGTACGAAATGTACCAGAAAGCCACCAACCAGGATTCCCGTCGTGTGGCGAAACAGGCACAAAAGCTCATTGCTTCTTTTGAACGCTATATCGGCAGCCTGACAGGCGAACTCTACCAGGCCATTGAGCAAAAGCGGGCGATAGACACCAATAAATTCTAAACCTGATGGCACAGCAAATAAAGCTTACCGAATGCCCGCGTGATGCCATGCAGGGAATTGTAAAGTTCATCCCGACTGAACTTAAAGCAGCCTATATCAATTTGCTTTTACAAGTTGGCTTTGATACGATAGATTTCGGGAGCTTTGTATCGCCAAAGGCTATTCCGCAATTGCAGGATACTGCCGAAGTGTTAAAGAAGCTCGATCTGAGCAGTACGCATTCAAAGCTATTGGCGATAATAGCTAATTATCGTGGCGCTGAAGATGCGGCGAAACATGAGGAGATCACTTATTTAGGCTACCCTTTCTCCATATCTGAAACTTTTCAACAGCGAAACGCCAATACATCCATCCACGATGCTTTTGATACAGTAAAGCGGATTAATGAATTGTGTCAATCAACCGGTAAACAATTGTTGATTTATCTTTCAATGGGGTTTGGTAATCCTTACGGCGATGAATGGAGTGTTGAGATCATTTCCCAATGGGCGGAGAGATTAATAGGGGAAGGCATAAACATCATCGCGCTATCAGATACCATAGGCGTAGCCACTCCCGAACAAATAAGCAGCATCTACCCTGCCCTATGCAGCCAATTCCCGCAAACAGAATTTGGATTACACCTGCACTCCACTCCTGATACCTGGCAAGAAAAAATTGAAGCGGCATACAAAAGCGGTTGCCGGCGTTTAGATACTGCCATTAAAGGCTACGGCGGCTGCCCAATGGCAAAAGACGACCTTACAGGCAACATTGCTACCGAGAATGTAGTTTCGTATCTTCAAACTCAAAATGAGAATATAGGGCTTAATTTGGATAAATTAAGGGAGGCGTTAGAATATTCGGGTAGGATATTTGGGTAAAATTATAACCGTCATGGCGAGGAACGAAGCCATCCCTGCGTTATCCATTCAATAGAACGGATGTTTTTTAAAATGACGTTATTTAACAAACTATGTACTCCTTGATTTGCATGTGCAGAGATGGCTTCGTTCCTCGCCATGACGCGTTTTGAATGAGCTTATACTACACCTCAAACTTATACACTCCCGTCACCTGCCTATATACCCACCAGATCAACCAGCCGCATAAGCAACCGTATATCGCCCCGCAAAAAACGTCAACCGGGAAATGTACGCCTACATACACTTGAGCAAAACTGATGGTTGCCGCCCATAGCAATGCCCATAGCCATATCCAGCGCCAGCGTTTATAAAATACCATGGATATGAAAAAAGCCATTGCAAAATGATCGGTAGCATGGGTTGATGGAAAACTGAAACCTCCGCACCCAACCCGCACAATATCCTTCGGGCCAGTTACTATATCTTCACAAGGGCGCGCACGATGAACAGCCGGTTTGATAATAGACGCACTTGTAAAATCAGCGAATCCTGCTGACAGAGCTATGCCTATCATGATCGCCAAGCCCCAAAACCGGTATTTCCACAGGCAAAAGATAGAAATCAGCACATAAAGCGGGATCCAGTTACGGGGCGTGCGCAGCCATGGCATCACCTTATCAAAGAAAGGATTGGTCATGTCGTGATTGACCAGGTAGAACAAATGTCTGTCGAAATCTATTATATGCTGTAGCATTCTTTTTTGCGGCTGCGTTCAAATATAGCCAATAAATAAAGCGGCTATCCGTTAAATATTATAATTTTGGCTACTTAAAAAATCGACACTTGACACTTATAAAATCAATTTCGGGCATACGCGGCACTATTGGCGGCGCTGCCGGCGATGGCTTAACGCCATTGGATATTGTAAAATTCACTTCGGCATTTGGCAGTTGGGTAACCAGCAACGCAGAAAATAAAAAAATAGTTATTGGCCGCGACGCGCGTATCTCCGGCGAAATGGTGAACAACCTGGTAATTGGCACTTTGCAGGGCTTAGGGATTGATGTGATCGACTTAGGTCTTTCCACTACCCCCACAGTCGAAGTTGCCGTACCGGCTGAGCAAGCAGCAGGCGGAATCATCCTTACTGCCAGCCATAACCCAAAGCAATGGAATGCATTAAAGCTACTGAACAGCAAAGGCGAATTCATCAGCGATACGGATGGCAAAGAAGTGTTGGACATTGCCGAGAAAAGCGATTTTACCTATGCAGATGTTGATCATCTTGGAAAACTAACGCACGATGACAGTTACCTGCAAAAACATATCGATGCGGTATTGGCGTTGCCGCTGGTAGATAAAGCAGCGATCGTGAAAGCTAATTTTAACGTGGTTATCGATTGCGTAAACTCAACGGGCGGCATATTTATACCAGCTTTGTTGAAAGCACTGGGCGTAAAAACCGTCCATGAGTTATTTTGCGAGCCTGATGGTAAATTCCCGCATAACCCCGAGCCCCTGCCGGAAAACCTGATCGCTCTTTCGCAGGAGGTATTAAAGAAAAAAGCGAATCTCGGTATAGCTGTCGACCCTGATGTTGACCGTTTGTGCTTTGTATGCGAGGACGGCAATATGTTTGGTGAAGAATACACACTCGTTGCCGTGGCTGATTATGTTCTTCAGCATAACAAAGGCAATACAGTTTCCAACTTGTCATCAACCCGTGCCCTGCGCGATGTGACCGAAAAGGCAGGCGGCGAATATAACGCAGCAGCAGTAGGCGAAGTGAATGTGGTAAATAAAATGAAGGAAACCAACGCTGTGATCGGCGGCGAAGGTAATGGCGGCGTAATCTATCCCGAGCTGCATTATGGCCGTGACGCATTGGTTGGCATCGCCCTATTTTTAACGCATCTGGCGAAAAGCGGTAAAACAGTGTCGGCATTGCGTGCATCCTATCCTGGTTATTTTATCTCCAAAAATAAGATCACCCTTACGCCTGAAATGGATATTGATAAATTACTGTTACAGGTTGAAGAGAAATACCAAAAGCAGCCGCACTCAACAATTGACGGTCTGAAGATAGAATTTGATAAAGAATGGGTACATTTGCGCCGTTCGAATACCGAACCTATTATCCGAATATATTCTGAGGCCGGATCAGAAACAGTTGCAAATAATTTGGCCAATAAGATTATTAAGGATATTAAAGAAATTTTAAATTTGGGTTAGAGATTGGTCGGAAAGACGGGAAGACCGTAAGTCCGAAAGTTTTTTAGAACTTTTACTAATCTCTAATCAACTGACCTCTAATCTCTAAAAGAAATGCGTGTTTATCTGGACAATGCGGCTACTACCCCGTTGGATCCTGTTGTGATGCAGGAAATGTGTAAAGTGATGGAAAATACTTATGGAAACCCCTCATCCATACATGCACACGGCCGCGAAGCACGCACATTGATAGAGCGCTCGCGCAAAACCATCGCTAACTTGTTAGGCACCTCGCCTTCCGAAATATTTTTTACTTCAAGCGGTACCGAAGCCGATAATACCGCCATCCGCTGCGGTATCATCGACCACGGTATTAAACACGCCATTACCAGCAAGCTTGAGCACCATGCCGTGCTGCATACTTTTGAGGCGTTGGAAAAAGCCGGTATTATCAAGCTAAGCTATGTAAATGTCGACGGAAAAGGTAATATCGATTACGATCATCTCGAAACATTGCTGAAAGAAAACGGCCGCACATTTGTATCCATCATGCATGCCAATAACGAGATCGGCACCCTTTCGGATATGGAGCGCGTAGGAGACCTTTGCGAGGCTTATAACGCCATTTATCACTGCGACACAGTGCAAACTATGGGGCATTACAAACACGACCTGAGTAAGCTAAAAGCGCACTTCGTGGTTTGTTCGGCGCATAAGCTGCATGGCCCAAAGGGCGTGGGCTTTTTACATGTAAGCCATCGCATCAAAATTAAACCTTTAATATATGGCGGCGCGCAGGAACGCAACATGCGCGGCGGTACCGAAAATATTTACGGTATAGTTGGTTTAGCCAAAGCACTTGAAATTGCCTACTCAGAAATGGATCATCACCAGCAACATATACAGGGACTAAAAACTTATATGAAAGATCAACTGGTTGAAGCCATCCCGGGTATTGAATTTAATGGCGAGACCGATCCTGCAAAAAGCCTGTATACAGTACTGAATGTTTCCTTCCCTGAAATGGAAATGGCCGATATGCTGCTCTTTAACCTTGACATCGCCGGCATTTCTGCATCCGGCGGCAGTGCCTGCAGCTCAGGTTCGGATATCGGTTCGCATGTGCTTACAGCTATTGGTGTAAATCCTTCGCGACCTTCAGTGCGTTTTTCGTTTTCCAAAAACACCACTAAAGACGAGATCGACTACACCGTTGCCAAAGTGCGCGAGCTGTGCCTGGTTAACGCCTAAGCTGCTTTGTAACATTTTACCTCTTCTTTCTTTTTCAGTTAAATATTGAAAACAATTGGCGCATGGCTTAAGTTATTTAATTAGCAATTAAGCTGGCACGCTTTGTGTACCTTAATTGAAATAATAAACAATTATCAGCCATGAAAGACGTAAAAGATAAAAAAACAGCAAAAAGCAACTATCCACGCGAAACTGAGCTTGAAAGCCAGACCGGCGGGGATAAAAATTTTAGTGAAAAAAATGACGTGCCTGAATTACCAAAAAGGGAATTTCCTTCGGTAGGTAATGCAAAAACCGACTTTGTAAGCCGTCCGCATGGCCGCACTACCGGCCGTATGGTAGGTCACGAGCCAGGCACCGAAAGCCTGTAATAAATATTCAACCAGTAAAAGTTACAGTTATGAAAAGCGAGGAAAATAGGAATGCCGATACAAGCGGCTTCAAAAAAGGCACCGACGATCATACCAATGAAATAGATATTGGTTCAGTTGGTAACGAAAATAGCCAGGACAATGGCGCCAGTACATTGCGTGAACTGCGCAGAAAACATGCCGGCAAAATGTCTTCATCAAACAAAACACGCAGGCCGTTATTATAACCGGCTTTGCATAGCGCCAAAATAGCGCATTAAAGAAACAGGCCCGCAGTGATTGCGGGCCTGTTTTGTTAGATTAATATTCTGTGTTATTTTTTAATAGAACTGAACGATATATTATTTTTAATCGGGTTCCAGGCGGTATCAATAGTGGCGTTGAAGCCAGGGCCAGTACCGCCGCCAGAACCGCCAAACATTTTACCGGTTAAAAGAGTGCGCTTGTTTACTTCGCATGTAATGGCGGGTACGTTAACAATGGCTATTGACTTACCGCTCTTATCATAACAGGTTAATGTTGCTGCAAAAGGCATGACGGTGTTTAATATAGGAATTGTGAAATTATAATTGGTGTGGCCGATTGCCGATGCAGGGAAAACACTTTGAAGGTTTATATAGCCATATTGTGTGTCGTCATAGTATATGAAAGGTGTCAGCGTACTTAAGATAAATTCATTAGCGCCTTGTACCGTATTGAAAACAATAGATGATGCATTTACAGGTATTGCATCCTCAATATTTATTTCCAGCTCGCCGTCTATCCTGTCCAATACAACGTTTTGGGTTATAGTTGTGCTTGCTACAGTCAGCGTTTCTTTTTTAAGAAAGGAGTCCTGGAAATGAGTAGGTTCGTCAGTACTGTTGCCTACCTCAGACGGCCCATAATAATATACATCATCATGACTTAACCCAAAAAAAGTTTGTGGATCATTGGCAGTCCCATAGCCATAGAGATCATCCTGACCACCAACAAAAACTACAGTATAGGTGCCCACTGCTAAAGCATCAGATATCTGCCCAAAATTGGCGGCAGACGTATCCTGGTGAACGACATGTACAAAGTTCCCCGAGGCGTCATATACAATACAAAATAATTGTGTTATAGCTGCGGACAATGGCAATGTTGCCAGCGAACGCCCATGCTTTGATGCATTGCCGCTTACAGTGTTAAAAGGGGCTGTACTCTGGGAAAAGCCGGTAACATTAAAAGTGATCTGCTGTGTTTTACCAGTTGGCTTTTGATGATCTTTATGACAGGAAAAAAGCGTTAAGCTTAATATGATAGTGGTATATATAATTTTTTTCATGGCTAGGCTTATTAATAATGTACAACAATTGGTGTTGGGTTAAAGGTCGTGTCCAGCGACATTTGGAAGCTGGAGTTAGTGCTGAACAGATTCCCCGAGAGAACAGTAGCTTTATTTGCCTGGCAGCTTACATTTGAAATTGCTCTTTGCGCAATTACATTCGAAGATGCGTCGTAACATTTAATGGTAACCGTCATAAGTGCAGCCGTATTACCAATAATATTACTAACACTGAAACCCGTTTTATTTAAATCAGCCGCCGGGATTTTAGTGGTGCTGGTAAAAACGTAAGGTTGCGTTGCCTGTGCAGTTGCAAATGAAAACTGACCACGATCCTGGGTATAGGTAACTTCGAAAGTCTTTGCGGTAGCGGGCAAAGCGTCCAGTATATCAACTTCTACCTTACTAACTATCCTTGAAAGGGTAACGGATTGTGTAACACTGCCCGAACTTACGGTTAATGATAGCTTCTTAAAAAAAGCATCTTTCCACGCAGTATCAATCTCATCGCCTTCGGAATTAGTGTGGTCATAAGTCAGTACCGCATAGCTTAGGTAAGCGTCGTCACCGTTATCATAAACAGATGTACGGAGCCCTGCCGGCCCTGCTGCAAATATGATGCTATAGGTGCCATTTGCTAATGAGTCTTGTATATTGCCAAAATTAGTGGCAGTTGCCGGTGTCTGGATAATCTTATGTACCAGGTTTCCCGCAGTATCATACACATAGTAATAAAATATAGCGGCTTCCGAAGGTAATATGGCAAGATTACGCCCATGAATTACCGCATTACCAGTAATGGATTGTGTAAAATTTCCGTTTACCGAAAAATTAACCGCATACTTTTTCGCGGACTGGTTTTTTTGCACGCCCTGGTTGTGGTCTTTCTTACAGGATGCTGCAAAAAGAGCAGCAATTAGCGCTAAATAAAATAGAGATTTTCGCATAGCTTGTAGATTTTATGTACCCTAATATAAACCTGCAACTTTAAGTTATTACTTTGTAACAGAAACGTTGCATTAACATTTGGTTAAAATTACTAAATTTTCGGTTAAGCTACTATATAAATCAAGCATGCAGAGCGTGAAAAATAGCGCATAAATAAAACAGGCCCGCAGTGATTGCAGGCCTGTTTTATTTATGTTAATAATTCTTTGTTATTTTTTTAGGGAGCTGAAGGATATGTTATTTTTTACCGGGTTCCAGGCGGTATCAATAGAGGCATTAAAGCCAGGCCCTGTACCGCTGCCTGAACCGCCAAACAATTTCCCTGTTAAAATGGTGCGCTTATTTACCTCGCAGGTAATGTTGGGCACGTTAATCTCGGCAATTACTTTACTGCTTTTATCATAACAGATTATTGTTCCTGCAAAAGGTGTGGTGGTGTTTAATATAATACCGGTAAAATTATAATTTGTTTGGCCAATTGCCGACACAGGAATAACGCTTCCAAATCCTACGGTACCATCGTCAGTGTCGGGGTAATATACATAAGGCGTTAGCGTACTTAAGGTATAGATATTAGAACCTTGCACTGTACTAAAACCAACAGATACTGCATTTACAGGTATTGCATCCTCAATATTTATTTCCAGTTCGCCATCTATCCTGCCTAATACAACGTTTTGGGTTACAGTTGTACTTGCTACAGTCAGGGTTTCCTTTTCAAGAAAAGTGTCCGCAAATTGCATAGGTTCATCAGTACTGCCCCCAGACGGCCCCCAATAAAATATATTATCATTACTTAATCCAAAAAAAGATTGTGGTTCATCAGCAGTCCCATACCCCAAGAGATCGTCCTGCCCGCCAATAAAAATCACTGTATAAGTACCCGCTTTTAAAGCATCAGATATCTGCCCGAAATTGGCGGCAGAAGTATCCTGGTGAACGACATGTACAAAGTTTCCGGATGCATCATATACAATACACAATAACTGTGATATAGCTGTGGACAATGGTAATGTTGCTAATGAACGGCCGTGCTTTGATGCATTGCCATTTACGGCGTTAAAGGGGGCTGTACTCTGGGAAAAGCCGGTAACGTTAAAAGTGATCTTTTGTGTTTTATCAGTAGCAGGCTTTTGATGGTCTTTATGACAGGAAAAAAGCGTCAGGCTTAGTATAATACTGGTATATATAATTTTTTTCATGGCAAGGCTTCTTAATAGTGTATAACAATTGGTGTTGGGTTAAAGGTCGTGTCTAACGACACTTGGAAGCTGGAGTTAGTGCTGAACAAATCGCCCGAGAGAACGGTAGCTTTATTCGCCTGGCAGCTTACATTGGAAACTGTTCTTTGCGCAATTACGGCGGACGAAGAATTATAGCACTTGATGGTAACCGTCATTGGCGCAATAGTATTGCCAATAATATTGCTCACGCTGAAACCCGTTTTACTTAGATCTGCTGCCGGGATTGTAGTGGTACTTACAAAAGTATAAGGACTCTGGGATTGTGCGGTTGCAAATGAAAACTGGCTGTAATCCTGATCATAGGTAATTTCGAGCGTTTTTGCGTTCGTAGGCAAAGCGTCAAGCACTTCAACTTCTATCTTACTTACTATCCTTGAAAGGGTAACGGATTGTGTAACATTACCTGAACTTACAGTTAACGATAACTTCTTAAAAAAAGCATCTTTCCATGCAGTATCGATCAGATAACCTTCGGAAGTTTGGTTGTCGTAAGTCAGGACCGCATAGTTTATTCCAGCCTCATCATCTCCTGTATTAAGAGATGTGCGGAGCCCTGCCATCCCAGCCGCAAATATGACGCTATAAGTGCCATTTGCTAATGAATCCTGTATGTTACCATAATTTGTGGTGGTTGCCGGTGTCTGGATAATTTTATGTACCAGGTTTCCCGCAGTATCATATACATAGTAATAAAATATAGCCGCTTCTGAAGGTAATATGGCAAGATTACGCCCGTGAACTACCGCGTTACCAGTAATGGATTGTGTAAAATTTCCACTTACCGAAAAATTAACTGCATACTTTTTGGGGGACTGATTTTTTGGGCCGCCCTGGTTGTGGTCTTTCTTACAGGAGGCTGCAAAAAGAGCAGCAATTAGCGCTAAATAAAATAGAGATTTTCGCATAGCTTGTAGATTTAAGTGTACCCTAATATAAGATTATAACTTTAAGTTATTGTTTTGTAACAGAAACGTTGCGCTGACAATTCTTTAAAGTTAACAAATTTTCGGTTAAGCTACTGCATAAATATAAGTATGTAAATATATTATACCAGCATTTTAATATCAGAGTATAAAAGAATTTTCGCCTGCTTTAAGCAGGTATCTTTTAGCTTTCCATATTAATACGCCGGATGTTTTAAGCGGGAGGCTAATGTTTATTTTCCATCTCCCGCCTTCCTCAACATATACAACCTTTACCTTTCCGTCCGGATGAGGTATCTCGCCGCCTGCGCTGGTTAAGGCGCCAAGATGGGGTTCTATTTTTATCTTACTAAAACCAGGTGAATAGCTATCAATGCCCAATACAGTTCGGTAAAATTCAATATTCGGACTGGCGCCCCAGGCATGGCAATCGGATCGGTTGTGTACCAGGTCCGATATTTCTGCCCAGGTGGTAAGCCCCATTTTTATATTGTCGCGCCAGATGCCTAACCAGCTCACATAATCATTACCCAATCCTCCTTTTATAAGTGCCTGGTGCATATAGTATTTAAAATAGATGGTGCATTGCATG
Source organism: Bacteroidota bacterium (assembly GCA_013289045.1). Lineage (GTDB taxonomy): Bacteria > Bacteroidota > Bacteroidia > Sphingobacteriales > Sphingobacteriaceae > Mucilaginibacter. The sequence continues at coordinate 12,743 of JABDAU010000046.1, read as the reverse complement.
AGCGAAGTATCCGCCAGTATGTTTTTGCAAACCGCTTTTATATCAGCTGCGCTAACCACACCTGTAAGTATCGCCAGGGAATTGACATGTTGCGAAAATGAACTTTTATCCTCCGTATCGGCATATAACATTCGTGCCGCGACCCAATATTTATTTTGGATAGTTTGCTTTAATTGCGTTGCCTTTTTACGATAAATCGCAGCATACTCTGGCATACCTAAACGCGCTTCCATTTCGGCTGCCTGCTGATAAGCCCATAGCAATTGCAGGTCCAATAAGCATGAATTACCGTTTTTCCCGATAGGCGGCATACCGTAGTTCCAGCTTACCCAATCGGCAAAAGTCCAATAAGGCACATTTTTAAGTGAGCCATCCGGCTGCTGGTATTTATCGAAGAAATTGAGCACATCCCTCACTCCCTGCAGCTTATCTTTTACAAAATCACTGTCGGGCCGGTACATCCAGTAATCATGCAGCATGCCGATATACCATAAAGAAAATGTTGAAATGATCTGCGGACTATATGATGGATGCCTGCTCAGTGTTAATCCCTCTGCAATACGCGAATGATCCATCAAATTGATGGCATTACGCGCCAGCCGGTCGTCGCCGCTGTTGTAGTATGAAATAAGCGCCTGTATACGGGTATCGCCCACGTATTGCAACTGCTCGTAATACGGGCAATCCATATAGGTTTCCATAGCGTCGAGCCTTGCTGTTCGCCAGCCTATTTCCAGTATCTTCTTTATTTCAGCATCATTGGTATTGAATACAGCGTTCTGCTTGAAGGGATAACCCGTAAACGTTCCGTAAATATCATCTAGGGTAAGCGGATCATTTTTAGTTTGAATATGCAGGCGTACATAGCGATAGGTTCGCCAGTAAAGTGTTGTAAAAGATTGGCCTGTGCTGCCATCGGAAATAAGACTATCCTTCCGACCGGCAAAATCTTTCCCATCCACATCATTACGATTAGCTTTTCGCGGACCGTATTTCTTCAGGCTGTCGAATAATGCTTCAGCATAGCCGATGGATATACCGGCATCCTTTCCGTTACTGAAGTTTAAGGTAACATATGCGCTGGTAAGATAGGTTTGATCGAGCAGGAGGTTAACCGTAGTATTGGCAGGAATAGTAATTGCTGTTTTTGCAGCCGGAAAGCCGGGCGGCACGCTTATGCCTTCAGCTTTTCGCAGCAATTGTATACGCTGCGGCGTCAGCTCCATTTGTGGGATCGATGATGGTACCAGCATCCAGCCAAACGCATCTGCCATACCTTTTGGCTTACCATGATCCAGTATTTGCGCTGATGGCCATTTGGAATCATCCAGATCAATTGATGCAAAGTTCTTTACAGCATCATGCATATCCACTATTTCGCCGGGGCCGGCCACATAGTAAGTATTGTAGCCGATGCCGGTAAGCGGCTGATAACCTTTGTCGCGAACGCAATGCCAGCTGGTATCCGTATTCAAAATTTCTTCGGCGAGTGAGTCCCCTTGAACAATGAAGGCCGTGCGCAATGTGATCTGGGCTTCGGGGCGGTATCCTGCATCGTTCCAAACAGTTGCAGCGATAACGTTCTTACCCGGTGCAAGATACGGCGCTATATCCACCGTTTCGTAATTCCAGTAATAAGTATCGCCACGTGCCGGGCCAAGCGATACCAGCGCTCCGTTTACATACAGCTTGTAGCGGTTATCGGCAGAAACATGGATAATAAATGATACAGGTTTTACCGCCAGTATAATACTTTTCCTGAAATGATATACGCCATAAGTGTTACCTGCATCGGCATGCGAAGTTACCCAGTATGCATCCCATCGTTTGTGCTGCAAAGATAAATAACCAGGCGCCTGGGCACGTGCCTGAATTGTCAACAGGCTAAACAAAAACAAGGTTGCAAAAAAATATTTCATCAGGAAAATCTAAGACGAGTAATTATGCAGTTTTAAAAGTAGCAAAATCTATAGCTAAAATATCAGCGCTGCGATTCGTTTAACAAATTAATATTTATTAACATTACAATATTACTAATTGAATTACCTGCAATTTTTCCAGGCGTTAACTTAAAATATATCATTTCAAAAAAGTTAAATTTAATTTGCTTTTTACTTGTCTTTTCTCTATTTTAGCTTAACCCCTCGTACATTATGTGCTCCCTAAAGCACGCAACCTACTAACTTTATTATTTAACTAAACAATCACAACTATGAAAATGAACAGCAGTTTATTGGGATTTCACCTGCAAAGAAAAGTCAAAAATTACAACTTACGGGAATTTATTAGCGCCAAAAGGGCCCGGTCCATCGGCCAGGAAGAAATAGAAGGTGAATCAAATTTGGCCATTACAGACGAAGCATTACATACTAATGAGTTAAAAACAAAAGGGTACACAGAATTTGAGAAACCAATTCCCCCGGGTTTGATACAAGATATTATTGATCATGCAAGTGAATTACCTCTTTATGATCCATATAACAGAGGAATTGGCGATTTTGCTTTTAAAGATATACCTGAGGCTACCAATATAGCCAGTTATAAGCGAAATGATGTGGTTGTTAATCAAACAGTGCTACGTATAGCAAATGACCCTGCTATATTAAGAATAGTGAAAGGCTTCTTGGGGGCTACACCAACCATAAGTAATGTAAATATGTGGTGGTCTGTGGCAGGCAAAAGCGAGGCTAAAAACCCGCAGCTATTCCACCGTGATGTTGATGATTTTAAATTTTGCAAGTTATTTATTTACCTTACCAATGTTGGGCTAAACGATGGGCCGCATATTTATGTAAAAAACTCATCGGCAACAAATAAACTGACTAAAATACGGAGATACAGCGACCAGGAGGTTGAAGATGCGTTTGGTAAGGAAAATGTTGTAACATTTTGTAAACCTAAAGGCTCCTTTTTTATAGTTGATACTTATGGTTTGCACAAGGGAAAATTACCGGTGGATAATAACAGGCTGCTTATACAGTTACAATATTCATTAAACCCGGTTGGTGTTGAAGTTTATACACCGGTGCCATTCGAAAATAATTATAACAGATACATTAACAGGCTGATCGTTAGTTAGCCATCATTTTCAGGAAGGAAGATAGTTTTTCTTTCATTTCCCTTCTGTCTACAATAAAATCAAGGAAGCCATGCTCTAATACGAACTCTGCTGTTTGGAAGCCTTTTGGCAGATCTTTTTTAATGGTTTCCTTGATTACACGTGGACCCGCAAAGCCAATCAGTGAGCCTGGTTCAGCAATGTTGATATCGCCCAACATGGCATATGAAGCAGTTACCCCGCCCGTTGTCGGGTCGGTAAGTAATGAAATATAAGGTATTTTAGCCTGTGACAGCAAAGCCAGTTTTGCCGATGTTTTGGCCATCTGCATAAGCGAAAAAGCCGCTTCCATCATACGTGCGCCGCCTGATTTGGATATCATCAGGAAAGGCACTTTATTTTTTATACTGTAATCGATACAACGTGCAATTTTTTCGCCCACGACCGATCCCATCGAACCGCCGATAAAGTTGAAATCCATACAGGCGATTACGATGTCATGCCCGTCGATCTTACCTACTCCCGAGCGGATAGCGTCTTTTAAACCTGTCTTTTTGGTAGTTTCTTTTACCCTGTCGATATATTTTTTGGTATCTACGAAGTGTAGTGGGTCGCCTGATGTGAGATTTGCGTCGAGTTCGGTAAACTCGTTATTATCAAATAGTATGGAGAAGTATTCTTTTGAGCCGATGCGTAAGTGATGACCGCAGTAATGACAAACGTACTGATTTTCGACCTGTTCTGAATAGTGTAATGGTTTCTTACATTCAGGACACTTGTTCCAGATACCATCCGGCGCTTCCTTCTTCTCTTCAGTGGTCGTAATTATTCCTTTCGACTCGCGTTTAAACCAAGGCATATCGTTATCTGACTCTTTCAATTAAATGCAAAGAAACGAAAAATTTATTGAGATGTGAGAAATGAGATTTGAGATATGAGACATTATAATTAGTAAATCCATTTACTCCCGTATCAACCGTGCGCCAATTTCTATAAAACACATAGTTTTTATCAAAAATTCCATCTCAATTCTCAATTCTCACATCTCATATCTAAAAAATTAATATCTTCGGCTCCCATATACTGAACAAAAGTAATGGATTTAAAAAATTACAAAGGCGTACTGCACGGCGAACAGGTGCAGGAGCTCTTCGAGGCAGCTAAAAAACACCAGTTTGCCCTTCCTGCTGTAAATGTTATCGGCACCAACTCAATAAATGCAGTAATGGAAACGGCAGCTGCCGTTAAGTCACCTGTTATTATTCAATTATCACACGGCGGTGCGCAGTTTTATGCCGGCAAATCGCTTGATAATTCAAAACTGCTGGCCTGCATTCTTGGTGCAGTATCTGCCGCTAAGCATGTTCATTTACTGGCTGAGCACTATGGCATTGCAGTTATACTGCATACCGACCATGCTGCAAAAAAATTATTGCCATGGATAGATGGTTTGTTAGATCATGGCGAAAAGTTCTTTGCTGAAACCGGCAAGCCACTGTTCTCATCGCACATGCTTGATCTTTCTGAAGAACCTATCGAAGAAAACATCGAAATATCCGCTAAATATTTAGAGCGCATGGCCAAAATGGGCATGACACTGGAAATAGAATTAGGCGTAACAGGCGGCGAAGAAGACGGCGTAGACAACTCTGACGTTGACAGCTCACGTTTATATACCCAGCCTGAAGATGTGGCTTACTCATACGAGCACCTTTCAAAAGTTAGCCATCGCTTTACCGTTGCAGCTGCTTTTGGTAACGTACACGGTGTTTACAAACCAGGCAACGTAAAATTACAGCCTGTTATCCTGCACAATTCACAGGAATATTTGAGGAAGAAACACAATCTCGCTGCCGAAAAACCGATCAACTTCGTATTCCACGGCGGTTCCGGCTCAAGCCAGGAAGAAATCCGCGAGGCGATCTCATATGGCGCCATCAAAATGAACATCGATACCGATATGCAATGGGCTTTCTGGGAAGGTATTAAAGATTACTACATTTCAAAAGAAGGTTATCTTCAGAGCCAGATCGGCAACCCTGAAGGTGCAGATTCTCCAAACAAAAAATACTACGATCCGCGCGTTTGGCTGCGTAAAGGCGAAGACACTTTTGTTAAAAGGCTAACCCAGGCATTTGCAGATCTGAACTGTTTAGATGTAAACAGCAAGCTGTAATAAGCACGAAGTTTCACGAATTAATTAGACACGAATTTCACGAATCAGGAATTATCCGTTCGAGAAATTCGTGTTTTTTTATAGCGGCAATTCGAACTAATTCGTGCAATTCGTGTTATTTGGCTATACATCAACCATATAATGGACAAAAAGAAAAAAAACGCCTTCGAAAAATTCGCGAATTGGGCTACCAACGCTACCGGCAGCTCTGCTGCATTCATCATTGCAATAGTTACCATCATCGTTTGGGGAGTTACCGGCCCAGTGTTTAAATATTCCGATACCTGGCAACTGGTGATCAACACCGGCACTACCATTGTTACCTTCCTGATGGTATTCCTGATCCAGAAGACCCAAAACAAGGATTCAAAGGCCATTCATTTAAAACTCAATGAGCTGCTTGCTTCTCACCAGGGCGCAAGTAACCGCATGGTCGACCTCGAAGACCTTAATGAAGCAGAGCTTGACCAACTGCATAAATTTTATGAAGAACTTTCAGATCTTGCCGAAAAGGAAGACGACATTACCTGCACACATTCTATAGATGCAGCGGCGGAAAATCATAATTTAAAATTATCTTCGTACCGCTCAAAATCGCATTATGCAAAGTCAAGGGAACAAAAAGATCCAGGTAAAAAAAGTTAGTGACGACGAAAATCTGCAAAAAGTATTTGCCATCAGACGCGTAGTATTTGTAGGCGAACAAAATTGCCCTCCCGAGCTGGAATGGGAATTTGAAGAAGAATCGAACCATTTCCTGGCTACTGTTGACGGCATTCCCGCAGGCGCATCACGCTGGCGCAAAACAGATAAAGGCTATAAGCTGGAACGCTTTGCTGTACTACAGGAATTCCGCGGCCTCGGTGTCGGTCAGGAATTGGTAAAGGCTGTTTTGGCTGATCTGCCTCCGAAAGCGGATTATATTTATCTCCACGCACAAATACAGGCAGTTGGCTTATACGAGAAATTCCACTTCGAGAAAACAGGGCCCGAGTTTGAAGAAGCAGGGATCAGGCATTATAAGATGATTTTGAAGAAGGAATAATTATAAAACCGTCATGCCGAACTTGTTTCGGCACCTCATCAACCCGGCGGGTCGTATGCATAACGCTTACCTGTGTGATGGGATCCCGAAACAAGTTCGGGATGACGGATTGGAAATTTACCCCCTCAACTTATCCAGCAGATCACTCAATTGCGCAGCTTCGGCTTCGGTAAGGTTATTTCTGAGGTATTCCTTTGAGCGCATCTCGACATCCATTTTCGATAGCACACTCAGCCCTTCTTCGCTGATGCGGATGTCAACTGCTCTCCTATCCGATTTATTGGTGCAACGTGATACCAGCCCCTTTTGGATCAGCCTGTCTACAATACGTGAGGCGTCAGACATTTTATCTATCATACGCTCTTTGAGCAGGTTTACTGTGGCCGGTTTAGGGTACTGTCCGCGAAGAATGCGTAAAATATTGAACTGCTGCTGCGTAAGGTTAAACTTTTCAAACTCAGGCCGCAACAAATTGTTCAACCAGCCAGACGTATACGAAACATTGATGACAACTTTTTGATAGTTATCCTCAAATTTATTGCTCTTTATTTCGTCTTCAATTCGCATGGTCAACTGCAAATATCTCTATTTATTTTTTAATTTGCTCGTTTTGTTTGGGCTTTCCGTAGTTCCAGGGGCAATGCAGGCACTTATTTTTGCAGCAAAAACCTCGTTCCAGGTGATATTTCGCCGTGAAAACAAAGTTTCCGTCCTCGTTTATGTAGTAATCTATCCCTTCAACCAGCATCAGTTAAGTATTTTCACAAAAATATCATCGCCGAAGTGTTTTTTCAAATGCGCGCCGTTACCATGCAGCGTCCAAACCTGTTTGGGCCCGATCCGCTCAATGGATTGCAGGATATCGTTCCAATCCACATGGTCGGATATGTATAGCGTATCATTCTGGTTCACCTGCAGGTTTTTCCAGCCCGATGCGAACAAGCGCTTCACCCCTTTCGCATTAATGTAGGAGTCAAACGTAAACGGCGGCACAATGTATACGTATCCGCCCTGCTCCTTCATCAGCTTACGGCTGTATAGCTCATATTTGCCGGGCGAATAACCCATCTTCTCATAAACCGCGTTAATGGGCATAATGCGGTGATGCACCAGCACTTTTTTCTCCGGGGCGTGTTGATTAATGAGCCTGATCAACCGCTGGCTTTTACCCAGGCCATATGCGCCAAGCATAATATTCAGCCTAATGTCGTTCAGTTTTTTTATTTCTTCTACCGGATCGGGATGTAATATAGCAGGATCAGCAAAAGTACTCTCGGTTATCAGCACATCGGCCTTTATCCAATCTATCGGCTCGCATGTTTCATCGGGCTGCAACTTGTAATCACCTGTGTATAAGTATTGAACACCATCGTATTCCATCAATACTTGTGCAGAGCCCAGCATGTGCCCGGCGGAAATGAAAGTGATCTTCACCCCGCCAATAGTAAAAGGTGTATGATATGCTGCTATGTTAAATACCTTAGCCGCATTTTTAGCATAGCGCAACTGCATAAAAGCCGCAGTTGCTTCGGTGCAATAAACATTTTCGTTACCGCTTACAGCATGATCGGCATGTGCGTGGGAGATCACCGCCATGGTTACCGGCTCTGCAGGGTCGATATAAAAATCACCGTATTTGCAGTACAGGCCTTTGGGGGTTATGGTGAGGAAATCTTCTTTGATGTTCATTAAACTTTAAAATTGGGCGTTGCCGCTTATCAGCGGTCGGGCTATCCGCTCATACTGCGCAAGCCTTAATCACGGCCTGCACTGAGGCCCTCGAAGTGGCCGGTATCCGCTGCTATCCCTAACGCAATTCTGAATCATAATTCACTGAATTGATGAATTTACAGAATTTTTTTCCAGGTGTTCGTGAGGGCTTCGTCATTCAGCTAATTCAAAAATTCTGTAAATTCTGATTCTGATTCTGATTTATTGATTTCACTGATACAAAGCCCCACACTTCTACTATGAACTATGAACCATGAACTCCTCGTGCAACTTCAGCACCTGCGGTATCACAAATTCACTGTTATCATTTCTGATCACATAATCCGCCAGACTCACCTTTTTATCTTCTGTAAATTGCTTTGATTCCCGGTTCATGATCTCAGCTTCGGTTAAGCCGTCGCGTGCCGACACGCGCTTTATACGCATTTGCAGCGGGGCGGTCACCATAATGGTTTTATCGCACATTTTGTATGAATCGCTTTCAAAAAGTAATGCGGCCTCCTTTAGTACGTAGGGCGCGTCCTCATGCTGCTTCACCCAGCTATCAAATGACCGGAAAACGGCAGGATGCACTATCGAATTTAAAATAGCCAGCTCCTTCTCATCATTAAATACGATCTCAGCAATGTGTTTACGGTTAAGCGAACCATCGTCAAAATAAGATCTATCGCCAAAAGCCTTTTTAATGGCATCTATCAGGATCTGGTCTTTCACCATCACATCTTTCGCTGCCGTATCTGCGTAAAATACCGGGATACCCAGCACTTCAAATATGCGGCTTACTGTGGTTTTGCCACTGCCAATATTGCCTGTTATACCTACTTTAAGCATTATTTACGGATGATGAAGTCAATATTTTGCGGCTCGATGCTTACAATCCGGCAGAACGGCGGCACGCGGGTTAGTGTTACCGGCAATGTGCTGTAATCCTTTTGCTTCCACAGCCCAAGGTCTGATTCTGCTTCGAAAAAATTCTCATCGGTCTCTGCATATCGTTTCAGTGAAGTAATAAATGTTACTTTAACTTTCTGCGGAAACACCTTTACATTATATAGTTCATTATTATTTATCAGCTTAACGGGGATTTGCAGTGTCTTTTCTGTAAACTCATCTACAGGTACCACTACACTAACCGATTTAGGGTACATGGCCATATTGCCTTCTCCCGGTTGCAGGCCGATGTTAGTTCGTATAGTTTCGTTCGCACTGGTTGATTTGAGTGTATCGGTATTCCAATAATCGATCTTGCTGATGCGACTGCTCGGGCCGGTAATGGTTACATATGCGGGGCTTATATGTGCGTTGTTCGATTGAGCGAACTGGTTTTGATACGTGATATTTGATACCAGCCGAACAGGTACACGTTTTACGGCACGGTCGGAGAAATCAAAATACAGTGTATCCGGTAATATGCTTATCACATTGTGAGGCGCATCTTTGTCCGGTATCTGTTTTAACTGCAAAGCCGGCACAACATAATTCTCTTTCTCCAGCGACTGCAGATCTATTGTTACAGTGGTATCATGGTCGTTCATCCGCGAGAAAAGCATTTGCCAGCCGGTACCCGAAATTGTGATATTGAGGCTATCGGCCTGTAAGGAGTGAAAAGCGCGTTTTTGCGGCGTATTTTTGTAGGTTACAGCACGCCTTACGGTGTAGTTGTACGGATTTGAGAGCGCCGTTATCAGCCATGCAAAAGCCGCCAGCACCAGGCATGTAAAAAATGCCGATAACCGCCTGCGTTCACCGTCTGATAATTTTATGAGCGCCATTTTTTTTAAAGGCGAAAGGTAAAAGCTTAAAGGTAAAAGGTTTTATCCTCTTAACACTTTGCTTTTACCTTAACGATATATTTAAAGTTGAATTATAAATTAAAGGTCGAAAAAAGCCTTTTACCTTTAACCTTTCGCCCTTAACCTTAAATTATGCTTTTGCTGGTGCGTTCAATGCTTTGGTCGATTCCAGCGAGATGGCCGATTTTTCGTAACGTGTTTTGTGGCCGCTTTCGCCTTCAATTACGATGGTTGTATCAGCAACTTCTACTATCCTGCCATGTGCGCCTGATGTTAGTACCACTTTATCACCTTTTTTCAGGTCTTCTGCAAATTTCTTTTGGTCTTTTTGTTTTTTAACCTGCGGGCGGATCATAAAGAAGTAAAATACGACTACGATCAGCGGAAGCATTATCAATTGTGGATTAATATTACCCATTTTTCTCTGTTTTATTTATATAGTTAAATTAATTAATTGCTTGAATTACTTAGTCACCTCGCCAACCAAATGCAAGGTATTTTGTGCCGGATCTGTATTGGCGGTAATAGTTATCATTTTATCCTGCAAGCCGGAATGGCCGGTGCTGTTGTAAGTAACAACGATCTGGCCGCCCTCGCCTGGTTTTACAGGCGTTTTAGGCCATTCGGGTTGTGTACAGCCGCAGGTTGCAGTGGCGTTGGTGATAATAAGCGGTGATTTACCAATATTTACAAAGTTGTATTTGTAAGTCACCTTATCGCCTGCTTTTATTTTGCCAAAATCGTGCGTATCGTTCTCGAATTTGAATTTCGGTCCGTTAGGCATTACCGGTCCCGCGGTTGAATCGGCCTTACCGGCAGGTGCATTATTTGAATGACAGGCTGAAAAAAATATGCCCGAAACAGCCAGCAATAACAATATCTTCTTCATGTTTATTCTATTAAACCTCTTCCGGTCTTCTTTATTTTATTTTGTTCCTTCAGTTCGATCAAAATTTTATCCAGTATCCCATTCAAAAACGAGTTACTTTTCGGCGTGCTGAATTCCTTCGAGATCTCCAGGTACTCGTTTATCGTCACCTTAACCGGCACCGACGAAAAATTGAGGAACTCGGTAATGGCCATTTTCATCAGCAGGGTATCCATCATGGCTATACGATCCGGCTCCCAGTTCTGCGTTTTGGCGTTTATCATTTCCTGGTACTCCTTATCATGCCTGATGTTTTCATGCAGCAGGTTGATGATAAATTCCCTGTCCTCTTCCCAGTTCCCGGTCACTTCCGCCAGGTTGTTTTTCTCAGGCTCGTCATAAGCAAAATTCTTAAACGTTTTGGCTATCAGCGCCTGCAGCACATCCTTATCCACCGGCCAGAAAATGAACATATCCTCAAAAACCTGCTCGGCTAATGACGATTTCAAAATTACCTTTTTAAATATAAACTTGATAATATCCTTATCCGTTTGGATGGTATCGCCTGTCTTTTTAAGGTATTCGGTATATTCAGGCGAGCTTTTTAGCGTTTTGAACAAGGTTTTAACCAGTTCAGGCTCAAAGCTCCATTCTATCTTATACTTTTTAAGGGCAGCTAAATATTCTTTATTTTTTTGGAGCGATGTGTAAAAACGATTGGTGAGAATTTTCAGGTCGGGATTAAGGTCCTCCGCGGTCGGTAAATGCTTTTGCGCACGTTCTGTCGCGTCGGCATCTGCGTAAGCAACAACTTCCGAAATTAATGAGAGCATCCAGATATACATTTCGTATACCCTGTCAATATTTTGCAGCAGATTTTTCTCCTGCGTTTTGACGTCGCTGTGTGTTTGATGATAAGCATACAATGCCTGTAATACTTTTACCCTAAGGTGCCTTCTGTTTAACATTTGTAAGAACGAATTTGTGACCCGCCAGGCGGATGGTTAATTATGATTAAGATTAGTATGACGACTTGATTTTTCTAATATCTGAAATACGTTTTTCGGCAATTTTGTTTGCTGCCTCTATAGATGAAATATTTTCCAACTTAGACAACTTTAATATGTTGCGCGTTGCATTGTAAATGTTTTCTGTTAACTGTATGGTACGTTTTTTACTAAAACCCATCAGCTCCGAATAGCAATTGATCAACCCGCCGGCATTAATAACGTAATCCGGCGCAAATAGTATGCCTTTGTCAAGCAGCATCTGGCCGTGCACCTGCTCATCTTCCAGCTGGTTATTTGCCGATCCGGCAATGATGGCGCATTTTAATTTATTGATGGTTTGTGTATTCACCGTAGCGCCCAAAGCACATGGCGAATATATATCCGCATCGATATCAAAGATACTGTTATTGGCAACCATTTGTGCACCATATTTTTTGGCTACCTGGCCTGCACGCTCTTCATTAATATCGCTGGCATAAACCATTGCTTTTTCATCACGAAGTAACTTCACCAGGTTCTCGCCCACATGGCCCACGCCCTGTACGATCACTGATTTACCGGTAAGGTTGTCATTGCCGTAAAGCTCTTTTACAGCCGCCTTTATCCCCATAAAAACACCCTGCGCTGCAACCGGAGTAGGGTCGCCGCTGCCGCCTATGCTTTCGGGTACGCCTGTTACATGCTGCGTTTCCATGCGGATGTATTCCATATCGCGCGGGTTAGTGCCCACATCCTCGGCTACGATGAACTCGCCATTAAGGTTTTTAATGAACTGCCCGAACTTGCGCAGCAAAGGCTCGGTTTTTTTAGATTGATCGCCGATGATAACAGCGCTGCCGCCGCCCAGGTTAAGCCCGGTGATGGATGCCTTGTAAGTCATGGCTTTTGATAAACGCAATGCATCGTTCAATGCATCTTCCTCGCTTCTGAAAGGCCATAAACGCGCACCACCCAATGCCGGGCCGAGCGTGGTATCATGAATAGTGATGATAGCTTTGAGCCCGGTATCCGGGTCGTTGCAAAACACTATCTTTTTGTGGCCAAATGCCTCAAGCTGGGTAA
>JABDAU010000045.1 GCA_013289045.1 Bacteroidota bacterium | reverse complement strand
CAGCGGTAGCCAACCAGTATGCCTTCTTTATAAGTTGTGTTCAGTTTTTCACCCGGATAGCTGTTTAAGGCAAATGCAGGAGAATCGTTTAATGAAACAGGGAATGTGAACGGCATTTTACCTGATGGGTTTACAACCCCCTTGAGTACGTCGGCCAGCGCATCACCTGCCTCAGACCCATTGAACCATGACCAAACGATGGCGTGGCTTGATTTTTCGATCTCATTGAGGTCATACGGCGCTCCAGCCATAACTACTATAATGGTATTGGGGTTAACAGCGCTAACCGCATTAACCAGCACCTGCTCGCCAAAGGGAAGTGCAAGCGTTTTGCGGTCATGGCCCTCGCTTTCGTATTCGCGATTAGAACCGATACACAAAATGGCAACGTCAGTTGTTTTTGCAAGGGCAACGGCTTGGTCTATCAGCGCCTGGTCGGGTTTATCGTAACCTGCATTTTGTTCATCAGTACTACTCGCCAGATAGTTGGCCCTGTAGCCTTGTGCAAATTTGATATCGGCAGTTTGCCCAAACCGCGATCTTATGCCTGCCAGCGCTGTAACCTCATGCTTTGCTTTTACGCCGGCACCGTAACCGCCCGAAGCAAAAGTGCGTGTTGCATTATCACCAATAACAGCTATGCTTTTCACATTGGATTTTAACGGTAACAGATGTGCATCATTTTTTAACAACACTATCGATTCCGATGCGATATCATAAGCAGCTTTTCCGTGAGCAGCAGTTGCAATAGAGCCTTGCGGATGCTCTGTACTTATCGAAGTATGGTATATTACCCACAATATCCGCCTTACTTTATCATCAATCGTTTTTTCCGAAACCTGGCCTGCTTTAACAGCGGCAAGCAACGGATCGGCAAAATACCATTGGTTATATGGGCCGCTTGTCCCCATTTCGATATCCAGGCCATTGTTGGCTGCTTCAACAGTGTGATGTACGCCGCCCCAATCAGATATTACCGCACCTTTAAAACCCCATTCCTTTTTTAAAACTTTATTGAGTAAAAAGTCATTTTCAGAACACCAGTAACCATTCACTTTATTATAAGCCGACATGATGGTATAGGCATTACCCTGTTGTATGGCTGCCTTAAAGGCGGGGAAATAAATTTCACGCAGGGCGCGTTCATCAATGGTTTCGTTAATGCTATTCCGGTTAATCTCCTGGTTATTGGCCGCGAAGTGCTTGATGCATGCCGCTACGTGCTGGCTTTGAATACCCTTAACAGCCTGTATGGCCAATTGGCCGTTTAACCAAGGATCTTCGGAATAATATTCATAGGTGCGGCCATTAAGCGGCATTCTGCAGATATTAAATGCCGGCGCCAACATTACTATTTTTTTACGGGCATTTGCCTCCTGCCCTAACACCACCCCGTATTGATGGGCCATTGCAGGATTCCAGGTAGCTGCGATTGCCGAGCCGTTTGGAAGGAAGGTTGCCGAGTCGGTTGTCCAGTTCGCCGAATTCCAGTCAAAGCGCTTTATTTCTTCACGCACACCCAATGGCCCGTCATCGCAGGTGAGTTCGGGTATGCCCAAACGCTTTACGCCGCCGGAGGAAAATAAAGCGTTGCCATGCAGCATACCGATCTTTTCCTCAAGCGTCATCTTTTTAATGACGGCGCTGATTTTACCCTGCAACGCTGCTTCATTTTTATTTTGTGCGAAAACGTTCGCGGATACGAAAATTGCCGCTGCAAATACTATTAAAAAATTTATCTCTTTTATTCTCATATAACTTATTGATGGACTAAAACTATTAACGGTTTTTTAAGTTGGGCAAGGTTTCATAATACTTCAAAACATTGAAACCAGATATTATTTGCCCTCGGCAACTAAAAATATAACTGACCTGGGTGGCATTGCTACCTTTATACCGCCCTGGATAAGAGCCGCTTTGGCATAGACCTGAGCATAGTTGGACGGCCCTCCCGAGGCTAACGAAGGCCCCACGCCATTAATATAAACTTTGCGCGAAAATTCGCCATTATCCGTGCCGCCGACCAGGACGTAATAATAGTAACGTGTACCTGCGGCAAAGTTCTGAATGCCCACGCTTACCACTTGCGATGACAAGCCCCTATTAACCAATACAACCCCGGCCTGGCCGGAACTGAATGAAGATGCATAGCTGAAAACATCCGTACTACCGGATACAGTGGAGCTAACCATGCGGTCGCCAAAGTATTTTTGGAAATAATACATGTGATAAAACGCCGGACGAGGATTCCATTTAGTGGTGTTGTCCGGTTCGTCACCCAGGCTAAATATACCCTGGTCATCGCCGCCATTCCAGCCGTTTGCCAGGTCCCAGCGGCTGGCCATGCCAAAGCTATTCTTTAACAATTCGCCCAGAACCATAGTGGCATGCATGCCCGCTATGTTTGATACCATTTGATCTGAACCTGATGCGAATATATTCCATTCGGTAAGCGCTATTGGCTTTGCGTCAACGCCGCCTTGTTGTTCTGATTTGTTCACCCAGGTCATGATGGCTTGTGATTCAGTTACAGGCGTGGCAAGGACAGCGGCGGCGGTTTCATTGTCCGAACCGGTATAATAATCATGCACAATAAAAAAATCCGGGTAATTACCGGCGGATGCAAACAGGCCTGAATTCCACGCGAGGTCAGCTGAGTTATAAGAAACAGGATTAGTGATCTGCGCACCAATTTCTATTTGGGCGCCTGTTTGTTTCGCCGCATTACGCATTGAATCCGCAAAAACCTTAAAATGCGTACCATATAATGCCCCGGTAATAATTTTAGGCTGGCCATCTTTATTTTGCGAAAGATCTATTTGATAACCGGCTTGCCAGGGGCCGCCGCTCTCGTTGCCAATTTCCCAATATTTAGTCCGTCCATGATCGTAGCGTACCCAGTCGGCAGCCAGGTGGGCCGCAACCTGGTCAGGGTGTGTACTTGTACCATAGCGGGCATAGCCATAATTTACGGTGATAATACCTGTGCTGTTGGTTTGCTGCAGCGCGCTGTAGTAGTTATCTAAAGACAGCGTCCAGCTTGCCGTATTGTTGCCCAGCCAATAGCTTGCAGGAACAACATTTCCGTTTGTATCATACAAATTTGCGGGTGCATCGGCAGGTATCTGCCCATTCCAAAAATAAACGCTGGAAATATTACCGCCCGGAAAACGTAATACGTTTGGCGATAAAGTCTTTATATCGTTGATCAAAATCGGCTCGGTAACCAGTTGACCCATATATGGGTTGGTGTTATTACCGAATAAGTATTTGGAGACCTTTGTAATGACATTGCTATAATCGATATTGATAGTGACCGTCGCTGTCCCCGAAGGTTTTGTGGTATCAATGTAAGCGGGTGTGGCAAAAGTTTTTGCTACCCAGTCATCCAGGAAGAAACCGGCAGATTTGGCAGTTACGGGATCTTTTTGGGGCGTTATGGTCGTGGTAGCAGTAGTGTCTGTTGTAACAGGCTGGGCCGGGGTACTTGCTTTTTTGCATGCTGCCAAAACAAACAAACATAATATCAAGTATTTCTTAGGCAGGGTGGGTGTCATGGGGGTGTATTTTTATATTTATGTAATAGTGAGGCTGGCTAAGAAAAAATGCCAGGGCCCTAATTAAAGGGCCCATGGCATGCTATAACCAATTTAAGACTTCCTTATTTAATTTTCACTACCCTTATATTGTCTACTGCCGCCGTAAAGGCCGCAACTGAATTTGAACTGTCATTGATGTACCAGATATTCATGCCGTTATTTCCGCTGGCGCCTAATAAATCTGAAATAGAGGCCGGCGGTGTGCCGGTACCATTATTGGTTAAAAAGTTTGATAATGGAACGGTAACGGTTACCCAACCTGTTGTACTGAATGGCGTTACTTTACCTGCGCTGTTTAAATACGGCCTGTAGAGCGCTATATAAGTGAAGCTATAATTTACGGCTACGTAAATAGAACCTGTATTCCACGGAGTGGATTTAGGAACCGATATTTCGAATTTTACAGCATAGCTGGATAAACTGCTGTCGATAGCTGCGGTAGGTACCCATTGGCTGGCATTCATGTTTACTCCACGCCCGCCATTGTACCAGGCGAAGTCGTTTCCGCTAAGGTTAGTTGCAGTTATTACGTTATAATAGCCGGTATTGCCGGGGAAATCAGTAGGGCTGTTTTCTGTATTCGACCCCCATGGGTATCCGTTTATACTATCCCAATTTTGAAAAACGCCATCTACAAAGTCCTCAACATTATAAACTGTAGCAGCAGAACCCGAATTTGTAGTAACTGATACCAGGCCGCCGGTTTGTGGTATACCTGATGGTACCGCCAGCGTGATTGACGTACCATCGTTCGCCGAGGTGTAGCTGGTAATTGCCTTGCCGCCAAAAGTTACGCTTTTGATAAAGAAGAAATTAAAGCCATAAATTTTAACCGAATCGCCGACCGGCGCATCTTCATCAGAGATACTGGTGATTTGGGGTGCGGGCGCAACAATAGGAAAACTAAACGTGGTTTGGCCATGTGTAGTTATGTATTGTATGGTATTCAATTGTTTTGCCGGTACCGACGGGAAGGCAATAACCGAGGGTATCAGCACAATGGCGCTGGTATCAGAGAACCAGGCATCATTAAACGAAGCGGCAACGCCATCAAAATTAATTTGCAGCGCGCCTTTTAGATTATGTCCGGAAACAACCACCCACAGGCCTGTACCCACACTCTTTAACACCGAATCGCCCGGATGAGCTACGTAATTACGTATGCCCGTAATTACCGGCGTACCGGTAGACGATGATGAATCCTTTTTACAACCTTGTTGTAAAAAGGCGCCTGCCGCAAGCAACATTAGTAAAAAATAGTTGCTAAATCTTTTAAGAAGTATTTTCATGATTTTTAGATTTATTTAATCAGATATTTTCTATTTATAATAAGCTACAGGCGGCTGTAACAGTAAAGGATCGGCTGTTTGGTCATTTGCCGGTATGGGCAAAGTAAATGTCGCGGCCGTTGCCGGGGTGATGACCAGGCCGCTTGGCGTAACAGTTTTTATCCCCGTACTCGGATCATACGTAAACTGATTTCTTTGCTGGCCATTTATAGACGAGATAGCCGCCTGCGGGTTATAATATGAGAGCCTGACCAGGTCGAACCAATACTGCCCTTCAAAAGCCAGCTCTATCCGTCGTTCCGTCATTAATGATTGCGTTGTAATGCTGGTTACAGCCGGAACACCGGCCCTTATGCGCACTGCATTAAAATATTGCAAAGCCTGCGCATTGCTTGTTGAGCTGTTGTTACCCATTAAAGCTTCGGCATATACCAGGTATACATCGGCCAGCCTCAATACCGTATTATGCTCTATAGACGACCAAAGATCCATGGTCGGCGCATTATTGTCGGCAGCGGTGCCTACAATGTGTTTTTTAACATTAGGCCCAGTTGCAGTATAACCGCCATTGGCTGCATCCAGTTCAGGATAATAATCGCCGGTAAGCATGTAGGTGGCTTTGCGGCGTATAGAATCTGCGGGAACATATAAGTTGGCAAGGTCGATAGTCGGGCCGATAGCGCCACCCCAGCCGCCGCCGCCGGTCACCAAAGCGCTGCTTGGTGCAAACTGTGCTTCTATGTCGTTCCCGTTGCCATAACCTACACCCGGCGCCCATTGAAACGCGAAAAGCGATTCGGAGTTATCATTATACTGTGTTCTGAAAAGGTTATAATAACTTGACAGCAGTGTTAAACCGCTTGTATTACACACTTTGCCTGCGAAATAAGCCGCACTATCCAGGTCGGTTTGGTTCCGGGTCAGGTTTTGCCCCAAGCCCGCCCTGGTAAGGTATACTTTTGCCAGCATTCCCTGTGCCGACCATGTTGTAACACGCCCTGGCTGATCGGAAGCGGGTAAATTGGTGGCCGCGAAGCGAAGATCGTTTATAATGAATTTATAAACATCTGTAGTTTTATTGCGGGGTACTAAAGGGTTGGCTATCAGTTTATCGTTATCCTCAATAATAGGTACCGCCCCCCATAGCTGTACCAGGTAAAAATAAGCTGTGGCGCGCAAAAACCGCAGTTCGCCAAGCGCACCATTTTTACTTTTGACAGATACGCTATCCGGCACCTTTGTATTAATGGCCTTAATGTTGACGTTACAATGCGCTACAATATCGTAAAAACCCGTCCAGGCTTGTGTTACGTAGGAATTATTACTGGTGATAGAGAAAGTTGTGAACTGCACCAGGTCTGAATTATAAGGCTGCAACATGTTGCCGCTCATAATGTCGCCAACGCCAAGTAACGGAAAATTATTCCAGTTAAACCAGGGTTGGGCATAAATGGCTGCCGTTGCAAGGCGCAGGTCCGATGCGCTTTTATAAAAGTTATCGGTTGTGATCCCGGTCAGCGGCGGCCTGTTCAGAAAATCTTTTTTACAACTGCCCACCGCAATAGCGATAAGCAATAGGAAAATGTTTATTTTAATCAGTTTCATATTCGTAAATTTTTTTTATTTAAGAGATATATCGGCACCCATTGAAATAACACGTGGCTGCGCATAATAACCATTATCGATACCAGCCGCTAACGGGTTCCACGAACCGATCTCCGGGTCGTAGCCTTTATATTTTGTGATGGTAAATACATTGGTAACATTGGCATATACCCTCAATGAGGCTATATGCAATTTGGCTATCAGATCCTTATTAAAATTGTAGCCTAAAGCAATGCTCTTACATTTCAGGAACGATCCGTTTTGAATATATCTGTCGGAAAATATAGTATTCTGGTCGCCGCTACTTTGGCTTATCCTGGTAATGTTAGTGCCCGGATTAGTAATATATACATTATTAATATCTGTTGAGGAACCTGCAGCGTTTATCAATCCGATCCGTGCATAATTCAGAACAGCAGGGAAATAACCAAAATTTTGATTGGGGTCATCGCCATTTACTAATACCTGGTCGAATATCTTATTACCATAGTCGCCGGTCATAAATACGGTCAGGTCAAATTGTTTATAGCTGAAGGTATTGTTTATGCCATATTGAAATTTAGGTAAGGGCGAGCCTAAATCGGTTTCGTCATTGGCATCTATCTTTCCATCCTTGTTGTTATCCTTAAAAATAACATCGCCTACCCAAACCCCTCCGGATCCCGGGGTAACAGGTATAGGGCCACTGCCATTTTGCCATACTGCCGGGTATTTTTTAAAATCGGCGGCATCTTTATAAATGCCTAATGTTTGATACCCATAAAACTCCCCTATAGAACCGCCTACAACCGTTTTGGTGTACGTGCCGTAAATGGCCGGTGTACCCGGATCCAAAGCAAGTACTTTGTTGATATTGCGAGAGAAATTGATAGTTGTCCTCCAGTTAAAACTTGTTGATTTGATATTATAGGTTGATAATGAAAATTCAAACCCTTTGTTGCTTACTGCGCCGATGTTAACAAAAGGCGATTGAATTGCACCGGGTGAGTAACCCCCATTAGGATAGGTTCCTGAATAATATGGCAGCGTAAGCGCCAGTAAAAGATTATTTGTTTTTTTGTAATAAGCATCGGCTGTAAACTGTATCCTGCTGTTCAATATGCTTGCATCCAGGCCCAGGTTATACGATGTTGAGGTCTCCCATTTTACATTCGGATTACCTTCTGTTGCTGTTAACTGCGAATTACCCGATAAACCGGTTGCTACTGTGCTTAAAGTTGAACCATAGGCATACTCGTTAATGTTTTGGTTATTAACCAAACCGTAACCCAGCCTAAGTTTCAGGTCGTTAATGCCTTTTATGCTTTTCATAAAATCCTCATTAATGATCTTCCATGCAAATGCGCCGGAATATGAGGTGTTCCACCTGTTGGCCGGGCCGAATTTAGAAGAACCGTCCCGGCGTATGGTGCCGGTTAGCAGGTATTTATCATTATAAGTAAAATTTGCCCTTGCAAAATAAGCCTCCAGTGCACCATCAGTTTTCACACCGGTGTTGGTAGCCGTGGTTGGGTCGCCGCTGCTTATGGTGGTCACGTCATTACTGGCAAAATTGGTACGGGTGGCCGATACCGATGAACTGTTAAGCACCTGTGCCTCGTGCCCTAATGTTGCGCTCACAAAATATTTCTTGGCAAAGGTGTGCGAGTAATTGAGGTAGTTGGTTATTGAATTATAAAAATTTTGCCCGCTGGTGGTGGTACCTGAATTGGACGTATGTGTGTATGCGCCCATCACATAAGTAGGGTCGAAATAGTCTTCGGTGGCAAAATCAAAATTACCCGACACCTCGTTACGCAAACTCAAATCCTTGGTAAACTGAATTTCGGCATAGGCGTTGCCAATGCCCTGGTACCTGCTTTTATGATCCGTCACAATAGATGCCAGCGCGAACGGATTTGCGCCATAGGCCCCATAAATATTCGGATCATTGCCGCCCCATGTTCCATCAGGATTTTTAACCGCAACATCGGGTGTTTGGTTTAATGCCTGTAAAATTACACCGGTGTTGGTAGTGCCCACGTCTTCTGACACATGAGCCAGCTCTAAGCTAATGCCAATCTTTAGCCAGTCGGTTGTTTTGTTATCGATATTTACCTTAATGGAAGTCCTGTCAAAATCAGAACCTAAAGCGATACCTTCCTGCGAAAAATAGGTGGCCGATAAATAATACCTGGTACGGGCATCGCCACCGGTAACAGCTACATTATGGTTTTGCATAGGCGCGGTGCGATACAGCGCTTCCTGCCAGTTGGTGCCCTGACCTAAATATTGCGGGTTAGCAAATTGCGGACGAAAATCGTAACCGATAATAGCAGCCTTTTCGTTCATGAAAGTAGCATATTCCGGCAAATTCATTACATCATAATACTTGGGTAATTTTTGCCAGCCCGCATACCCGTCATAACTCACGATCGGCGGGCCTGATACACCCCTTTTGGTTGTGATGATAACTACCCCGTTGGATGCCTGCGAGCCATAAATTGCTGTGGCAGAAGCATCTTTTAAGATGTCGATAGTTGCTATTTGCGAAGGGTCGATAGTCGATAACGGATTGGAACCCTCGCCCGGAATTGGAGACTGGGCATTAGGCGGTATCTGAACGCCGTCTATTACATATAGTGGTGGACTTTCGGTAAAACCACCTATACCGCGTATCTGGATATTTACATCGCCTCCCGGTTGTCCTGATACCTGCTGCACGATAACGCCTGGAACTTTGCCTTGTAAGGCCTGGTCAAATGTAGTGGGCTGTGTCTCCATAATGTCTTTTGAAGAAACAGAAGCGATAGACCCGGTAAGATCTTTACGCTGTACTTTTCCGTAGCCAATAACAACCACCTCGTTAAGGCTGGAATTGGTTGCGCTTAACGCTACATTAACTACACGGTTAGCTCCAACGGCAGCTTCTTTGCTTTGATAGCCTACGTACGAGAATACCAGCACATCGCCTGTTTTGGCCGCAATAGAAAAGTTGCCGTTTATATCGGTTAATGCGGCAGCCGCAGCGCCTTTAACTTTGACGGTAACGCTCATCATTGGTCTGTTATCATCTGAGCCAACTACTTTGCCTGTAACATATTGGCTTTGGGCATGCCCCGAAAGGCCGAATAACATGATGACCGCAAATAGTAGTAAGCTATAACTTAATTTTCTGGGTAAATTTTTTTCCATCTTATATAGAAATTTTAAAAACGGTAACTAATTGGTTCATAATTGGAGGGGTGATTGGTTTTACTTTTTGTTCATAATTAGGGTTAAGTATTAATTGGTGAGATAAATGGCGGAGCTGATAAATGTTTTTTAAAAAATACATCTATGCAATATTTTATTTCCACAATCGATTGCAGAAACTGGGTGTAAAAAAAGCCAGCACGATTTATTAGTGATATTTTTATCATATAAGAAAATAAATTACACCGGTTTAAAGTGTCTGTAATAATTGGTTTAACTAAGCACACTAACAGCTATTTTAAAATTGCTGCAATGAAACTTATCCGGAAGTGAAACTATGATTGTTTTAAAAAAAGGAATGGCAGGTTTGATAATGATAATAGACCAAATGTTAACACCTGTCAAATAGCTGATAATAAGATAGTTAAAACATTAAAAACCTCAAAATAACCGGTTATTTACATTTGTTCTCCCGAATGCCCGGCTATAAAACGTCCAATAAGTCACAGAAAGGTTACCATAGTACGACCGATCAGACAGGACTGAAATGTAAGTGGGATACTATTTAGTTTGCTAAGCTTTGTTTTCTGTTTTAGCAGGATTTTCCTTTTGGCGGATTGAACTGATGTATGCGGATGGAAGGATATTATATTCTTCCTTAAACAGCTTTGTAAAATACTTTGGTGTATTAAAGCCAACTTCGTACGATATCTGGCTTATGCTCATCTGGCTGTTTTCCAACAGGTAGACTGCCTTTTTTAGCCTTATTGAGCGGATAAATTCAAGGGGCGATTTACCGGTAAGTATTAACACCTTCTTATAAAGCGATACCCGGCTCATGTTCATCTGGCGGCTCAATTCTTCAACAGTAAGATTATAGTTTAAAATATTTTGCTCAATATACTCAACTATGTTTCTTAAAAGCTTTTCATCATCAGATTGTATCGCAACTTCCTGCAATTGAACATCCATCTGTTTTTTGTACGTGCGTTTAAAGGTATCCTGCAGGATTAAAAGGTTTTTAATTTTTGACAGCAGTATTTCAAAATTGAAGGGTTTGGTCATGTAATCGTTGGCGCCAATTGCAAGGCCTTTTACTTGTTCTTCTTCGCCTGTTAACGCAGTTAATAAAATAATGGGGATATGCGAGGTGCGCTTATCTTCTTTTATTTTTTTGCAAAGGGCAATACCATCCATTTCGGGCATACTTATATCACTAACCATAATATCCGGATGTTGTGATAACGCTTTTTGCCAGCCTTCCTTACCATTTGAGGCCTCAACAATAAAAAAAGCATCCTTCAGGTTGTCTTTCAAATAAAAACGAAAATCATCGTTGTCCTCAACCAGCAATACTATAGGCTTCTTATTGGTATATTGTGGTTTAAAGCCGCCATTCCCCTCCATAACCGGCACAGTATCTAATTCCCCGGATTCCTCCATATTCGCCCTGACAGGCATCCGGCCATTCTCAACCGGTGTGGGTAGCCTGATAATAAAACAACTGCCGTGACCGGGTTCACTCTCAACTGTTATTTCGCCGCCATGCATTCTTACAAACTCCCGGGTTATGGACAGGCCGATACCACTTCCCTGATTAATTAATGATTCAGGAATATCATGCTGAAAAAATCTTTCGAATATTTTATTATGCTTTTCGTCCGGGATGCCAATACCCGTATCGATCACTTTAATTTCAAGCAAAGGCAAATCAGTATTCTGTTTTTCATTCACCATGTTCAATAAAACACTTACGTGGCCACCCATTGGGGTGAATTTAAAGGCGTTGGAAAGCAGGTTAAATAATATTCTTTCTATTTTGTCATAGTCAAAGCTTGTCAGTAAAGTTTCTACATCGCTGTCAAAAGCAAAACCAATGCCCTTTTCAGAGGCAATATCCGTAAACGAAAGGGATATTTCCTTTATAAATCTGACGATATCCCCGGGTTTACTATGCAGTTTCAACTCCTGCACCTCCATTTTACGAAAGTCAAGCAATTGGTTCACCAGGTTTAACAACCGTTTGGCATTGCGCCGTATCATGTTTAACTGCTGTTTCTGCTCCGGATCAGCATGACTGAACATTTTATCAACCGGCGCCATGATCAACGACAACGGCGTTCTAAACTCGTGGCTTACGTTTGTCAGGAATTTTATTTTCAACTGATCGAGCTCATGCATGCGCTTAACTTCCTGCCGCTCCTGTTCAATTAATAATTTCGCTTCCTGCTTTTCCTTTTCGGCTGCATATTCTCTTCTTATCTTCTGTATTCCCCGGCGTCGGATGAAAAGAAGTATTCCGATAAACAGTACCAGGTAAATAATATACGCAGGAGTGGATTTCCAAAATGGCGGAAGTACTTTTATTTTTAGAGTGATATAATCCGGGTTCCATAAACCCTCTGAATTAAAGGCGCGGACTTTGAATACATAATCGCCCGCGTCAAGATTTGTATACGTTGCCTTTCGGGTAACATTATCAGCATTAAGCCAGCCCTTATCAAAGCCCCCCATCATGTATTGGTACTTTACTTTGTTGGGGTTAAAAAAGTTAACCGCTGCAAACTCAATCGTGAAAACATTTTCGCTATGCCTAAGCATAATTTCGTGGGTTGCCGAAATAGCTTTTGCGAGCACCACATGCCCGTTAAAAGATTCATTAGCGATGATGCCTTTATTAAAAAGCTGGAAACCGGTAAAAATCAATTTAGGCTTGTTAATATTAGGGCGTATGCTTAGCGGATCGAAAATATTGAAACCGTGGCCACCACCGAATATCATTTCACCCTTACTAGTTCTTAATGCCGCGTGTACATTAAATTCACGACCCTGAAGGCCATCAGTTTCATCAAAGTTTTCGAACTGAAAAGTATATGTATTTTTAACCGGGGTCAACGTTATACGGCTCAGTCCGTTTGAAGTGCTTACCCACATTGTTCCTTTATTGTCCTCCAATATATCCAGTATTGAATTATCCGCAAGTCCGTTCTTTTTTGTCAGTGAAGTAAAACGGTTTGTTTTTGGGTTCAGGATGCTCAGTCCGCCACGCGTGGCTATCCAGAAAAGGCCGCGGCTATCCTGGCTAATACAATTAATATTGTCGTCTATTAAACTGTTTGCGTCATTTGCATTCCGGTTATAATGAATCACCCGGCCGCTTTTCTTCATAATAACATCAATGCCTAAATAACCTCCTATCCAAATATTGCCGCTTTTATCCTCAATAATGGAAGATACGAACGGGCTCCTGATGTCAGTTTGCTTAAAGGGATGATAGAATGCTTTTTTTGACCGGTCGAAAATTTCAAGGCCGCCTGCAAATGTCCCTATCCATAACCGGTGTGAAGAATCTTCAAAAATGCTCCACACCCTGTCATCGGCTATGCTTGTAGCTATCTTATCATCGTGCTTGTAATGCGTAAAGGTTTTTCCGTCAAAACAATCCAGCCCCCCAAAATAAGTGCCTATCCATAATTTTTGTTCGTGATCAATAAACAGGTTAACAATAATATCATTGCTCAGGCCATTCGGGTTTCCCGGATTGTACCGGTATTGGGTAAACTTTCCTGTTTTACGGTTAAAATAAATTAAACCGCCTCCGTTTGTACCAATCCATAAATTTCCTTTCTTATCCTCAACAAATTTATCAACGTCGTCAAAACTCAAACTGCCGGGGTCTGAAGCAAAATGCCTGTATAATGCAAACCTTATAATATTTTTGTGATAATAGCTTACACCCTCTTTAAAAGTACCGGCCCACATAATGCCGGTATTGTCTTTATAAAGTATCACGGTGTTTTGTCTTAACGATTTTGCATCGTCTTCCCGGTTTAGCAGGTAAGTAATTTTGAAATTCGTTTTATCGAGTAAGTTTATGCCTCCGTGATCAGTGGCTATCCATATTAGTCCGTCATCGGCCTGGATGATATTACTAATGATGTTGGATTTTAACTTTGTCCCCGACGATCCCTTATCGATGTGCCGGAATACCTCTGTTGAAGGGCTGTAATAATATACGCCGGTATTTACATTTGGCGTGTAAAGCCACAGGTCACCATCCTTATCGACAGTGATTGAAAAATAACTGGTTTTATTATCGATTACTTTGCTAAAAATGCCGGTACTGTAAGAAATCTTATTGAGCTTAGTATCAAGCATCTCAACCATGCCGCTTTCATATACCAGCCATATATTGCCTTTAGTATCTTCGGTAATATCTGTCACAGAATTTGAGTACAACGACGGCCCGGCCTGGGTATGATTATAGTAGCGTGTCGTTTGTCTGTTTAACGCATTATACCTGTAAAGACCCGAATCGGGGTATACAAACCAAAAATCGCTGCGGCGGCTTTGTATAATTTTTGAAGGAAAAGGATACACCGGAAGTTTTAAAGGCTTCAGCAATACCGACATATCACTATTAAACTGTTCTGTTTCGGGATCATAAAAACAATACCCGGTGCGTGTTGATATATACAATTTTTTGTCAGGGCCCCCGAAAATATTGACTATAAAATCGTCAAGCAGAGAATTTTTATTATCAGCATCATGCTTGAACACCTTAAAGGCATAACCATCGTAACGGTTAAGGCCCGATGCTGTACCAAACCATATGAAGCCCTCAGAATCTTTATATATACAATTAACCTGGTTGTGCGACAAACCATTGCTTATATCGAGCTGCGAAAACTGGTATTGACTGCTTTGTGCAAAAGTGTTATTGCGCGCAAAAAATATTATAGTAAGGAGAATACAGAATTTTACACGCATTAGGATATAGTTCAAAATCGACGGCTGAACCTTTTAAGAATAGCTATACTAAGATAATATAAATGTGATATAAACGGATAATTCTTATTTATGAAAATACTATTCACTATTTGATAAACAAATCTTCAGATATTGAATAAAAAAAAGCGTCCCATATCTTCACCGGGACACAATAACCTGTGTTTATCAAAATAATTTTAAGAAATTAATCAGCTTGACAATTCTTTTATCAGTTTTATAATTTAACAACTATAGCTTTGCCTTCATATTTAACCGATTTGTCAAAACCGGTGGCTACCAACGGGCCTGAACCGTGTTTGCCATTAACTACAACTATATTGAATGTACGTTGCTTCAACATACCCGGAAAATCACCTTTGGTATTTGATATGCTTAGTTTTTTTTGTTTGTTATTCCAGGTTAAAGTAAAAGTTGCGTACTGCCCTTTCTCATAATTATAGTTATCATTTTCATCTTCATAAAAAACAAATCTTCCATCGGCACCCGGGTAAATGCGCAGCTCAATTACTTTGTTGATTTTTTGAGTAGCGTATTCTACTTCAGGGCCCATAGGAACAATTGAACCTGCCCGTACATATAAAGGCATAATATTCATTGGCGCAGCTGCATTGATAGTTTGACCACCGTTGAATGATTGTCCGGTCCAGAAATCATACCAGGTAGTCGATTTTGGCAGGTACACCTTTCTTGTTTTTTCTCCGGGAGCAGCATTTGGGGCAGTATATAATTGCCCGGTTACCGGGTTAACCAAAAATGCCGGGCCAAACATATATTGGTCGGGTATGCTGTAAACATTGGTATCACTCCTGAAATCAAAGGTGAGGGCGCGCATCATTGTATAGTTATCCATAGTGGTTTTGCCTGCAAGTGAATAGATATAAGGCAAAAGGCGATAACGCAGCTTATCATATTTTAAAAGTATGGCTTTGGTTTTATCGTCCCAGTTTTTTGAGAATAAAGCCCGCTCGCCTTTGCCGTGGATACGGAATATGGGGCAAAATGCACCAAACTGGAACCAGCGTGTAAATAACTCACGATTTTCCGGTTTCGACCAGTCAGGGGACATCCAGTTATAATGATAGCCACCGATATCAGATGTCCAATAAGGTATGCCCGATGCACAGGCATTGATCCCCTGGGGCACCTGGTTTTTGAATGCGGCGAACGTACAGCTAATGTCAGATGACCATAGCGTAGCCGCATTACGTTGTTCGCCGGCGAATGACTGCCTGATCAGGAAAAAGGCCCGTTTGCCCGGAATATCCCTCCGCCAGCCTTCATAGATGCCTTTTGAGTGTTCAAGCGAGTACGTATTAAAATAGTCAATTCCCTTTCCTATCCAGAAATTACTTTTACGGCGCTCGTCAAGCAAGGCGCCATTATCGGGTTCGCACTGATCAACCCACCAGGCATCCCAACCATACCGTTTTATCAGGCTATCGCGGGCCTGTAGCCAGTACAGCTCACGGGCTTTAGGATTATGTGCGTCATAATAGTTGTCAAAAGTATGAGTTACTATATTGTTCCAGGTAATATCGGTAAGACCTCCCATTTTTTGCAAAGCATCAAAATTTTTAGTGCCTTTACCAAACACCGGCCAGATAGAAATCATCCCATGAATGTTCGCCTTATGCAATTCGTCAACCATTCCTTTAGGGTCCGGGTAGCGGGTAGGGTTCATTACATGTACACCAATAGGAAATGGGTCCCAATAGTACCAATCCTGCACAATAACATCCACCGGGATATGATTATTGCGATAATTATCCTTTACCGAAAGCACTTCATCCTGGCTCATGTACCTGTCTTGCGACTGGAACAGGCCAAACGCCCATTTTGCAAACATTGGCGCTTTGCCGGTCGCTATGCGGTATAAATTGGTGATACGGTCAAAGTCAGGCCCGTAAAAAAAATAGTAATCAACAGCTCTGCCACTTTCAGATACGTACTTATATTTAGTGTTACCTGCTTCAGCTCCATAAAAATTTGACGCCGAATAATTATCCCACATTAAACCATAGCCTTTGGTTGATAACAGGACAGGTATAGCGCCCGTCATGTACTTAATAGCCATATCCTGGTTACGGCCTTTATAATTAATAGAAAGCGAATCAAGCGGATGGCATCCCAGTCCATAAAGCGCCTCATTCGCCGGCGAATTGAATTGTGTGCTTATATTATAGGTATTTATGCCGGCAATGGTAGCCGCGGTAATGCTTTTATTATCTTCAGAAGCAATTTCATTACCATTAATATCTTCATAGGTAATGTTGTTGGTAGTTTTGTTTACCAATACCCTTAGCCTCGTGGTAATAATAATAACCTGGTTCTTATCGTCCAGAACCTTGAAAGAGGGAAAATCCCAATTTGCGTTTATTATAAGCGAGGGCTTTGTACTAAGGCTGTCAAAAACGGTGTATTTTACCTCAATGATATCTTCTTTACAAACAGTAACCTTCATTAAGCCTTTATCCAATTTGAATACTAACCCATTTGCCACTTTCTTGTAGGAAATAACAGAAGCTTTTGCAGGACTTCTGTTTATGGTAAGGAAAAATAATAAGGCAACTGTAATTTTGCACAGGGTAGATTTCAGCATTGGCTTTGTATTTAACATGAATAAATAGGTTTAACCTGTTTAATTAGTGACTTGAATCTATGGTTCAATAACTCATAATAATGCCGCTTGTAAGCAGCGAAACATAGCCGTTATAATGGAGGCAAAAAATTTAGTTATTTAATACTTTAAAGCAGTATCAGGTTTATTGATCCGGGCTAAAATTATAGAAGAGAAAAATAGACAAAGGGGTACAAAAGTTTATAAATAGAGCACGGGATGTTAAATTTGAAGAAAAAGCCCCAATAAATGCAAGAACTTAGGCCCATTCAATTCCATGGAAGCCGCCAAAAAGCACGAAAAAGGAATTATGTTAATATATTAGTGCTAATGACACTGTTAACTTCGCATACCGCATAAAACCTATGCGCATCCACTTGTTTGGGTTACATAGACAATGCCTGTCCGGTGGCATCTTCTTTCTCTACCGATGGTACATAACCCTTTTCCAATGCTTTTTTGCTTCGATCAACGCCATTTCCGACCGGATAAAATGATCGATATCCGCTTTGATGCGGATACAATTCTCGATGATATCCGCCTCGGTTACTTGCGCAACATTGGGAACAGGTTTATAGGGAAATAAGCAACCTAAGCGACTTAATTTCTCCAACGTTCTTGATGGTTCACCGAAATCAACTTTTGAGTAACAACTGGGTAATTCGGCGGGCCTATTTGCCAATGCAAAAAGTGAAGCATAACTGATTGTCAGTCAGTTACATGAAAATCGTTACAGAATCGTAACTTAAATAAAATATAACCATAATTTATTGAAGATCAAGCTGCTATAGAAAGTCTTTTGCAAGTTTGCAATTAAAGTACTAATAAATTGATTGTCAATATTTAAAAAATGATTCTCGCATGTTGTTCGCACTGAAAAATCAAATATTTTCGCTGTTTTGAGGTTTTATCCGGTAGATAACGATCATTATATGATCGATAAATATAATGTCAGGGAATTTAATACTTTGCGTTATTTTGCGGAAGCAAATTCCGGCCCTATTAAAATTTCCGGAGCGACTGCCGAGTCATTTGCTGATATCGATTATGGCATTCCACAGCGCAAATTCCTAAATCTCCCAGATGAAAATGTACAAGGTCTAAGAATGATTCTGCAGCAAAAAGGTGCTTTTTGCAAAGTGGATTCCGGACAAGAGGCGACGGAAGATAAACTAAAAAGTCTTAATGGTAATTCGCCGACGATACTACAAATTACTACCCATGGCTTTTCGTTAAAGTGAGATACAACTTTGGACGGAAAAAAACAGCTTGTTTCCTAATCAGTTCGAACGTGCCGAGGATCCTTTATTTAGAAATGGGATAGCACTCGCCGGGGCGAATAAAACTTGGTTTGGTGAAACGCCCGTTCCGGGGCGTGAAGATGGGGTACTGACGGCTTATGAACCCAAAGCAGTAGACAGCACGGATAATGCCCTATATGAATAAATATCCCCTTATTGCAAAAATCCCTTCAAACCAAAAAATCGAGATTATTTGTTGTTTTAGATTCAGACAAAATTACCCGAGCCCACACCGGGAGATGAGATTAACCTTTAGCGGATTTATTTAATAAAACATGCTCTTAATAATAAATCATGCCGCACCTCATAGTGGTGCGGCATGATCAGTCAGCTTACAGTGATCTAAGTTTCACACTGGTAAATTGCAAATATGTATAAGAATCTGTGCTTACCACCCAGCCAAACGTAACTGTTGCATTTTGTGTTAACGTAAAGTTTAGCGTGTGCAAACCGCCAATACTGTTTTGATCCCCATGGAACCATGCCAAAGTATTGCCCGTACTCAACGCAGTAATATCAGGAAGGGATGTACCTGCTGCCACCACTTCATTAGCGTTTATTGAACCTCCGTATCCGGCTGTCTGTACGTCAATGGCATAATTGCCTGCAGGCAATGTAAAGGTTTGATATACTTTGCCGTTATTTACACCATTGCCTGAATAATTCTCTGCTTCGAAATGTATACATCCGTTATTATCGGTTGACCATCCGCCACGAGTATCTCCATCCTGGTTCAATACATTTGTATTGTACGACCAATACAGCGGGTAGCCCCATTTGTCGGTATGTTCCACATCGCTGCGTAAGAATGGATTACCAGGATTTTTAATGTATAATGCCGTAATATCTCCTATTCTTTTTATAGTTGGATAGGTACTGATTGCCTGTACAGTAAAAGTATCTATAGCCCCTTTAAGCGGGATATAGCTTGATTGGTAAGTTACCGCCGTTCCGAACTGAAAATCGGGAAGCGTGATCTTATTGCTGTCAGGCTTCAGAATAAGCGCGTGGGTCTTGTTTGCATTATCAGTGTAATTAATGACCGTTTTAATATTTATAGAATCCGGCGGATTGAATTTTAATTGTACGGTACCGGTAAGAATATTTACTATGAACGGAGTATCTGCATTGTAACCTCTGTTAAACAGCGCACTCTCGTATACAGCGCCGAACACCCGCACACTGTTTATATTTAGTGGAATGGAAATATGCCCAGCATCATCAATGGAATAAACATTAAATGAGTAAGTACCTTCAACCAGGTTAGGGATCAGCACTTTAACCGTATCAGCAGGATTGTGATTAGTAGCAGTAATTGTTAACGAATCCTGCTTGTTGTTCCAGTATATTTTATACTTAACAATCTTGGGATCAGGGCTGGGGTTCCATATCAACATGGTTCGCAAGTTTCCGGCAAGATAGTTTTGATTAGATATCACGCCCGGATAAATGATCTCTCCGCCTTTTTCTAACTTTTTATAGTTCTCATCCATTTTGGAACAGCCGGATATAGCTATTGCTATCAGCAACAAACAAATAATATTTTTGATGTAAATCTTCATGTTATTAATCCTTTTAAATTATTGTGGGTTACCATAGAAAGATATCTCTTCTATGTAGGTATAATCCAAACCAAACCATGTATCTTTTACCTCAACGCGTATGTATTTAACCGCAGGGCTATTGAACGGGACATCAAAATCTACACCTGCATTAATAAATGCCTGATCAGCAGCATTTGTCTGCCCCTGTGGAAGTCCGGATGGCGGATCAGGAAAATGATAACTACCTAATGCGGTCCAATCGCCCGAAACAGTACCCGCAGCCGCTCCACCTGGTGTAACGGCATCGGCAGGATTATTAACATTCGATCCCCAAATGGTAAAATCTTCCGGATTAGCATAACCATAACTTCTAACCCACATGGTAAAGTGACTGAGTTTGTAAGTGCGGCCTACACCAAATGTGCCTTGGATAGGTTTTGGAATCGGCCCTATAGTAGTCTGCCACGGAGCTTGCCCTGGCCCTTCTGTGGTAAAACCATCCCATAAATAAGGCAAAATACCGCCATAACCTATATAGGAATCGCTATTGGTTTGGTAGGTAAAAAATTTGCTTTTGTCCAGTAATTCTTCAAAAAGAGGAGTTGCATTGACTATCAAGGTGTCCGATACATTCCCAAAGTCATCCGTAACAAATACGCCGAAAGTGGTTGGCGCAGTAGGGTATCCCCTTACCGAGTAATCAATAGTGTCTGAACTGGTATAATGATTGTCAGCAATCACAAATTTTTTAGTTACCGGGTCAATATTAATCATATTAAGCCCTATAGCGCTTTTTGAAACGTTTAGGCCCTGAATATTTATGCCGCCGAAGTCGGGCGAAAGTTTTAATGACTTTCGGACAATCTCGTAGTAAGGCGTGTCAGGATGAACAGTAACTGTTACCGGGTCAGAAGAAATATTGGCCCTAGTGACGGCAGTCAATGTAACGGTATAATCTTTACTGCTTTGAAAACCTTCCACACGGATGGTATCTAAAAAATAGCTTGATTTGGACTGGCGCACGGTTTTATTATTGATCATATAATTTGCCTGTACGTACAGCAAATTTTGATCATTCGGCAACGAGTAAGTAAGAACCGCCCCCCCGTTAAAGTTTCTAACTTTAACATTGGTTACCGTGCCGGGTTTTGTTTTATCGTTCGAATCGGGGAATATATACTTATCACCCTTTTGACATGAAAGCAAACATGTTATTGAAATAGCCACTACACAAAGCAAAAAGTGTATGGGCCTGGCAATATTAAATTTCATATTGTTTTAATTTAAATTGTTATCTATGATTTGAAACAAATTATTAATCCTACCAAAAAGGATTCTGAACCAGGTTATCATTGATCACCAGAGAATTTGTAGAAATTGGCCACAGATAATCGCGTGTATTGAATACAGGTATCTCAACATTAACGGCACGATAGTAATTCACGGCCTGGCTTTCGTAAATACTCCAACCTTTGCACGGTACACTCAATACGCCCTGCAGTTCTTTCCAACGACGCAGGTCCCAGCCGCTTTGCCCTTCGAAACAAAGCTCTATTCGCCTTTCCTGGTGAATAATCGCTCTCAAGCCGTCTTTTGTTGTCGGCTTTGTGGGGTTATTAGAATAATTTGCCCAAGAACTTACTACACCTGCTAATCCCGACCTCGCCCTTATTTTATCAACATAAGAAATGGCTTCAGGAGTTGGCCCATTTACCTCGTTCAATGCTTCGGCGTATAAAAGGTATAATCCTGCCATACGCATTACAGGCATTTGAAAATCGGTCCATGTAAAACCATCATCATAAACAGTCAGGTAATTAGCCAGTTTCTTAGGCCAGTAACCGGTTATGTTCGTTTTCTCCAAAGCTTTAGGGCCTGCGAGTGAGGTTACTCCCCTGGCGGCAACATAATGAGCTGCTTTCGCGTCATATATGCCGTTGCCAAACCATATGCCGCCATCAAAGCCAATACTGCCATAGTAGCGCGGCTCGCGGTCAAAGTTTGATTTTACAGTTGTATATCCTTTTTCTATGTAGAAAAAGTTAGCATCATCCCCAACTCTTAATTCATTTCTGCCGGTATAATCCCAGGTCTTATCTTCATTTATCGGGACACCGTTATTTGAATAGAAAAGCTCGGTAGTAGCCATTGGAACAGCATAATAAGCGGGGTTCTGACTGTCATTTTGATTAGCTTTCTGGGTCATACGAGGGATGCAGTATTCCTGGCCGTGCCATATACTACTTAAAGCCCATATCAGCTCAGGGTTACTATCCCAGTTTTGCCAGAGTGCATTCTGAAAAGTAAGTACAGTTTTTAATGAATCGGAAAGATTGGTTACGTTTGGCGCAGGCAAAAATGTTGTATTTAACTTCAGGCCCGCTGCTTCGCAGGCGTCAATAGCTGCTTTACAGGCATCTGCCGCTTTTTGCCATTTGGTAGCATCGTAAGCAGGAAACATAAGCGTCCCGCTTTTATCCTTAAAATTCGCATAATCAGGGTTACCATTGAATAACGGGCTGGCAGCAGTCATCAGCACTTCAGCTTTAATTGCCATTGCCGCCGGCGCGGTTATCCGGCCCAATTCCTTCGATGGGTTATCAATTGTCGACGGAAGATCGGGAATTGCCTGATCAAGTAAGCCTACAATATAGTTAACTACATCATTAACAGGCATACGTTTTACTTTAACTTCGGCTGTTGAAGCCTCAACGGGTAAATTAACATCTATAATAGGTATAGGACCATAAAGCCTGAATAAATAATAGTGGTAGTACGCTTTTAAAAATTTGGTTTCAGCTATCCATCTTGCTTTTTCAGTAGCTGTTAAATCAGCCGGTTCATTTATATTGGCAAGCATGGTATTACACCTGCGGATGGATTTCCACATACCAATTCCATTGTTTGTACCATCCCAATAATTTAAACCAGGGTTGCCCGCATTTTGCGTACCTGTTATTAAACTAAAACCGGTTATATCAATCGGATTACTTGGAAGGTCGAAAGGGAAAATGATCTCTGATGATGTTGTGAAACCTGCGCTCCTGTTAAGGTCATTAAGCTGTTGAAGGTCTGAATAACAAGCAAACAAATAATTTTCTGCTGCATCGCGGCTCCTGAAGGCATAGTCCAATGTACCTACATCTGGTGGAACAACATCAAGATATTTTTTACATGAGCCACTGTATATGACTATTATGGCTAAGCAGAATAGTTTCAAATATAATTTCATAATATTTTTCCTCTCGTTTATAAATTAACATTTAAACCAATGTTGTATACCTTTTGTATGGGGTAAGCAAAACCATTGCTGCCCAATTCCGGATCCCATAACTTAAATGAACTCCATGTATATAGATTTAGCCCATTGAAGTACACACGTAAATTTTTGAGACCTAATTTTTTAGAAACCTTTGATGGTAAAGTGTATCCAAATTCCAGCGATTTAAGCCGCATGAAAGCGCCGCTTCGCAACCACCATGTGCTGGGCTGGAGGTTATTTTCAATATCGTCACGATTTACACCCAAACGGGGATACAAAGCGAACAGGTTCTGGTTGCCCGGCGACCAATGGTTATCTGCAAATTGTTGCAGTAATTGAGTGTTGCCATAAATATAAGCATCAGTACTTTGTACAAAGGGGCTAACTTCATTTGGATCGATCATAAACGACACCATAGCCTGCCCCTGGAAAAATGCCGAAAGATCAAAGTTTTTATATTGCGTTGACAAGCCGTAGCCATATACAATTTCAGGTACCGATGGGTAACCAAGAAAAGTTTCATCGCGGCTGTCAATTATCCCATCGCCATTCAAATCACGATATTTGATATCTCCACCCTTAGGCGCTTTCCCTGTTGGTGAAAAGATCTGCGTGGGTGAACTAGCTGCTTCAGCATCGTCAACAAATAAACGTTCGGCTATGTAGCCATATCCTTCGCGAATGGGTTGCCCTACAAAATGACGGTATGCTTCAGGGTAATCAGGTTCTTCATAATAAGTATACTTATCAACTGCATAGGTAAAGTTTCCGCGCCCGGTTATAGACAAGTCCTTATTAATAGTTTGTTTGTAGTCTAAAGTAAGGTCAAGCCCTTTTGAATTTGCTTTACCCAAATTAGCATAAATAGGAACCTCAAGACCAGATGTTGACGGGATATAACTTCGTTGTTGCAGGATATTATAACGGTTGTAATTATAAACCTCGGCAACAATATTCAGGTTTTTTAATAAGGTCATCTCCAGGCCTATATTTAATTGCTTGGAAGTTTCCCATGTTACATTAGGGTCGGCGTAGTTATTTATAGCCACACCAGGGTGAGAATACCCTGCATTAGTACCAAAAGTAGCTGGAGCGCCCCCATTCAGGTTAACATCTGAGGCGTAAAAGAAACGTCTGTCGCTTATAGCATCATTACCAACCAGGCCATAGCTTGCCCTTAACTTAAACCGGGTAAATATCTTATCTAAAGGTTCAAACCATTTCTCTTCCGATACCAGCCATCCTACACCAATAGTAGGGAAAAAACCATACCTGTTATTAGCGCTAAAGCGCTCTGAGCCATTATAGCCAAAGTTAAACTCCGCGAAATATTTACCCAGGTAATTATAGGCTGCCCTGCCTGCTACCCCAAGGTTACGGTGCGGCAAAGCATCAATCAGCGTAGAAGCGTTTGAATAAACCGTTTGCTGCTGTGTGAAAACTAAGTTAGCAGATATATTGTGGTTATGTAATTGTTTAGAATAATCAATGTTACCCTGTAAATAAAGCTGGTTACTTATAATTGGCGTACCCGGAAAATACTGCAAATACTCTTCTGCGTCGCCCGGAGTTTGGTTAAGCCAGTTTAACACATAGGTATTATTAGCTTTATTATAACTTGAAACGTTATAATAAAACGGGTTATACGCTAAATTAGAATCGAAATACGAATAACGATTTGTACTGAATATACCATGGAAAGCCAGGCCTTCGGTAATAAAATTCAAATTTTGATTCAACTCAAGTTGCGCAAGCATTCTCGATTCTGAAGAGTTTTTATGTCCCCGCTCTAACAATGCATAAGGATTATTGTATGGTGTGCCAAGCGCCTCGGGGGCGCCATACAAAATATGTTGTGTCTGGCGATTGGCTGAATCCGCCGGAAAAAACGCCGGAAACAATACCGGACTGGTATGTAAGGCTATTTTGTAAACATCCGAGCTAAAGGTACCGTCCGTGGTTAAGGGCCCGGCGTAGGAGCTGAAAGTCCCAGAAAATCTCACCACTGCTTCTGTTGTTTTGGTAAGGTTTAGGTTAATATTTGAACGTAATTGGTAATTTTGAAACTTTACGTTGTCGCTGTTATTGTTGTTGGGGTCATCAACCAAATTGCCATGGTCCAGGTCATAGGAACCCGAAACATAATAACGTGCAAACGGCGTACCCCCACTTACGCTCAGGTCGGCCCTTTGCGTAGTTGTCCGGGGTTTTATAAGCATTTTCAGCCAGTCAACAGCAGGGTATACATAAGGATTGTACCCTGGGGCTTTGTTAATTGTATTTTCGGTATTTAATATCTTATCTTGGTTAAAAGGCACCGGTTGTGACGGATCGCGGCCAAGGGTAGCCTCGTTAAAGTCGTTCATGTAGGTTATGGGATCGGCTATTTTTAACGATTGCGTATTCTCCGAAATAGAATTTTCCAGCCTGAAGTTAATTGTTGGCTTTCCTACTTTACCCGATTTTGTGGTGACCAGGATAACGCCGTTCGCTCCCCTCGCTCCATACAAAGCCGTAGCACTGGCATCTTTCAGTATAGAGAAACTTTCGATATCGTCCACCTGTAAACGAGCCAGGTCGTTTGTTGATAATTCGATGTTATCGATCAGGATCAATGGATTTACATTATATCCAAAAGTGGTTACCCCTCTTATGAAAAATGTGGCATTGTCCTGGCCGGGTTGTCCCGAACTCTGAAATCCAATAATACCTGCGGCCGAACCTGCCAATGCATCGGTTAAATTACTTGCCGGTATTCTCAGGTCGCCGGGTTTAATGGTTGTTACGGACCCAACAACGGCTTCTTTACGTTCTTTTTTGCCGTAGGCCAGAACCACAACTTCTTCCATTTGAGATTTTGCCTCTCTTAAAACAAAATTGTATATCTTTCTGTCCTCGGTTACAAGAACATGCTGATCGACAAACCCAACGAACGATATCTTCAGGCTGGTTCCGGGCTCAACATCCAACACAAATTTTCCATTTTCATCGGTAGACGTAGCAATACCCTTAACGTTTTCCGCTGTAATGGATGCTCCCGTTATTTTTATGCCTAACGTGTCGGTAACCTTACCTGTTATGGTTATTTTTTTAGAGGGGGCGGTTGATTGATCTGACTCAGGCAGATCCTTTATAATTATGGATTTCCCTTCAATGGTATAAGTAAGGTTTAACCCGTCTAAACATGTTTTCAAGGCCTCTTCAATAGGTACGCCTATGAAGTTCACACTTAGTTTGGGCGCTGCATTGATTCGCTTTGATGACCAAAAAATATTGTACCCGGTTTGTTTGTTAAACTCGGAAAATATTTGTTTTAAGGTCGCATCCTTTTTTTGATATGTTATTTTTTGAGAAAAACCCGCCGCACTTACCTGCATAAAAGCAAGGAACAGTAGAAATGTGGTTATCTTCATGATGAGCAGAAATTTCTTGGCGTAGCCCGAAGGCATACAAATGTTTGCAGTAAAATTTTTATACATTTGTTATGGCTGTTTTAAGTTTAAAATGTTAGGTCAACTTGCATTCGGATTTATAAAGCCAATTGGAGCAGGGGCATCGGAAGTGCCTCTGTTCCGCTTTATAAACCAATGGTTATGGATTAGCCGGACTTGTTTTTTGCTCTCATAATAAATTTTGTTTAATTATAAATTGGTTTTTAATGGTTTATTTTTTGCTGATTATTACCGTTGGCCCGTTTATCCTGAATTTTACGTCCCCGGTTTGTTCCAGCATTTTCAGCAGCGTTGAGATATTGGCAAAGCGTGTAGTTAATGCCCCGAAAGTTTCAGATTTTAAACTTTCATCCTGGTATACAACGTCAATATTATACCACCTCGCCATCTGCCGCATAATGTCCTCAAGCTTTTCATCATCGAATTTGAAATAACCGTCTTTCCAGGCTGTCACCGCTTCTGCATTAACCCCGTGCACAAAAATGCTTTGGGCTGCTTCGGCTTGCTGGCCCGGCTTTAACACAACGCTGTTATTACCGGCAGTTAGTTTTACAGCGCCACGTAACAAAGTGGTTCTGGTACTTTTCTCATCGCTATAAGCGTTAACATCAAAAAGTGTCCCTATATCCTCGACTGTTTGGGTTGCGGTTACTACACGAAAAGGGTGAGCTTTATCATGTACCACTTCAAAGCATGCTTCGCCTGCCAGTTCGACCCTGCGTTCTTTAAGCACCGAAAAATTAAGCGGGAACCTGATAGATGACATCGCGTTAAGCCACACATGTGTACCATCCGGCAAATCAATTTGGAACTGCCCGCCCCTGGGCGTTTCAATAGTATTATACTGAATGGCAGCTTCAGGAATAGTTTTTGACGCCAGTTGTCCAGTGGTACCCATGAGTTGAAACGAATATTTTAACTGACCATTAGCCAGTTTGACGATACGCATGTTCCGCTGACTGACAATTGCGCCATTCTTAACATCGGTCAATGATATTTTGGTCCCATTAGCTAATGTCAATATGGCTTTATTGCCACCCGGTAGAATATCATGCTGGCGGTTTAGAGCTTGCTTTTGTTTGGTATTTTTTGCCTCGGGGTTGATTAAAAACTTACTGATGCCAAAAGCTGCAATAATTACCGAGGCAGCTGCTATCCCCCAGTTACGATAGATAAGTATCCTGGATTTGGGTTTCGTTTCGGATAGAAGGCGGTTAAGGATATATTTATTAGCGCTGGTCTCATCTTCGGGAAACTGAGCATCCTGGTATACCGTAGACCGGTACCAATCCAGTAATTCCTTTTTTTCAGAATCTGACGCAGTATTATCCTTATACTTTTGAATTAAGTTGTAGATAGTTTTCGGGTCCAATTGGTACGGCGTTTATTACAACTATGTACCGTAAAAAGATTGTTACCCTAATGGAATAGAAACTTTTTTTAATTAACCGCACAACAGGTTTATCAATTACCTTTTTGTAAGGTATAATGCGATAAATACCAGGATGGTTGTACCGTAATTCTGTAATTCACCGCGAATTATCTTTAACGCTTTGGTAATGTTTGCCTCAACTCCCTTTTCACTAAGATTTATTTTATCGGCAATTTCTTTGTTTTTTAAACCGGCCTCGCGACTATAGCGGAACGCCATCCGGCATTTCTCAGGCATTTCCTCAACAATACCATTAATGTATTCTTTTAAAAACAGCGCATCAAGTTTCGATTCATCATTTATTATTTCATCAAACTCATAATTTGCTTCAGCCAAAGCCTTGCGCCTTTGTATTTTTTGATAATGCTTGAAGATGTTGAATTTTATTGCTGTTGCTAAAAATGCAGGAAGGTTGTCAATATCAACCTTGTTGCGCCTTTCCCACAGTGATATAAATACATCGGCAACTATGTCTTTGGCTTCATCACTCCCGTTTGAATAATTCCAGGCAATTAAAAGCATTTTTTTCCAATACCGGCTATATATCTCAGTAAAAGCGTTATGATCATTATTTTTAAGTAATGCCTTAAGTTCCTGATCAGAATAATTACTGTAAGCTGACATGCTGTTAAACCCTCGATGAATCCATCAAAACTATCCTG
This sequence comes from Bacteroidota bacterium, assembly GCA_013289045.1. GTDB lineage: Bacteria > Bacteroidota > Bacteroidia > Sphingobacteriales > Sphingobacteriaceae > Mucilaginibacter. The sequence goes on along the minus strand of JABDAU010000045.1, from coordinate 3,568 downwards.
CCCCAACTTCCACCGGTGATCATGCTTATTAATAAGCCCCGCCGCGTGTTCAATATGCAACAGGAAAGTACAGCTAATCCCTTACTAAGTAAAATTCTACCCATAGTAGTTTTAATAATGGTTTATATCGCTTAGGGCGAAAAATTGGTGTTTATAACACGAAGTCAACAATTCCGGATTATGCAGTGATTTGGATTACCATAACTAACGTCATGGTTTTTATTGAACGCAACAACCTGCATTTGAAAGTGTTTAGCTTCTAACTATCAAAAATATCCTTACTGCTGCGAATCTTTATGTACCAGATTTAAATAAATCAGGTAGTCCAGTCTGGTATGTAAATCAGACCTTTAAGCTATTACTTGTTTTAAAATAGCTACTGCTTTATAAAGTTCATCTTCAGATAACGAGGCGAACCCAAACCGGATGCCATTATGTTTTTTGTCTTCGCCGATATGGTAGGCACTGCCTGCAAGTACAAGACCGGCCGCAGCCGCTTTGGAAATGATTTTGGCAAGGGGATAACATTCATTAAATTTCAGCCAGATAGCTAACCCACCATCCGGTTTTTTAAATTGAACCGCATGACCGAGAGATTCACTTATTAAACGGCAAGCCAGTTCACAACGCGATTCATATGTTTTATTGGAACGCTTTATATGGCGGTCGAGCCTGCCTGTATCGATCAAAATAGCGAGGGCTTCTTCCATAATAACATCGCCCCTGGTGTCTATCAGCCTGCGGTAAGCTATTGCCTGTTTAATTAAATCAACCGGGCCAACCAAATAGCCCAGCCGGAACGACGGGGCGAGCAACTTGGTAAAGGAGCCGATATAGATAATTTTTCCGCCGTGCCAACCGCTGGCAAGTGGCAGGATAGGTTTGTTTTTGAATTGATAGTCGTAATCAAAATCATCTTCAATGATCCAAAATTTAAACCGGTTTACAAGGCTAAGTAATTTGGCCCTCCGGCCGATGCTAAGCGTAACTGTAGTAGGGTGATGATGATGCGGCACGAGGTATAGCAGTTTAATGTTTTTACGGCTCAGGAGCTGTTCTAATTCATCTATATTAATACCATCATCATCCGCTGTAATGCGATGGATTACAGCACCGGCCCGCTTAAATATCTCACCGGCCATTATATAATCGGGGTCACTTAATACAATCTCATCTCCCGGGCTGACAAGCAACCCGACGGCAATAAATATGGCCATTTGAGCACCCCGCGTTAGCATGATCTTATCAGGCGTAATGTTTAGCCCCCTTGAATTATTTAAAAACCTGCACGTAGCATTTTTCAGTTTTACGCTGCCGCCGTTGTCGCCGGAGGCCAATATGGTTTCTAGCTCCGGGCTTTTGACCAACATCCGGTACTCTTTCATTATTTCCTTAAAAGGCATCAGATCAATGTCAGGTAAACCGTCATTTACAATTATCCGGTCGATATGAGAAGGAATATCCGGCAAACCACTTTGCGGAAGACGATGCCGGGGGAAATCATTATCATTCAGGCTTTCGTCATAATTTGTCCCAGGCCTGAATGATCTCGGCTTAACCAGTGGTAATTCCAGGATTACCCTGTAACCCTTCCGCGGCAGTGTTTCGATCCAATTTTGTACAAGTAATTCGTTATAGGCGTTTATTATCGTATTACGATGTACATGTATCAATCCGGCCATTTGCCTGGTGCCCGGTAAAAATGTTCCCGGCGCGATCTTGCCCTGCTGAATTAAAGAAATAAGGCTGTTTGCGATTTGCCTGTAAACTGACAAATCGCTCTTTTCTTCAATAACAACCAGGGTTTGATAGGGCAACATCGCGGTACTTTTTATTACTTGAATGACTCGTTATTATAGGTATCTATTTTTAATTGGGGCTCATCGTTTCCAAGAGCATCGGCTGCAAATTCAATCCGTACTTCCTTGGTTTCGCCTTTTAGCAATGAGAAATAGTTGTCATTCATTATGGCAGGCAATATTTGTTCACCATTAGATGAATGGATCGCGTGTACCCTGACATCAAAGGCTACTGCTGCTGCTGAGGAAGGATTAGTAACCTGCGCAGTTATAATATATTTACCATCGGCTTTAACTGTTTTGTAGCTAACTTTAAGGTTCACCTTAGGTAAGGTATTAAGTGCAGTAAAATCCCGCCTTTTATTGCCTCTCCAGTAAAAATTATCCGACACCAGTTTTCCTGTATTGTCTTTTAAAGCCAATTTTATAAAATGCACATCACTTAATCCTTCGCTCGGGACATCACCCTGGTATACTTCGAAATTATATAGTGAATATCCCCAGTATGTACCACGCTCCACACCCAGCATGCGCACATAACGTGCATTCACTTCAGGAAACTGTATTTGCATTTCACCTTCTTTTCCATCAGTGGTATTATATACATCTTCCCATCGCTTCGCATCATCCGATACCTGTATCTTGAATGAGCTTGCATAAGCATTTTCCCAATTAAGCCCTACTCCGTTTACCACTTCTTCTTTTCCCAGGTCGATATATATCCATTCATTATCTCTTGACTCACTCGCCCAACGAGTGTCCATGTTGTTATCAGTTACATCTCCTGGCTTGCCTGTAGTGGTTGATGAAGCAAAAACCTGCTTGTTTAAGGCCAGGTTTGTTTTATTTGGATTGAATTTAAGATCAAAAACTTCGGCGGCTGTGTTAGAGAGCGCATCAACATTTGCTGATAGGCTATATTGCTTTACCAAAGTGCCATCCATATTATAAACATCGGCAGTAGCGGTTAGGCCATTGGCATCCTGGCGCGAGGTGTTAATTACCTTAATTGCATTGGTTACCGGGTTCCATTGTATGTGCAACGGCTCACAGGCTTTTTTAGCGCCCCAAAATGCACCTGTAAGGTCATAGTAATAATCATAAGTTTGCCAAACCATTGACGGGTAAGCCGACTGGCTCATCCAGGTCATTAAACCTGAGGCGTCCTCGCCCATATGGTCTTCCCATCCCTCGAACATTGCCTTATTAGTTACAATATTCAGTAATTGGGCCTTACGGCAGTAATCTTCAATGCCGGTGGGTGCGCCGTAATTAGTGGTAATGCTCTCGTCATACCTATCGGGCCCGGCATTAAATGCCAACGGGCCAAAGAAATGCTGGTTCCACATCTCATTGCGCGGCCACCATTTATCTTTAGGCATAAACTTTTTAAAACTTTCAAAGTTCACAAATACCGCGGTACCTAATTCGGTACGTAAGCCCCATCCCTTGTTACCGCCTAAGCCGGTTGGATATGGTGAGAAATAATAACGCGGCTCAAAACTTGCCCAGGGGCCACTGCCCGTAAGGTCATCAGCATGCGAGTTAGCCTGGTAGTACCTGTTGCCTCCATCAAACGTGGCAATATCTTCTTTCACCCATGTACTCAAAGGTGGTTCGGGCCACCCTTCATTATCGGCACACCAAACTGCTATTGCGGGGTGGTTGCGAAAACGTTTGATCTTTTCAATAGCGTTTGCATTAAAAACATTAATATCGGCAGGTAAATTAGGATTGGCATTTAACCAAAATTCATCCCAAACCATTAT
>JABDAU010000044.1 GCA_013289045.1 Bacteroidota bacterium | reverse complement strand
TTGGCCATCAACAAAAAACCAAATACCAACAGCGCAGTAAACAACGTAATCCGGGACAAAAAAAGCCGTTTTTTTGTTTGATGCGGATTAGGTTTAAATAGATTTTTAAGACTAAAAACAGCGGGGGAACGGTTAGTATTCAATTTAACGGATCATAAAAATTCAAACAATAAATTAACTATAGATGAATTGTAGCTAACTGAGTTTCTTTTTAAGAAATCAACCGGCTGTTAATCAATTGTTTTACGAAAAAATTTCCCCAAATGATGCGTTTGTATACGATAGGTTAAAAGAAACTTTGCAATAGGTTAATTATGAGCATTTTAATTTGCATAACAACATTAAATGCCATTAAAAGCAACTCCTCTGTATAAGGAGGGGAAATTATCAGGGCTTATGCCCGATGGTGATCTTTACGCCTGAAGCATCGCGGTTGATGAACTGGCCCAGGATGGGTTTGGGGAATGCGACAACTGAAACATCGCTTACATTTTTGTAACCGCTTACTATCAATGTGTCATGTATAGATGTAGCAAAACGGAGCGCTTCCGGGTCATCTTTGATGCACTCAATGCTAACGTGCTTACTTTTATCAGAAGAGAGCGAATAAAAGATCGTTCGTAAATTGTCCTTATCCAGTTTTCTTGCGCCCGCCGTATCTATGATCTGTACCGCAAAGGCTTTATTTTGAAATAACCCGGTATCCAGCTTAAAGCTATGAACGGCGGGCTTCACAACTTCGGCAACGGCGTTACTCCCCAATATCAACACTATCGGGGCATCAGAAAAGATGGTTTGTTTTGAGGAGTCTTTATACCCTTCCTTCGAAATTCTAAACTGGAGCCTGTCGCCTTTTTTAATAGCAGCAGGCAAATGCATTATAAATATGCCCGAATCGTTGGTCATGGCTATGCGTTCCGGGGCTTGCAGCGTTACGGTTGCGAGCTCAACAGGGTTATTTTTCGAATCTAATACCTGGCCGGATATTTTAAGCTGCGCGTAAGTTTTGGGGGCGAAGGATAGTAGCAGGATTATAGCGAAGCGGTTACATTTTACATTTTATTATTTATGGTGCATCGACAAAACCAACAGGCGCTCCTGTCTGAACAATATTTAAATGTAATTCATTCGGTTTGCCATCTTTCAAAAGTTGATATTGAGTTTCAAACCATTTACTTAATGCTTTTCTATAGGCTAAACGTGTTTCCATTGTGGCAAAATTGACTTGCGACATATATCCATTATCATTATTTCTTAATTTGTCTACAGCCACAACAAATTCATCGCTCGTCGTCAGAAAATTTGCATTCTTATTCCCGTTGAATGATTTAATCTCGTCCGGAGGGAATTCACTAATTTTTGAATTTATAAAATTGAATGTGTAATCATTTTTTAGAAGAAGTAATTTTTTAATAAAATTCAGGTAATAATCCCACGAAACGTATATGGGAAACATCTGTTTAGTAAGAATGCCGTCCGCCAATTTTAAAGCCTTTTTATCATTTAGGCTTAATAATAGATCCATAGCTCTCGGGTAATAAAATGACCCGTCATCTTGTTTCAATATAGCTGCTAGTTCAGCCATAGCCGGTTCATAACTATCCTTATCATACTTTATCAAGAATAACGTTGTCCAAAGATTTATTTCCATATTGGTGGTATCTTTGTTCCATTCTCTTACCACATTAATGTATTTTTCATTCCCTATTTCATACATTGTTTCGGTCATAGCCTCTCTTTGAACCGGCCAATAAGTTTTATTGAAATCATTATATCTTTGAACAATTATGGGTAACAACCCATTATACTTTGCTGCCTTTGCTGTTTCCATAGCTTTATGGAAGTTGGTCCAACCAGTATCGGTCTTTAATATTTTAATTGTCCTTTCCTCTTTTGATAGTCCGACGTTTTCATCGCACCACTGTTTAATTTTTTCGATTTCAGCATTCTTTTGAGCAAGAGTTAAACCGTAAAAATATCGGCTATCAAAGAAGGATCTGTCGGTTATTTCAAATATCAGATCTTCTGCAACCCAGCTTAATTTGTGGAGAGTTCTATTAGGCCTGAAGTCTCTGAAATAACTGTAGGATGGGATGTAAGTATCTGTCAGCAAATATGGCAGCAATATCTCTACTTCGTGAGGATTTAAATTCATCTTAATCAGTTCAACATAAGGGTTAATGACAGTGTATTTAGGACTATAATCCCAATACGATATTTTAAGATGCTGAGCCTCTGAGTATGGAATTGAAAACTGATACATACTGTAGCCAATACCTCCGGGCTGACCTGGTTGAATACAATTAAGTAATCTTAGCCTTTCGGCAAGATAAATTATCTGTTGGTTTCTGCTTAATCTTTGGTTTAAGCTACTCCATTCCAAAGAATCTGGTAAACGAAAAGTTTTAAAGTCACCTATGTCACTTTTTAGCTGCCTGGTCAATGCTGCAGCTTCCTTTTGATATGGATATCCATTAAAGACTTTTTTTGAGAGATGATTTCCAAATACAATTGCTTCCGTAAAATTCCTTTGATGTGAAAATGCCGAGAGCATGTCATCATAGTAAATGATACCAAAGTTATCCCTCAGAGAGCTGTCACTAAAAAAACGATCATTTTTAGGCAATAATTGTTTTGAATAACCAATTTCCCCTTTTTTATAAAGCCATAAAGTAAGCAGGTAGTCACTTCCAAAATCACCTATTGCGAATAACGTATTCTTACGCTGTTCCCCTAAAAAATCTTCAATAGTTTTTTTATTTAGTGGAAGTCGGCTTATTGTAAGTAGCTGCTCTCTGCTTATATCAAACGCTGTTCCTTTAACCTCTAAAAATAAAATATCCTCTTTATTCTGCCGATTGATCCATCCATAGTATCCAATCGTGTCTGCTCTGCCGTAATTTTTATATAAAACTGAGATGTGATATAAGGCATCATAATCCTGCATTTTATAAAATGAAAGACTATCCATCAGCTGCATCTTATGCCGGTAGACATTATCATCTATTTCCTGGCCACGAGCGTCCAAAAATGCTAATAGCGCTAGCGTAGTTAAAAAAAGGGATCTCAAATTTTTGGGCATTGTCAGTGGTATTTGTTTTAGGTTGATTAAATTTAATCAACCTAAAACAAATTTTATTATTGTGCTGAAATAAAAATCTGGAATACCTCAGACATATTTTGGCCAAGTAGCAATAATATGGCTAATGATCATTCCCCGATCAAATATTCTCAGCTATTATTTCTTCGCCCTCCCTTGTAGAAACATCATTTGAAACACCGGATCTATTGCGTTTCATTAAAAAGTTTGAAAAACTCAGCGCTATCAAAATGGCGATGATCCCCTGGCCTAAAACGGTTGCAGGTGCGCCGGCATATTCCGATACAGCGCCTATTAAAAGACTGCCAACGGGCAGCATGCCAAATATAGCCATGAGCAATATCCCTATTGCACGACCACGCATTTCGGGCGCCGACTCCGACTGCACTACGATATTGCAAATTGTAAATTGCGCCATAGACCCGAACCCTGCAAGTGCAGCAAAGAACATAGCCAAAGGGAAATTCCGCACTTGCGAGAAAAAGATAAGGCCTATACCCATAACAATACTGCTTATGAATAATATCTTTTTCAGTGGCGCGCCTGGTTTTCGCGAAGCAAGAAAGATGGTGCCCGTAACCGCGCCAACACCCACAAAGCTGGTGATGTAACCAAATGTGGAGGCGTTGCCTTTAAATACTATTTTGGCAAATACGGGCAGCACGGTATTATAGGGTAATACCAGTAAGCTGGTAACAGCAACCAATGCTATCATCAGGCCGATGCCCTGTGTTTTTTTAATGTAGCTGAAGCCTTCGGCAAATTCGGCAAAAACTTTTTTCTGTGATATTTTAGGCACATATTCCGACAGTTTCATCAGGAGCATCGAAATTATTACTGCACCGAAACTTCCTGCATTGATAAAAAAGCATACGGCTGCTCCCCAGTAATTTATGATGAGGCCCGATAGCGCAGGACCCAATAGCTGCGCCAAACTTGCCGTTGCCGTGGTAAGTGACAGGGCATTTGGCAGATCGGACTTGTCGGTCACAACGTCGTTTATCAATGATTGTCTCGCGGGTACGTCAAAGGCATTTATGATGCCCAACACTACGCTCAGTACTAAAATAGCCCATACCATGGTGTGGCCGGTAAGCACTAACATTGCCAGTAAAACTGATTGGACCATTGAAGCGACCTGTGTGATCTTGATCACCGTGTATTTGTTATAACGGTCGGCGGCGACACCACCAAATACCGAAAAAAGGAACGAGGGGAACTGCTCGGCAAAAATGGTTACGCCCAGCAAAAAGGCGGAATGGGTTATTGAATAAACTACCCACACAACCGCCGTTCGCTGCATCCATGTGCCGAATTGCGAAACGGCCCGGCCGATAAAATAAAGCGTATAATTCAAGCTGCGGAACGCTCGGAATACATTTAGTTCACTTATTTTTTTCATCTAACTTTTTGACAAAAATTAAAAAAATGTCGAAATTGGGTTAAAAAAATTTAGCTTTTCAGCCATTTAATCACCATACCGGCCAACAGGCGAACGGCAGCTTTCATGTCATGCGGATCATCCTGGTTATAAACCTCGTTACGGATACCGCGAATACCGGTAGAAATAATAAACGCCAGCATGTCCTGCTCGCCAACGCCAATATTGCGGATCTCGTTACGGTTAAGCGCATCGGCCAGGATCTCGTTTATAATAATACTTTCCTGGTGAATGAGCTTTTTATGCAGGGTGTTCATCGAGCGGCTGTGCTTTGATTTTTCATCAGCGTTCATCGAGATCCACATTGCTTTAAAAATGGTTTTCCACTCTTCAGAGGTCTTCACTTTGGCAGTGCAAAAGGCATAGATCTTTTCATCCAGGGTAGCGGCAGCGGCAGCGGCGATTCGGATGTTATTAGCCACACCCAGAACAATGGTGTCTAAAACAGCCTGGTATATCTCGTCGCGATTTTTGTAATAGTAGTAGAGGGATGTACGACTGCGGCCGGTGGCATTGGCCACATCGTCCATAGTTACCTTTTCGGGCCCGTATTTGCGATAAAGGCCAAGCGCAACCTGCAGAATTTCTTCCTGTACGGCATCATCGGCTACTCCTGTTACTGTCTTTGACATGATCTGGTGCAAAGATAAATGAGATTATTCGACAAAAAAAATTATTTTGTCAAATAATGATAGCTACAGGAATTCAGGTAAGCCTCAATCCAGTTTCCTTATCCAGATATTTCTAACCGAAACTTTGGTGATCGATTCAATTTCAATACCGATATAACCGGATTGGTTATTTGATGATGTGGGGTCGTCATCTACCATAACCGCCATCAGCTGGCCATTCAGGATATGGATAAATACGCCGCCGCGTGCTATTACGGTATATTCGTTCCAGTCGTTTTTCTTTACGTATTGGGCCAGGTCCATAATATCGCCAATGTTGCCCATCAGTCGCTTGCTTTTGGTGCCATAGCCTTCAACCACCTGTCCGCGCCAGGCGAGGATGCGCATAGGCGTGTTCTCGGAATAGAATTGACCCGTCCAATACGGCGCTGATGGCCAAAAGTCAGCCTGCGGACCGGTCATCATCCAGTTTAAATTAACGGGCTGCAAGTTTGCCGGAATTTTAGAAAGCCATGGCACACCGGTTTTACTGCGATATTGCAATCCGCTGCCGCCATCGCCATCCACCTTAATTTCAAACTTGAGGGTGAAATCTTTAGCTTCCATGCCCTTGTAAGCAATGTAGCTGTTGCCGCTCGGGTTTGCCGGGGTCGATTCGCCAATAATTGCCCCGTCCTCAACCCGCCAGAATTTTGGGTTGCCATCCCAACCGGTAAGATCCTTCCCGTTAAACAGCGAAACGTAGCCTTCATGATCATTAAAGTCCATCGGGGCAGGCTGTGTAAATCCATATATACTGGCCGGCATTTTTGTGTGCCAGGATGAGGGCGCCTGGGCGTGACCTATTTGTGAGGCAAGCAGCAAACAGGTAATAGCTGACAGGCTGCGCTTTTGCAAGCTGAAAAACGTGTTCAGGATCATGATTTATTTGGTTTTAAGGAACTGTTGATGATTGAAAATTGGTCAATGCTCTCTATACAAACATATGCACCATGGTGCGATAAACTATCCTGCACCTACATGAGGTAAAAGCAGGTTTCAATCGCCGCAGGATGATGCCTGACTTTGGCGATATTCGATCATTTACAACTATTAATTATAAATATTACAATTTACAACAATGGTTTAACTTGAACTTATATCTTTACAACGGAGGCTAAGCGCATGGGATTACCGTTACGGATAACTTTTAAAGACAATGATTACGTCTATCAGATCATTGATAGCAAACAAATTAATAATACTACAACAGAGATTGAGTTATTGCTCAATGGTGAAAAAATAGGGATAGTAAGAGACATGAAGCTTGTTTGGAAACTAAAAGACGGGCATAAGGAAATTGACTCAGAATTGGTTCAGGCATTAGGCCGGTCAGTATCATTGCGGTTGAGAATGTAGTTTTTGCAGTCCCCGCAGGGCCTCTTTAAAGAAGCCCTGCGGAACAAAATGTCGGGATGGCGGGATTCGAACCCACGACCTCCAGCACCCCATGCTGGCGCGATACCGGGCTACGCTACATCCCGAAATGATTTTAAGGTTTGTATGTGCTCATACAAAGCCCTGTTTATCTGTTTATTACAGCAACAATGTCTATGTTAAACCATTTTGTTGTTTGTCGCTCATTGTCCGTCTTTACGCATTGGTAGTAAACACAGTAGTAAACAAGCGGTGACAAATATAATAACTCTGCTACTAAGTCGTCAATAGTCATTTGATTGTCTTGTCAGGTTGATCTACATTTTTGTTTCATGATGTGATTAATTATAAAGCCACCACAGGCTTATGCAGGGATTAAATGCAAGGAGGAACGGAATAAATAGATTGTGCGATTGACACAGGAGCGTTTATGCCGTAGTTCCTTGCCATGTATCCAGGCTCACGCCTAACTTTGCGATAATAATTAATCATCCACCACTACCACTTTTCCAATAATTTCTTAAATGTTATATCTATATAGGAAGTTACAAGAATTGATGACTTATTGGAAGGTGGGTTTGTTGTGTACCTTTAGCTTTAAAAGGTATTTGCCTGAAAAGCATAATATTACTTGAACGCTTCAGCAGCTATAAGCGTAACTTTGCCTGCCATAATTAAACATCTCATCCAATTCAAGAAATCCTAAATTTTACTCTTTATAGAGGTATAGAAATCTTGAATTGTTTATAGCTAAAGGTTATTCAGAAACTCATTGAGACTATGCTGAGGCGTTTTATTTAGACTTCGTTGATATTCACTCAAAAGCATATTCTCATGGCGGACAGTTATTAGAACATCAGGATAAGAAAGCTTTATTGTATGTCTACTAAAGTCCAATCTATAAACTGAGGTCTTGGCTGGCGACTTCTTGCCACCAAAAGATAATGTAAGGCTTAGTATTCCATTGCTTAAAGTTCGGTTATGATCGTCGATCACAATGTGATCTTTGTGTAACTGTGGTGGCCCAAAATGTAAGACATTAGCAAAGTTCTCATATACCAATTCTTGGCCAGCCATATGGTATTGGGCAGGCTGCATAGTTTTGTTAAATTGGATAGTGGACCTTCCATTTTGGAAGTAACCACCAGTACATGACAATCTAAATGATACAGTTTCTTCATTCTGCATCTCCGTGAAGTTGAATATACCTATCGTGATTGGTAAATGATACGCTGCAGCATTATCTATTGTCATAGGGTGAAACTTAATTACCCCATTTAGATTAGGGTAAGTTACTTGTTTCATTAGTGCATCGACCAAATAATGAGGAGCTGGCTTTGTTTGTCCGTCCAACCGCACATAGTATCTCGTATCAAACTGATGGGGCTTATATGTACTCGGTTGGACCTCAAACACGTAAATGTATGCACCGTTGGATTCAAGTATGTTTACTTTAATGCCAATAGGCAAGGGTACAATCGCACTGGTAATCTTATTAATCAACCTGTCCTTTCCATGCAATTCATTGACGGGTGAAAGGTTTCCGACGAATACATCTTCTGCTTGCCCTTGTATCTTTTGACCGCTAGGAGCACCCCAAATCAACAACCCTCCGCTCGAGTTCAGGAACGCACTTATGCCACGGATTACACCTTGTAAACCCTTGTCAAACGTAGACTGTGGGTGATAAGATTTTAATTCAATAGTCTCTGTTTCCTGCTTGGGATCAGCAAAGTAATTAACTATATCATTGTATTCTAGGTTATCTAATGGTTTGCCAAAGTAAGCTGTAGAGAAGTCCATGTATTCCAGGTTGGTCAATTCAAGATATTGAAGATTTCTTACTTTATAGAGGTTTTGTAAAAGCTGAATTAAGAATCTAAATCGTTTACTTCCTCATCACATGTCGCGTTTCCGTTAAGATTTGGTTAGCATAGCTGCTTACAAGGCTCCATCCTTCCGAAGACATATAGTTTAGTGCATCAACTTCTGAAGTGTAACCCTTTAAGGTGTCAGAATATTCTGTTGAAACAACTTGTAGTCCTAAGTCTATGACAATATCAGATTTGCCAGAGAAGGCATGTTTGGTCACTATCAATATACAATACGTGTCGTGTGTCATGTTAAAGGCGGATTAAATCCAATTCAAAGATATTGAAATTTCTATATTTATAGAGGTAGCCAAATACCCCGTTAGCATAGTCGTATGTAATCGGAGACAGCAAACTACGGACAACACGGCGCAGACTGGCCGCATAACACCGGGAGATTGCCGAAAGCTGATCCTTTGACATACCTCCCTTTTTGACGTTTAACGATTATAGCCAGAATTCCATTTCCTTTTTTAATAGAAAAAGGCCATTTCTAACATCTTTGTTACATTCATCGACACATACCCCTCACACGTCGACACACCGAAATGCCAGCAAATTCTTCTGTTAATCTTTACACTATCAAATATTTGAAAGAGTAAGGACTATTATAAATATGATACTATTTTAAACAAATAACATGAGAGTCAAATTTTTAATTTTTGCAGTATTCATCGGCTTAACCGCGATGATTGGCATACAGGCTTGTAAAAAAGACAAGACGTCATCAAGCACCACTTCAACAACCACTGCTACTGTTACGGCCCTAAGCTGCAGTAGTACAACGTTTTCAGGAACTGCTTACGCGTCAACAGCGTTTACCGGGACCGCTACTGTACCATATACCGGTGGATCAGGGGCGTCATATGCTGCCGGCACGGCAATTTCCTCTACCGGTGTTACTGGTTTAACCGCTACATTACAAAAAGGAACTTTAGAAACCGGAACAGGCGATTTAACTTATACTATTGCGGGTACACCATCGGGGTCAGGTACAGCAACGTTCGCCATTACTTTTGGCGGGCAGTCATGTGGTTTTGCCATGACCGTTAGCGCGGCTGTTGCCACTACAGGTTGCAGCACTTCTGCAACCCCTGCTGCAAAAGTACTTTGCGCTGTTCAGGCTTTTGAGGCAACCCTGACCTCTACGCAATTAGCGGGCGTACAGTTTGACTATGAAAAAGCGAATGCCATCAAATGGTCTAATTTGCCCTGCGGTTCACAATGTCGCGAAGGCTTGGAGTTAAGTTCTTTAACATCAACCCAGCTTGCCGCAGCTATGGCCGTTGCTGCTGCTGCCACAGGCACAGCCTCAGCAGATCAGGGATATACAGAAGTAACAGACATTATAGCTGCAGACGACATATTACAGGCAACAGCTGGTGGCAGCACTTACGGATCGGGTAATTATTTTATCGCATTTGTTGGTACGCCAAGTCTGACAGGGACATGGCAGCTACAGTTTGGCGGTCACCACATGGCCATAAACCGCACTTATATTAGTGGTGCAGAAGCTGGTTCCACCCCATATTTTCTGGGTGTAGAGCCAAAAACATGGACAACAAATTCCGTTACTTATGCGCCGTTGGCCAATAAGCACGATGCAATGGCAGCAATGCTTGCTTCTTTAACAACCAGCGAGTTGGCCAGCGCAAAACTAAGCTCCACTTTTAGCGATGTAATGCTTGGGCCCGGAGAAGATGGTCAATTTCCAACTACCAAGCTGGGTTTGGCGGCGAGCGCACTAACTTCAGCGCAACAGGCATATATAGTTGCTGCAATGAAACAATGGGTAGATGATACGGATGACGCCACGGCAGCAACCCTGTTAACCACCTATACCAATGAACTAAGCAGCACCTATATTTCCTATGCAAGTAACACGGCCGGAACATCGGGTGACGCAAGTACATTTTTAATAACCAACACGGATTATGTGCGAATTGACGGACCGAGTGTATGGATAGAGTTTATTTGCCAAACAGGGGTAGTTTTCCCTACACAGATTCATTATCATACTATCTGGCGCGATCATACCCGTGACTACGGCAATAGCTTCACATTTTAATTTCTCAAAATGCGAATTCCAAATCTCCATAATAACGCCGGTCGCCTCAAATTGAGGCGGCTGGCTATCCTGGCAGTCGTGTTTTGTTTCATGGTGTCAAAAGCCATTGCACACCCAATGCCCAATTCGGTAGTTTTGCTGGATATTAAAGCAACAAAGGTTGCCGCAGAAATACAATTGCCGCTAAATGAGCTGGAACTGGCTTACGGCCACGATGTGAACAGCAATTCTGACGGCCTGGTTGAGCGTTTGGGGCCGCAACTGAAGGCTTATTTATTACAGCACATGCATCCGGTTAGCCAGGATGGCAAGCCATGGGCAGTGACCGTGAATGATATGATGGTGCAGCCTGTAGCCCAAAGCGCCAGCGGCCCATATAAGGAGCTGACCGTTCATCTGACCCTAATTCCGGCAGAAGGAGAAACTACGAGGCAATTTGTATTGAACTACGATGTGATTATTCACCAGGTAGTTTCGCATTTTGCGTTGGTTTCGGTAAGGCAGGATTGGGACAATGGTATGAATCAGGGCCATCCCTATCAGGTAGGCGTTGTACGGCTTGATGTACGAAGCAATAAAATATTCCCGCTTAACGTAAACATACAGGAAGGCAACCTGTGGACTGGATTTACAAGCATGATTGATTTAGGCATGGAACATATTAAGGAAGGCACTGATCACTTACTGTTTTTGCTGACGCTGTTGTTGCCTTCAACGCTTATTGCTAAAAACGAAAAATGGAAAGGGTTTGGTGGTGTGAAATACAGCCTTACCCGCATTCTAAAGATTGTGACTGCTTTTACTATCGGTCACTCCATTACTTTACTGGTCGGTGCCCTGGGTGTATTCCATTTTCCCGGACGGTCAATAGAAGTGCTTATTGCATTAAGTATACTTATTTCGGCAATACATGCCTTTAAACCGATTTTCCCGGGTAAAGAAATGTATATCGCTGCCAGCTTTGGATTAATACACGGAATGGCTTTTGCTGAAACGCTGGTTAATCTTGACCTGGATGGGCTCCGAATGACTTTAAGCATTCTCGGCTTCAACATCGGGATTGAGCTGATGCAGCTATTTGTAATTGCCATAACAATCCCATGGCTCATTATATTGAGCAAGAATAACATGTATAAAGGCTTACGTATAGGTGGGGCCATTTTTGCAGGGGTTGCATCCCTGGCCTGGATGCTGGAACGCGTGACAGGCGAAAGTAATTTCGTCAGCGTAATGCTATTTAACAGCACCAATTATACTATATGGCTTATTATTGGATTAGCCGTTGCAGCTGGAATAAGTTATTTCTTAAATTTTAAAAAGGCTCACAAAAAAGTGGTCTACGGTTACTAACCCGCTATCAATCTATTAGTCAGGTTTTCATACACTGATAGCGCAATTGCATTCCGGACAGATACGGAAAAAGCCAGGTTTTCTACCTGGCTTTATTACATTCACGGAAATTTGTTAACCTTAGCATGCCTGATGTTTTTGAGCCATCTTTTTGCAGGGGTTTTATAGAAAGCATCACCGTAGAAATGTGAATAATGAAAAATGGGAATGAAGAGAACTTCTTTTTTTACACCTTTTACCATTCCGATCTCCATTCCTCGGTTACATCGCCATCGTAAAATAAGCCTGCGGCTTCAGCTGCCTTTTGTATATATTCGGCCAGGTCTTCGCGTTCCATGGTCTCAATAAAATAATCATGCGACGAATTAAGATCGTCAAAACCTGTAACCACTTCCTCTATCGCTTTCCAGATATCCCTTTCATTTTTGGCCGCTTCCAACTTGCCGACATAACGATCAAGCAGCGCATCGCTTATTTGTAAGTTTTCCTCCGTGAAAAATTCGCTTCCGTTGTCAAATTGCTCCCGCCAGTAAATGGTTGGGCGTGGGGTGGTGATAGGATTCATAATAGTTGATCGTGTTAATTGGATGATTGATAAATGCCATAAAATACACCTGCTACACTGGTAAAATAGTGTCAACAGGCATGCCGCGATATTTATTTATAAGGGTTACCATCTGCTCAAGTTGCTTTTCGTTAAACCCCGTGCCATCATCGGCTTGTTTTAAGGTTATTCTATTATTAAAATAATTATTATAGAGCCTTAACCTGTAGCCTTTCCTGTATTTGCTTAGCCGGGTATATTTATAACTCACTGTAGCTGTTCCGAGAGCAACAGCCATATCCTTTTCCTTACCAAATAAACCTATTGTACGGTAAGTGAATCTTCCGTCAATCTGCGATACTGATACTTTTACTGCATGACGATCGAATATGATGGTAATAGTTAAAACAACGAAAAATATCCCGGCTCCGGAAATTCGGAAAAACCAATCTTTGCCGATCAGCATTGGCGGTAGAGTGAAAATTAAAAGCACAATGGCATAAGTGCGCCATATTATCTTTAAGTTCGGATAGCCTGCGTCCGGAACAAATTCATCGATCAGGTTCATGTGAACAGTTTGGTTTCACAAATTAGGATGCAAAACTGATAAAAGCAAACTGATGAACCTATTTTATCGGGGCGTACAGGTGTTCCATTGCACAACTCAGGCCTTATTCAACAAAACTTTCTAATGGTTATGGGTATGCTGCCGCTCCTGCCTTATACATTAAATGGCCGGCATTACTGTTCGATAATTTAAATAAAACTATTTATCCGTTTTATGAGTAAACGGCGATAACTCCAGCAAATTAGCTTTAACAAAGCCCGGTACGTAGGTGGTTTTATCGGCCAGCTGCATGGCAACAGGATTTTGAACGAAGGGGTAGAGCGAGTAAGTAAATGTATAAACGCCTTTGTTGCCAAGCGGATTTACATGCCCTTCATAAGCGAGCAGGCCTTCTTCGGATGGGATATGATATATAACCGTTTTATTAACCCACGGCCCCACGGGCGATTGCGCAAACCATACCGCTACCTGGCCCGACAAGTTCGGCACGCCGGACATAGCGTAATTACCCGGCCCAATTTTGATCACGTTTCCGGCTGGAACGTTTTCAACCAGTATCGTAGCCTGCGTAAAATCCTTGCTCCAGTTGCCATTTCCTGTATAAAACTCCCATGTCGTTTGCGAATCCAGCTGCCCCTTTGGTACACGGCCTAATACTGTTGAACGGTGGGCATCAAAATAAAGATAATCGTAGTCGCCGTCCTGGATAACACAGTTTGGGGATGTGTTGAGCGTGGCTGGCAAGCGGTGAAGCGATACAACAGCCAGGTCAGGTAATGACAAAGTTCCTATCCATGTATGCCCGGCAAAGCGGGTGCCTTTTTTGGTAATCTCTATCAATACTATCTTTAACATGCCGTCCTCTATCACGCCACCGCTTTCCCAGAATTCGCTTTTACTGCTATCCGGCACAAATAAAGATAAAGGCCTTGCCGCATTGCCGCCGTATCTTGAATTTAAGCTGTCGCCTTTTTGCACCACCACCAGGTTATTGATCATTTTAGGCGAGTGCAAAACATTAGAGTGCGGATCTTCAGGGCCCATGAACGAGTCGTTATAAACCCATGCCACCCGGTTATCCGGCAATAGTACCGGGTTGTTGTTATCGCCCGATAGCCATCCGTACTTTTCATTAAAATTATCCTGCCAGTCATACTGGGCCCTTACATCCAGTTCAGGATTGGTTTCTTCACTTGCAATTTCCACATCATCAAGGTAGTAGGTAGTTGCGGTGTTAAAGCTAAGCTGAAGCGTGGTATTGTGCCCCGTTGCCTTAAAAGCATACTGATACATCTGCCACTGGTTGCGGGCAGTATCTTTACGGTTCCAGATCTGGAAATGGCAGGTATTATCCGTTTTTCCTTCTTTCAAATCAATGTCAAGCAGCGCATTCCGCGTGCTGGCAAGCGCCCAAAAACGTAACAGGTAATACCCTTTTTTATCCAGCTTTACAGGCGCAGCCGAAAGGGTTACGGAATTAGAAGTACCGGTATTGGTAACATTTACGATCAACCCCTGCGAACCGCTGTGCGCATGCAATGCGTCATGCGTAATGGTAAAGGTTGCGCTGCTGCCATTAGTTGTAACCGTAGACCACGCGGTAAGGTTATTTTCAAATCCGCCATTGGCGAGTACAGGCTGCGGGCCCGCTGAACCGCCGGCAAAAAGTTCTGTAGAAATGCAGAGTATTAAAATCAGGCTGAAACAGGCTTTTGACATGGTTATGATCGATTGATGGCTAAAGATAACGATTTAGCAATCCCTAACAACCTTGTAATAAAAACATTACGGGTGGGCGGGTAACGCGGGTTTCATCAATCAAATTTGCTATAAATTACCGCTTTTTGTATGTTTTTAAGGCTAAAAATGAATTGATAATTACACAGCGTTTAAATGGCTTATTTTTTGGTAAATAGCTGATAATCTTCACTATAAATTTTTAACCTGCTGTAGCAAAGTGTAGCAAAAGCGTAGCGTTTTTATGTGTAAGGTGTAGCGTTTTTTGCAGCTTATGCTACAGTGTGCTAACCGCCGACAAGGCCGGCAAAACAATATCAGCATGCCGGGCTTGGTTTGTTTTAACTCTATGCCGCCGCTATTCCAAATGAAAAACCATTTCCAGTTTCGAGACAACAGGCGAGTTATCCGGGTTAACCTCCATAATATCGGCTAAATGGTCCCACCAGTTTTTAATGGCCTGCTCTTTACCCAGATCCTTCCAGGCAACACGCTCGTCAATTTTTTCAACAGCAAACAAGCTGTCGGTTTCTTCGTTAAAGAAAATGCTGTAGTCACTTATCCCGTTCTCCCTAAGTAATTTTTCCACTTCCGGCCATAACTCGTTATGCCTTCGCCGGTATTCTTCTTTAAAGCCGGGCTTCAGCTTCATTTTAAATGCTACTTTCTTCATTTCATTCCCCGCAATTAATTAGCCGCATTCACTTTTATCAAACTTACAGCAAATGGTTTCATTTGGATGGAATCTCCCGCAATTACAGATTGGTTAGCAGCGTTATCACCTGAATCCCCGTCGACAGTATTTAGTTGCCCGCCTTTATATTCCGGCGGCAATTTAATCATAACGGTTTTATTCCTTTTGTTGATAATGAGCACTTTTTTGCCCGAACCGGTGACAAAGCCCTGGGCCAGCAGGCCGCCAAAATAATCGCCGTCAATGCCTGTTTGCACCAGCTTATCGCCTGCTTTCAAATTATCGTGTATTAATTTAAGCACCCAGTAACGGGCATTAGGCTTGTTGTTCTTGTAATCGATCATGGTCACGTCCGGGTATTGGCTCGGGAAACCAACCAATTGCGATTCGCCTATTACATCAATGCCCCGTTTGGTTAATCCTATATAAAAATAGGCATATACGGCTGCCGAGAGGTTCCAGTAAGCATCAGGAATAGGCTGATCTCTCATTTTATCACTAACAAACGTGCCCAGTTCATTAGCATCTGTTTTTGTGTTAGGCGATAGTCTTTTACGGATGGACTCGATATAACTAATGGTGTTTGAAAAAGCATCTGCCATTTCAAATACCGGGTATTGATAAGCATCGAATCCCAGTTCAGGATTGGCAGAGGCGTAACAGTGATAGGATATCATATCCAAAGGCACCCCCGGCTTATGGTTTGCCGGGTTTAAAAAATATTCAAACCAGTCGGGCGTGGTGTCAACATTCGCCAGCGCCATACCCATAAACTTGGTTTTTGGCGATATTTTATGGATAGCGGTTACCACGGCGTCATAAATTTTAGTATAATATTGGGGCGACATATAATGCTCGAATTCAACCTCGTTCAATATCTCCCAATACGGCAGATCATAGTGATAACCTGATTTATGATATTTTCCTAACTCATCGGTAAACCCGCCTTTGGTATACCAACTGATCAACCTGGTATAATAGCCCGTTAATTCTGTCATGGTGGAATCCCTTAATTCCATACCGACGCCGCCATAACTCCAATCTACCTTATTCGGGTCGGCGGGATAAGGCACCGGTTTTTCCGTTTTAAACATCCATTGCGGGATGGTACTGAAATTTAAAATAACGGAATGGCCTTTGGTCGCATTCAAAAAATCGATGGTCATGGGGTCGATCAGGCTAAAATCCCACGAGGTAGTTGTTGCAGTCGGTGCTTCCAGCTCAGCAACAACCAGTTTTGGATAAACATGCCAGGGCACATACCGTACATAATCAGCGCCCATATCTTTTAGTGCGTTAAAGGAACCATCGTGCATGGAGCCTGTACGGGAAAGCATGGGGTTACTGACTACCTGTAATGTTGCCGTGGATTTAGACACCATGGTGATGTTATTCCATTGCACGTTAAGTGCAAGGTTTTGTGCCGAACAAATATGCCAGCCCAAAGAAATTACGGCAAAAAGGATAAGTTTTCTCATGATAATTGGCTATGAACTAACCAAATGTATCTGATTGGCCGCTCGGCTACATGTGGGATTTGACAAAAAGCATGTCAATTTTGATTTTTCTCGTAATACAGGTAAGCAGTAACAAGAAATTTCACCTGTCCCCGCAGGGTCTCTCGCAGAGGACCCTGCGCACCATGCCGGTAAAATAACGAAAAGTAATATATTTACTTCATGACAATCCGGGCGACGCATCAATCTTTAACTTTATACAGCACAACCAATAGTTCAATATCTTTTGCGTATTTAGCATTTAAATGAACCTCCTGTCCCCGCAGGGTCTCTCGCAGAGGACCCTGCGCACCATGCCGGTAAAATAACGAAAAGTAATATATTTACTTCATGACAATCCGGGCGACGCATCAATCTTTAACTTTATACAGCAAAACCAATAGTTCAGTATCTTTTGCGTATTTAGCACTTTAAATGAACCTGCACATGCTCAACAAAGTTAGCCGGAGCCCTTATCTTCTTTTTCTGCCTTTTCTCTGCTTTTACTTTTATTATATCCACAAATACCGTTACCCGCAGTTGTATGGCGATGAACCGCGCTATATCGGCTTCGCACAAAATCTGCTCCACGGCTTTTATTCGCCTCCCGCGCCCGGCATTAATTTGTGGAACGGGCCTGGATATCCGATCATTCTGGCGCCGTTTATCGCATTGCATATCCCCGGTATTTACCTGTGTTTTCTTAATGCCGTGTTCATGTATGTTTCGGTTGTTTTCCTGTACCAGGCTTGCCGCCTGTTCATCCGCAAAAATATTGCGCTGACAGCTGCATTGCTATGGGCATTGTATCCAAACATGCTGCACATATGCCTTTCAGTTTACAGTGAGGCATTTACCGCTTTCCTGGTCACGGGCCTTTTGTTTGCCGTTGCTTTGTTTTATACCAGGCGGCATAAAAAATACCTGCTGATAGCCGGATTGATATTAGGTTTTATAACGCTTACGAAAATTGTTTTTGGCTATGTGCTGCCGGTTTGCCTGCTGATGAGCCTCGTAGCCATGGTATTTACAAAATGGCGCAATAACGCGCAAAACACTGCCCTCATCATGCTTATTGCGTTTATGGTAACCGCGCCCTACCTGTTTTATACTTATAAGTTAACCCATAAGGTTTATTACTGGGGCAATTCGGGTGGGATGAGCCTGTATTGGATGAGCACGCCTTTTGATAACGAATACGGCGACTGGAAGGAAGAAAATCTTCACAATTCTACATTCCCGCTTATGTACGGTACCCGTGAGGGGGATTCGCTGCTGCGAAAAAACCATCAGCAGGACATTAACCTTGTAAGCAAATACGCCGGCGTGCAGCGCGACAGTGCCTACAAGGCCATCGCGATACAAAACATCAGGCAGCATCCCAAAAAATACATCCGCAATTACTATTGCAACCTGGCGCGCATGCTGTTTGATTTCCCGTACTCGTACTATTACCACAACGACCCGGAAATAACCAATATCCTCACCGGCTCGCTGTTGTTGTGGGCCTCCGTTATCGGGTTAGTAGTTAGCCTGGTTAATTACAGGCAGCTGGTTTACCCGGTGAAATTTTGCCTGCTCGTAACAGGCATTTACCTGCTGCTGAGCGGACTGCTCAGCGCATACCCAAGGCAGCTTGATGTAGTGGCGCCTTTGCTGCTTTTCTGGCTGGTGTTTGTTGCAGAGATTGTATTGGTTAACAGGCGTAAAAGGCATCCGATGGTATAGGGTCAGTAAAGCAGTAGACCAGAAGATAGGGCACAGAAACCCTTCGCGTACCTGCTTTGCTCTTCATTCCCGCGCCAGTGTGAGTAAGTGAAAAAGATTCATTATCCATGGATCTGTTTATATAATTAAATATATATTTGTGTATAAACTTAAATTTTATCGATATGAGTACCCCAGTTGCAACAACCAGTGCCGGCTCAAATGACAACAATTGGACTAAAATCGCCACTATTGATTTTGGCTCAACTAATTATCAGGATTTTTCTCTCATTCTTGCCTTTGCAGCCGCTGAAGGCCATCCACAAACCGCTATTGTAGAATTTGCCGGCAGGCAAAATATTTCACCTTCCACAAGCGATCTGTATGCCAGCATTTTAAGTTTAGGCGGCGGACAGACATTTTCGGAGCAAAGCTTCATAATAGCCAATGCAGGCACTGGTTCGAATTTTGAAATATGGATAAGTAAGACGAAAACTTATGGCCAAATAAATGTATTTGAGCTTGCTTCAGATCTAACAGGCTCTTATACAGTTACCTATCTCAGCAACCAGGGTTGGGTTAGCGCCCCGACCAGTACGCCTGTGACCAAATCCTACATTAACGGCGAATATTTGAATGTAAAGGATTATGGCGCCAAAGGCGATGGCTCAACTCAGGATGATGCGGCAATAGGCACGGCTTTAGCGGCTGGCAGTGCTGTCAGCCGGAATGTTTTCTTTCCACCGGGAACCTATATTGTCAATACACAAATAACTATCCCTTCAAATACAGGTATTATAGGCGCCGGTCAAAACAGTACAATAATCAAGCTGGCTGATGGTTGTCCGGTATCTGTACCACCAACTCAGGGTAATTATCCGTTTATACTTAATGCAGCAGGAAGCAGTGAATATATAACACTCAGAAATTTCACATTTGATGGAAACAGGGCAAATAATCCGGGTAACGAATATAATGGCTTAGGTGGATTTTATGCGGATCAAAGCTCCAATTTAACTATTCAGCATATGAGCTTTATCAATACGCGCACTTGTGCTATAAATGCTAAGAATATACCGAATGCTATTCTTTCATTTATTACAGTAAGCAATTGTGCACTGTATAAAGACTGCCAGGCGCCTGCAGAATATGTAGTAGGAACAGACAGGCAGGGAATAATTTTATTAAATGAAAAACCTGTAGGCGATGCATACTATTGCGGCAGCGACGTAGCTGTTGACAATATTTACATTACAGGTACCGGCGCCGATGGCCTTAATGCTTCAATTGGAACAACCTATTACAAGGTTATCAATAATTATTGTGGCGCCCAAATGATGCATCTTGACACCGGAGGCGCAGGAATTTATTATAGGGCAAGCGCTACCGGTTTTGTAGGCCAGGCTACTTTTATGGCCTGCGAGGCGCATCATAATACAGGTATTGGGATAGATATTGGCAATGTTAACGGCGGAACAGACCCCTCCCTTTATAACAATATCAATATAACCGGCTGCCTTGCCAGTTACAACAATTTAAATGGTATTGGGTTAGATGGCTGTAGTGGTGGTACCATAAGAGGATGTACTTCATGGAATAATGGCATACAAGTAGATTGGTGGTCAGGAGGCACGAATTATCGCCGTTGTGGAATCGGTATTGGTACAAGTCCGGGGATAGCGTCCGGCGGGTTTCTTGTTGAGCAAAACCGGTGTTTTGATAATCAAATGTGCCCTACACAGCAAGGTGGTTTATATTATGGTAATTATGAGATAAACGTAAGTACTCCCGATAATCCCCTGGGTACATTGTTTAATATTATGGTGAGAGAGAACGATTTTACCGGCAATGTGGGTACGGCGCTTATCTCTATTTTACCGGGCGCTCTATTTATAACAAGCGGTTACCTGTCCATACAAAACAATGCCGGGCTGTTTTCACTTGATATAACCTCAGCAGATGATCTGGTATTGAACCCCGCCGCTCCAACGCTCAATCTTACAGCAACATCACCTATTAGTATTAATGGTATTACTACGGGTATTATTAACGATCGCATTACCTTGCATAATACCAGCACTCATGGCAGTGATATCACATTGGTAAACTCTTCAAGCTTTGTAATGCCAGGCGGAACCAATTTTACCCTTCACCCTGGAGACTATGCCGTTTTCGATTGTTTTAATGATGGAACGGTATGGATAATGGTCTTACATCAACCATAAATGTATAATACCTGCATATTATGCCCAATGCTATCCGAAGTTATAGCCTCGACTAATATGCCTTTAGTCCACAAACTGCTTAATCAACGGAATTACTTCTTTACCAATCAACCCAATCGAGCTCATCAACTGATCATGCGTCAATCCCGCATTATCCATCTGGAAAGTAAACCTGTCTACACCGCCCAGGGCTTCACTATGGCGCAGTAGTTTTTCGGCCACCTGTTCCGGTCCGCCTACCACCAGTACGCCTTTGGGGGCAATCAAGCTGTCGAATTGTGTTTTGGTTACCGGCGGCCAGCCGCGTTCCCTGCCTAATTTGGTCCACAACTCGGCATAGCCCGGGTAATATTCGGCTATGGCCTGCTCATTGGTTGGCGCAACATATCCCGGCGAATGCAGGCCTACCTTCAATTGTTCCGGTGCAAAACCTGCCCGGCGACCGGCCTCCCGGTACAGATCTACCAACGGCCTGAAGCGGTGCGTTTCACCACCGATAACGGCCACCATCAAAGGCAGCCCCAATGTACCTGCGCGTGCAAACGATTCAGGTGTGCCGCCAACGCCTAACCATATAGGCAGCTTTGGCTGTAACGACCTCGGGTAAACCGGCAGATTATCCAAAGATGCCCTGAACCTGCCGCTCCAGGTCACAAATTCATCGTCACGAACTTTAAGCAACAGATCAAGCTTTTCCCTGAACAAGGCGTCATAATCATTCAAACTAAAGCCAAAGAGCGGGTAAGCCTCAACAGATGATCCGCGGCCAACCACCATTTCAGCACGACCTCGTGAGATCAAATCAAGCGTAGCAAAGCTTTGGTAAACGCGTACCGGGTCGGCGGCGCTGAGTACGGTTACTGCGCTGGTCAGTTTAATGGTTTTGGTGCGCGCCGCAGCCGCAGCCAGTATCACGGCAGTAGCCGAATCCAGGAATTCTTTTTTGTGATGCTCGCCAATGCCAAACACATCCAGCCCGGCCTCATCGGCAAACGCTATCCGGTCAAGCAGTTGCGCCATCGCGTCTACACTGCTCAATTCATTACTGCCATACATCGCCGAAGCGAAACTGTCAATGCCTATTTCCATTTTAATGTTATTAGTTGTTGCAACATCTATTCAAAGGTCGTAACAAACCTGCTGATAACCTAATAAGAAAACGCGCGACCGGATTATTTTACTTCCAATAAATAAAGCATAGCAATATTGCTATAAACTGAGCTCCATTTGTATGTTACACCTTTCGTAGGGCGAAGGCACGCCGGTAACCTTTTTAAAACCCAGCTTATGGTATAAATTGATAGCCGGTTTAAGCTTGGTATTGCTTTCCAAATAAAGTTTTTTTGCATTAACCGCTTTTGCTTGTTCGATGCAGGCATTTCCTAAAAGCACGCCTATTCCCTTGCCCTTTGCCGCAGGCGATACGGCCATTTTTGCGAGCTCAAACATATCATCATCCATTTTGATCAATGCGCAGGCGCCAACAGGCTTTCCTTCATAAACTGCTATAAAAATAAAACCGCCCCTGTCGATGATATATTCCTGCGGATGGTCCAGCGACTTATAATCCGACTCCTCCATTTTAAAGTTTGCGGTTATCCACTCTTCGTTCAAATCCCTGAAAGCCTTTTTATATTCCGGGCGATAGGCAACAATTTGTACATCCCTGCTTTCGCGGATCTTCTTTTCATCGGCAACGCGTTTCAGCAGGCTCTTTTGCCCCAGCAGAAATTCCCATTCTTCCATGGCTTTCCAGAGGTTGTATTGCGTTTGCGCAAGCGCCGTTTCTACAGCCGAATTCACATCCAAACATTGCGACTGGATCCGCTCGTTGATCTCCAAACCTTTGCTGCTTAAACCAACATAGTTCTTCCTGCCATCGCCATTCGCCTGGCTGGTTTCCACCACACCCTTCCTGATCATTTCCTTCACGATGGTACTTACCGACGGGTGTGACTGCCCGATCTCCACCGCGATTTCCGTTATCGATTTTTCCCCGCCTTCCGCTAAAGCGTAAAAAACCGGGAACCATTTCGGCTGCATGTCTATACCGTACATTTCGTAAACCTGGGCGGCCTGTTCCGTTAATAATTCGCTCAGCCTGCGCAGCCTGCTGCCCAATACTACCTTTCCTATTTTATCGTAAAAGTCCATATTGTATGTAATTACGTAATCAATTACGCAAATTTATATTTTTAATCTTTTCTTCCAAATTTTATGAAAAATTTACGGTGATTTATGACCGCTCACTGCGGAATATGGTTCCTAATGGCGTATTATATTCCCAAAAAGTGTAAAAGTTTCTCATTTACACCTAATTAGCAACATTTATTATTTTCATTGCGTAGAACATAGCAGATATGAAAAAAATATTTGTCATCATATGGATAATAATATTATTTGGCGGCGTCGGGGCGCTGTTTTGGTATAACGAGCTTCAGTATCAACTACCCACCCCCATACCCGAAAATTACAAGGTTGTTAACCCGGGCGAGGCGGTAAAATTAAGCTCAGGTTTAAAAACCGACAAGACCAAGCCGGTATTCCTGCATTTTTTTAACCCGGCATGCCCGTGTTCCCGTTTTAATATTAAACTGTTTAAAGCATTGGTAGCGCAATATGGCCAACAGGTGAATTTTGCGATAGTAGTAATAAGTGATAAAAAATATACCGCCCAGGAGATCCGGAGTAAATTCGACCTGGATATCCCAGTAACGTTCGATCAATCGCTTGCCCCCGCATGCGGAGTGTATTCAACGCCGCAGGTAGCCCTTATTGATGCCAAAGGCAAGCTGTACTACCGGGGCAACTACAATGTAAGCCGTTACTGTACCGACGGAAAAACTAATTATGCACAACAGGCAATCAACGGATTACTAAATAATAACAATAAAATACTTTTCAGCAAGCTGGCCCTAACATCGTATGGTTGCCGGCTGGCTAATTGTAAATATTAATTTCCGCCCCTAATTAACTAATACTTTGCAAGCATCATTAACCCAGAATTTGATATTTCAGTCTGAAGTTAAGGAACGTTCTGATAAGCTCATGAACTACTTCCTGGCTTTTTACTTTTTGGTAGGTTTAGGCCTGAGTTTTTTTTACGATACCTGGCTCATCAGTATCGGCGTAGGCGGTATTTGTATCCTGGCATACTACTCTACTAAGCTATTATTGCCCGATTCATCGCTTTACCAGTACGTATTAGGCGCAGTGCTCGGCATATTTATGGCCCAGTTCATCTACCAGATGCACGGTATGTTCGAGATGCACTTTTTTGCATTTATCAGCAGCGCTGTCCTTATTACTTATCAAAAATGGTGGCTCCAGTTACCCTTGCTTGTTGTGGTTATTATTCATCACGCCACCTTCAGCTACCTGCAGGACATTGGTATCAGCGGCATTTATTTTACGCAGCTCAATTATTTCGATCTGCAAACATTTATTATACATGCTTTGCTAACCGGCGTCATCATGTTTATCTGCGGGTTATGGGCCTACCAGCTCCGTAAGTACAATGAGTTGCAGGTTGTGCAAACCATGAAAATGGTAGAGCTGCAGCAGGAAGCCATGCTCTCGCTGGAGCGTAAGCAGAACCAGGAATTGCTGGAACAAGCCAATGAAGAGTTGCAGGCGTCGAACGAAGAGCTAAGGGAGGCCCGGCAGGCGGCAGACCAGGCTAACCAGGAAAAAAGCATTTTCCTGGCTACCATGAGCCACGAGATCCGCACACCTATGAACGGCGTTATCGGCATGTCGTCGTTACTGAATGAAACGTCGTTGAACGATGAGCAGCGTATGTTTACCGACACCATCATCAATTGCGGCGAAACATTGATCCATGTAATTAACAACATACTCGATTTCTCCAAAATAGAATCTGGAAACTTAGAACTTGAACGTGACGACTTTAATTTACGGCAATGTATTGAAGATGTACTGGACATGTTTGCGATAAAGGCGGGGCAATTGAAACTGGATATGGTATATGAAATTGCTGAAGACGTCCCGTCGAATATTATAGGCGATCCTTTGCGGCTTAAGCAGATACTGATCAACCTGTTGAGCAATGCCATGAAATTTACAGAAAAGGGTGAGATCGGCATCAAGGTAAATATCTGTGAAATTGGTATCGATGGAAATATGATATTGAAGTTTGATGTTTGGGATACCGGCATCGGCATACCGCAGGATAAATTGTTCCGCCTTTTCAAGGCATTTTCACAGGTCGATTCTTCTACCACCCGTAAATATGGCGGCACAGGCTTAGGTTTGGCCATTTGCGAAAAACTGGTAAGGCTGATGGATGGAGAAATTGGAGTGGATAGTACGGCCGGCGAAGGATCTTCTTTTTACTTTACCATTAATACATCGGCAGGCATCAGCAAAAATATTTCGCCAGGTAATATTGAGATCGGCGATCTGAAGGATAAAAAAATATTGGTGATAGACGATAATCAAACCAATCTTGCTGTTCTAAAACGCCAGTTCGAAAACTGGAACCTGAAGCCTATACTTACCCAGTCAGGTGCGGAGGCGTTGGTGGCGCTTCAGAACGATAAAAATATCGACCTGGTAATTACCGACATGGAAATGCCTGTAATGGATGGCACAATGGTGGCTAAACTGATAAAGGAAAGCTATCCGCAATTACCTATTATTTTACTGAGCTCCATTGGCGAGGAGTTTAAGAACGACGAACGCAAGCTGTTTGTATCCATCATGAACAAGCCAATAAAACAGCAGGTATTAAGTAAGCAGGTATTTACAGCATTGCGAAACAGATCGTCAATGCAGGAAGAGTTAACCGTAAAAAGTAAGCTTTCAACAGCCTTTGGCGATAAGTATCCTTTTGAAATTTTGATTGCTGAAGATAACGAGGTGAACCAGCACGTAATAAAACACATCCTGGTAAAAATGGGTTACCAGCCTGCTATTGTTAAAAATGGCCAGGATGCAGTTGATGCCATGTATAACAGCCAGTACAACCTGGTACTGATGGATATGCAAATGCCGGTAATGGATGGCCTGGAAGCAGCAAGAGCGATCAGGAGCAAAAATATAACCCAGCCGGTAATAATTGCCCTCACCGCAAATGCGATGGATACCGACCAGCAGCTATGCCTGCAGGCCGGGATGGATGATTACATATGCAAACCGGTAAAGCTGGACGAGCTGATGAATAAGCTAAGCAAATGGTACACCCTGAAGCTAATGCCGCAATAATTTTTCTAAAATTGGTTGCTAAATTGTATTTCATTATATGCGGGGGCAAGTAATTGCTGCTTCCAGCTTATAGATTCAATAGGCTCAACGAAAAGGCATTATCCTGCTGCGGAAACGAAGAAATAGAATCGCGAACGATACGCCAAAAAATCCAATGTTCTTATGATTTTTATATGTGCATTTAATGACGAATTTTGACGGTTATTCATCAGTATCAAAAAAGCCTTGTAACTTTTTTGTTGCTTTTTCGTATATTTAGATGGGCGAATTCGTTCTTAACATACCGGAATTAAAAATGAAGAAGTTAGGTGAAGTTTATATTGTGGATGACGATCAGATCTATACCTTTTTGTTAACCAAACAGATAGGTCGCATGGAATTCTGTGACGCCATCCGTGTTTTTGGCCATGGCGGCGAAGCGCTGGACGAGCTTGAGGCCAACAGCGATCACCCGGAAAAACTCCCTGACCTCATCCTGCTCGACCTGAACATGCCGGTTTGCAACGGCTGGCAATTTCTTGATCGGATCTCCGGGCTTGCCCTGCAAAAAAACATCCCGATCGACATCATCAGCTCTTCGGTCAACACTTCAGAACATCAAAAGGCTACCGGTTACCCCGGCGTAGGTAATTTTTACACCAAACCGGTAACGCAGCAAACACTTTCAAAAATTCTTGAGGCTGTACAGTAGCGCTAATCTGACTATCGTTTAATTCTTCTCAGGGTATCATGTCCAAATCTTTGTTTAATATTATCCAAAGCACTATCGGCTGATGAACATTTTCACCCCACCGGCGTTTTAGCCATAACAATGAAAGAGTTTATTGAAAGCTTTACAGGGCATGTACCCTCCTACGTATGGAACCTTATTGTTATAACAATAGCCATCATCATCGGCCTGTGCGTTAAGGTATTCATTAAATTGCTGCTTAAGTTTTACGGTAACCGCTCTGCCAATAAAAATTATTCGCTGCTGCATAGCATCATTACCCACCTAAGTACGCCTTTAACCTATTTTGCCCCGCTGCTGCTGATAGGGATCATGCTGCCCTTGCTCATTATCGACAAAGGGTATTACGCTTTCCTTGCCCGTGTAGTGGGGATACTGATGGTGATTTCATTTGCCGGCCTGCTGATCAATTCGCTGTCGATCTTCGAAGACTACGTTTATCATACTTACGACCTGAACAAGACCGATAACCTGAAGGAAAGAAAGATCCGCACGCAGCTTCAGTTCATCCGCAAGCTGCTCATTACGCTCATCATTTTCATTACCATAGCTATCATCTTGCTCAGTTTTGAAAGCGTGCGCAAGATCGGCGCCGGGCTGCTTACCGGGGTGGGTATCGGCGGCATCATTATCGGTATCGCCGCGCAAAAATCGTTATCCAACTTACTGGCGGGTTTCCAGATCGCCTTTACGCAGCCTATCCGTATCGATGATGTGCTGTTCGTGGAAAATGAATACGGCCGCGTTGAAGATATCACGCTTACCTATGTGGTAGTAAACCTGTGGGACCAGCGCCGGCTGATCTTACCCATCACCTATTTCATAGAAAAACCTTTCCAGAACTGGACGCGCATCAGCTCGGAATTGCTGCGGACCGTTTTCCTGTACATGGACTACAGCCTGCCCATAGATTCCCTGCGCGAAGAATTCGACCGCTTGTTGGAGAAGACCGAGCTATGGGACAAACGCGTAAAAATAATCCAGGTTACCGATGCCACCGCCAATACCATACAGGTGCGTGTGCTGGTGAGCGTGCGCAACTCGTCGCAGGGTTTCGACCTGTGCTGTTACCTGCGCGAAAACCTGATCAAATTTGTGCAGGATAATTACCCGCAATGCCTGCCGGTACAAAGGGTAATGCTGAATGATAGATTGACC
The DNA here is from genome assembly GCA_013289045.1 of Bacteroidota bacterium. Lineage (GTDB taxonomy): Bacteria > Bacteroidota > Bacteroidia > Sphingobacteriales > Sphingobacteriaceae > Mucilaginibacter. The sequence goes on along the minus strand of JABDAU010000044.1, from coordinate 4,563 downwards.
AAAGAAAAGCCGGCCGGGACATAGCTTGGCCCGGGCCGTTGTCATCTCATAAACTTTTGCCAGCACAAAGCGCTTACCGGAAAATTTTGCAAATTTGTAATGCCGTAAACAATTATCGCAGCGATGGCAGAAAAACCGCAGAAACAACGTCAACCTACTACCCGGAAGCAACCTCCAGCCGCCGCGAAAAAGCCACGCACTGCCAAAGCAAAAAAGCCGGCAGCCCCATCAGAAGACATGGAAGTACATCATCACCCCGATCTCCATCACGTCCCTAAACCATGGAAGGAATATCTCCTGGAAGGCCTGATGATATTTATTGCCGTTATGCTCGGCTTTATTGCCGAGAACGTACGGGAAGCCATCACCGATCATGAACATGTGCGCGAGCTGACCTCGCAGCTGGTGAGGGACTTGAAATCTGATACGGCACAGCTTAACCAGATCCATTTAGGCGACATCAAAATACGCGCTGCCAATGATAGCCTTATACAACTGCTTCAGTCGCCGGTGGAACTGGGGCAGCAGGCCCAACTCCAAAAACTCGTCATCGAGTCGCATAGTTTGTGGCTGTTTCATCCCACTGCGGGCGCTATTACGGCCATTAAAAACGAATTGCACCTGAAACAATTCTCCGACTCGGAGATCATCGGTCTGATAGCCGAATATGAAAAGCACGTAGAGCTGCTCCACACCGGGCAGGATATTACGCTGCAATACCAGCGTTCGCTTGTCGACCCTTTCCTGCTTAACCATTTCAGCCCGGCGCAGCTTACAGACGCTTTTGCCCATAAGCCGCCAACGTCAACGCCGTTACGAAATGTATCGCCAAATGACCTGGTACAACTCGGCACCAATATGGTGCTGGTAAAGATCAATACTGACGAACTGCTGCGGGATGTGGAACTGGTACAAAAAGATGCCCTTAAGTTATTGCAATACGTTCAGCAACGCTACCAGCCCGATGAGAATGATTGATAACAGGGTTGCTATTAATCTTTCCGAATATGCATGTTTTTTATTCCCTCCCCGGGGTTTAAGTTAACCCATAAAATTGTATGGCTGGTATAGTTGACTATTTCACCAGGTGTTCCTACGGAACACAATTGCAAATATTAATCGTTTTTCTACCCACCAGATGTCTCTACGGGACGTATAACCTGCAAGCCACGTCCCGTAGGGACGTCTGGTGGGTAGAAATGCGTATGAAATTAGTCCTACGTTCCGTAGGAACGTTTCGTGGGTTAAAAATTAACAACCGGCCGCTTGGATTTTATCATTAACATGGACCGTTAGATGACATTACGATTTTTTTTATTTTATGGGTTAACTTAAACCCCGGGGAGGGGTGCGGCTGATTGTGCGTAGGCAGGGAGGGGTTTAGCAAATAATCCCCTCCAAACATCCTTTCTAAATAAAAAACGCTGCTCTTTTGTCCCTCAATTCGGTAACCTATTATTCAATAAGTTTTCCAAATTTTTCAGTTTCGACGTCCAGAACTTGTCGAAGTACCTGAGCCATTCATGCAGGGCATCAAACCCATCTTGTTTCAGGGTGCAATGCCGTTCGCGGCCAATGTCTTCGATGGAGATAAAACCCGCGGTATCCAAAATTTTTATGTGTTTTGAAACCGCGGGCCGGCTCATGTCGAAATTTTCGGCCAGGCTGTTGATGGTTAAACTTTCTTTAGAGAGCAGCATCAGCATTTGCCGCCGGCTCGGGTCGGCTATTACCTGGAATACGTCAAGCGTTGGCTGTGTCATTTTCTTTAGCATTTAACAGGCCGGTGATCTTGTTCATGTTGTTCAGCCAGCCTTTGTCCATGGAGTTAAATATGCCCACGTTTTTCATCACTACAAAATCGCCATGATCCAGTAACACCTCGGTGCCGCCGTTCTTCGGCTGTAATTCCCATCTCACTACCGAGTCGATATTCACGGTGCCGTCGCCGGGGCCGAGCTTCCACGAATAGGAAAGTTTTGTAAAAGGTACGATCTCCAATACCTTGCAATAAACCATCCCATCGAAATCAAGTGTCGGGGCCGGCGATACCTTGAAGGTGAATTCGTGACCTGCAATAGGTTTGAAATCACTTTTCATCAGCCATAGCGCCATCAAATCCGCATTGGTTAAATATTCCCAGACCGCCTCCGGCGAATGCTGGAAAAATAATTGGTGTTTAATTCTTGCTTTCATAATATGTAACTTTGAAGTTACCCAAATGTATAAGTAACTTCTGGGTTACGCAAATATTTATGCAAATATTTTTTACGCTATAAACTATAGCTGAAAAGCAGGCTTTACTTTTTGACAGGATTCTTTGCCGTACCGGCAATGACAAATGCTATCCCGCTGTAAGCCAGCGCTAAAAAGGCACTGGTAATTTCATCAGGCCTGTCGGCAGTCGGGGCTATTACGCGAGGAATATGAAGTGAAACAAACCAAATAAGGATGATGATGCCCAAAAGGACCGCAAATAATCTTCTTTTTATATTCAAAAGGATGGCAACACCGCAACCCAGTAATCCTACACCCCCGGCATAAACCCAGAACGCAGGATAAGGTATCCAGGCCGGCACAAGGGTCGACGCTTCTTTTGCCAGCAGGAAGTGAAGGATACCAAAACTAATAACAGGTATGGCAAAAAGCCAGGTACCGAGGGGGATAAGCTTCTCTAAAAAACCAAATATCCGGTTCTTGTTTTTTACCGAAAAACATCTGGCAACAGCAAAAGCGCCGCCTGCAAATGCCAGTTCTTTTTCGGCATTTTCCCAATCGCTCAGGTGTTTGTAGTTCGGACTAACGAACAATTCATAAGGAACATAATAAAAGCAAAAGATCAATAGAAAAACCGTCCCGAGCAGGAGGGAGGTCGGCCTGGCTATTTTCTCAGAAATTAGTCCTGCCCCACCCAGAATGAACAGGATCCCCGATGCATAATTAACAACCGCTACCTGCGATTGCAATGGCAGCAGCATGTACGGAAGATTGTTAAAATAAACGGCCTGTAATCCTATCCCTAATAAAGCGATAGCAAAAAAGATGCGGCCGGTGTTTTGAAGGTTTTTCACAGTGTGTAAAGGTTTTGAGTAAAAATTGAATAATATAGATTGATCAGCCCATCCGCGCAACATCGTTTATTTCATGTATAACGCCGTCTAATTTTGTTATCGCATCTTTTAAAAAATGGAGGATCTGCCGGTTATGGTCGCCGCTGATGCCATGTTCCTCGATCAGGTCGACCAGGCCGATGATACTGGCTACAGGGCTCCTTAATAAATGTGAATTTTTAAATGAAATGGTTTCTAATTGCTCAACTTTTTCCTTCAAAGCATTTTGGAGTTCTATCAGCCTTGTAATGTCCTCAGCTACCCTGATGATTGTGCAAATATTATTTTTATCCATTCGCTCATAGATCATCTGCCGCGAATACACCCATATGTAAATTCCATTGCTTTTGAGCAAACGTATGGTCATTTCTATCACGTCACCACTTTTTGATCGTTTAAGTTTTTCAATGGTTTGCTCCACTTTTTTATAATCATCCGGGTGAATGATATCACGGTAGAAATCATGGCTCAGATTATTGTATTCTTCTTCTGAATAGCCCAGCAACTGATGCGCCAGCCCGCTTGAAAAAAGCAGCTTATGATTGGTTATATCATAAGTTTGAAATTCGACATGCGTTACCTCGAAAAGGGAATGCAAAAATTTGATACCGGGTTTCATCACATAAATATACAATGAAATGGATATATGAAATACCTAATTATCAAAAAGATATGGTAAAAATCCAAACTTACGAAGTTTTAAAAACTTCGTAAGTTTCTGCAAAGCGCTTATCGTTTATTTCAATTTAACCACTCCGGTTTTGTATAAATTCAGCGCAGCTTGTAATATGGATTCAATAGTTTGCAGCGGCAGATCGGTGTTTGGGTCGATCAGCATTATTTTCATTCTCGAGCGTTTCTCCTGTATCAGAAACGGCTCTTCAAAATGCTTACCTTCCACAATTCCGATATATGGCTGCCCATACTTTTGGTGCACCCATAAATAGCAGAACATTTTTCCCTTATAACAAAAAAAAGGCATGCCGTATTTCCATTCGTTGGTAACGGCATTGTCCTGTTTCAGGATAATTTCCTTCAATGCGAGCAGCGTTCCTCTCACAGGTTCTGGCTGTTGTAAATAGAAATTATCTAATGCGGTCAACATTGATTTTATCGGTACAAATGAATGGACAATCTAATCATCCACACCTTTACCTGCAAGTATTTGCGGTAGGTATTTTTCAATCCTTGCCTCGCGCGTTTTGGCTTGTTTGGCTTGCGAAAAATAAAGCAGGTAGCCCCGTTGCCTTCCCGGCGTTAAGGCTTCAAAAGCGGTTTTCAGCTCGTCGCTATGATCCAGCTTGGTTTTAAATTCGTGGGGCATATTAAATTCCGAGGTCTTTTTTAACTCCACTTTCAAACCCGCTTTTTCCACCTCAATGGCTTCATGAATGTAGGCTTTTATGGTATGTTCCATCTCTGCAATTTCTATGGCGCTCGTAAAGCGCATCTG
>JABDAU010000043.1 GCA_013289045.1 Bacteroidota bacterium | reverse complement strand
CTTGCAGCGGTTTTCAAACTAAATGTTCGAATCACTATAAATTAAAATATACCGATTGGTATAAATATAAAATGAGCCCACTAAGAAAAAACCTGCTGATCATCACTGTGCTGTTGGCGGCCGTAATGGAACTGATAGATACCACCATTGTAAACGTGGCCCTATCGCATATGAGCGGTAATCTCGGCGCTACGCTGGAAGATACTTCATGGGTGATCACATCATACGCCATTGCCAATGTGATCATCATCCCGATCACCAGCTTTTTAACCGCTAAGCTTGGCCGCCGGAATTACTACATCGGCTCTATTATTTTGTTTACCGTTTGTTCGTTTATGTGCGGGCAATCGGATGGTATATGGATGCTGGTATTCTTCAGGTTCCTGCAGGGATTAGGTGGCGGTGCATTGCTTTCCGTATCGCAGGCGGTGATTTTTGAGCTTTTCCCACGCGAAAAACAGGGTGCAGCCGCAGCGATATTTGGCATAGGTGTTTTCATCGGGCCAACTATTGGCCCTACGCTGGGCGGTTTCATTACTGAAAATTACTCGTGGCCATGGATATTTTATGTAAACATCCCGATAGGCATTGCTGCAGCTATTTCGTGTTACTTTATGCTTACGGAACCTGCAATAAAAGCCGTTGCTAAGAAAATAGACTGGACGGGGATCGCTTTACTGGCGATAGGAATAGGCACGCTGCAAACGGTGCTGGAACGGGGTGAAACGGAAGACTGGTTCTCTACCGGGTACATATTGGCGTTTACCATAATATCCATTATGTCGTTAACCGCTTTTGTAATATGGGAGCTGCACATAGATAACCCGGTGGTGGACCTGCGTGTACTGCGAAGCAAGACACTGAGCATTGCCGCTATCCTAACCTTTATAACTGGTGTGGGCATGTTCACCTCTATATTTCTAACGCCGGTTATAGCCCAGCGCTTACTGAACTTTACGCCAACTCAAACCGGGTTGCTGATGTTGCCTGGCGCTATACTGGCCATTTTCGCCTTGATGCTGTCAGGTAAGCTGATGCAAAGCGGCGTTTCCCCGGTAATACTCGTAACGGCGGGATTTGCCTGTTTTATCTTTTTCAACTGGCGCATGTCGCAGTTCGATCTTACTACAACAACGGGTTATATCACGGAATCACTAATATTCCGCGCATTAGGCATGGCGTTCCTGACGGTACCACTCACAGCATTGGCTATTTCGTCGCTCGCAGCTAAGGACGTGCCGCAGGGCGCGGCGCTGAATAACATGATGCGACAGCTGGGTGGGTCGTTCGGTATTTCGGTGATCGATACTTATTATGCGCATCGCATCGCCATCCATCGCAATTACCTGCTGAGCAATATTACTGCTGGCAATCCGCTGGTTACCGACCGTATTAATGCCTACACAAAGTATTTCCAGTTCAAAGGCTTTACCTTTTTCGATGCACATTCAAAGGCTATCGCCCTATTGGATCTGAATGTGGTGAGGCAATCATCGACACTGGGTTACATCGATGCTTTCATCCTGATAGGGAGCTTTTTTGTTATCGCGCTGCCGCTGCTATTTTTTGTAAGGAGAGCAAAGAAACCGGTAGGTATGGTAATATCCGACCATTAAAACGAAATCTTTTTTAACACAAATCATAAAATCAAAAAGAATGAACACAGCAAATAAAACAGTGCTGATCACCGGCGGAGGTTCCGGTATCGGCTTCGAGATCGCAAAATTATTTAGCCGGAACGGCAGCAGGGTTATCATTACCGGCAGGAGCGAAGCAAGGCTAAAGGACGCCGCAGCTAAACTGCAGAACACCGGTTATTTTGTAGCCGATGTTACCAAAGCGGAGGATACCGACAAGCTGGTCAATCATATCAATACCAGCTATCCAACACTTGATGTATTGATCAACAATGCAGGCAGCGCATCTGCCTATAACCTGGGCGAGAACGCAGGCATATTTGAAAAAGCCAGCGAAGAAATACTGACCAATTACCTTGCAGTAGCCCGCCTGACTGAAAAGCTGCTTCCATTGCTTAACAAACAAGTTGAAGCAGCAGTGGTAAATGTAACTTCGATAGTTGCGCTTGCCCCGGCCTTTACTATTCCTACCTATTCGGCAAGTAAAGCGGCTTTGCGCTCATTTACGCAAATTCTGCGCTTTACGCTCGATAAGCAAGGCTCATCTGTAAAGGTATTTGAATTGATGCCGCCATTGGTTAATACCGACTTTTCAAAAGAAATAGGCGGCGAGAACGGCATTGCCCCTGAAGTAGTTGCGCAGGACCTGCTTAATGCATTTGAAAGCAACACTTACGAAGTGCATGTAGGTCAGACTGCTGATTTTTACAAAGGCTTTTATGCAGGAACAGAGCAGGCAGTTGCTGCTTTGAACCAGGGCAGGGGATAAGAACCAGGATTAAACAGATTTTTTTGATTGGCAGGATATTTAATGTCCTGCCTTTTTTATTTATATCCCGTAAATTCGTTTAATCCCTTAAATCCTGGTTCAGACTTTCTTAAACACCACAATACCATTATGCCCGCCAAAGCCGAAAGTATTGCTCATGGCAATATTCACCTCATGGTCGATGGCGTGATTGGGTACAATATGCAATCCTGACGGGATAGCCGGATCAAGGTTTTGGGTATTGATGGTTGGCGGTAATACCTGGTTTTCAATCGCCTTTATAGAAAGGATAGCTTCAACAGCACCTGCAGCACCCAATAAGTGGCCTGTCATGGATTTAGTTGCGCCGATCTGCATATGCGTTGTTTGCCCGTTGGTAAGTGATAGTAAAGCGTTGATCTCCGAAAGGTCGCCGACCGGGGTTGAGGTGGCGTGCATGTTCAGGTAATCCACATCATTTATGGTGATGCCGGCTTCTTCCAAAGCAAGGGACATTGCCTTGGCCGCACCTTTACCTTCGGGGTGGGTAGCCGTCATGTGGTAAGCATCTGCAGTCATGGCCGCGCCAACTATCTCGGCATATATTTTAGCGCCGCGTTTTACCGCGTGCTCGTATTCTTCTAAAATCAATGCGCCTGCACCTTCGCCCATAATAAAGCCATCACGGTCAACATCAAACGGACGGGATGCGTGTGCCGGGTCGTCGTTACGGTGCGACATGGCCTTCATCGTACTAAAACCACCTATAGAAGCCGGCGTAATCGGCGCTTCCGAACCACCACTCACAATGATCTTAGCCTTGCCTATGCGGATGTAGGTGAATGCATCCATCAAAGCCGTATTGGATGTAGCGCAGGCAGAGATCGGTGTGTAGTTGATGCCCATAAAGCCGTTGCGGATAGATATCATACCCGATGCCATATTGGTAAGGAATTTTGGCACAAAGAACGGGTTGAAACGTGGGTGACCATCGCCTTTGGCATATTCAGTAACTTGTTCTTCAAAAGTTTGCATGCCGCCCTGACCGGTACCCCAGATAACGCCTATATCAAACGGGTCCATTTTTTCTACATCAAACCCTGAGTCTTTTATTGCCTCATCGGTAGCTGCAAAAGCATACTGTGTAAAAAGGTCGGTGCGTTTAATATCTGCACGGTCGAAAAGCTCAGCAGGAATAAAGCCTTTCACCTCGCAGGCGAATTGTGTACGAAATAGGGAAGCGTCAAAGTGGGTGATTTTGGCTGCACCGCTTTTGCCGGCGAGGGCATTTTGCCAGAAAGCCTGGACATTGTTCCCCAGCGGCGTTACAGCACCCATGCCGGTAACTACTACTCTTTTAAACATATCAGTATAAATTAACCGCCCTTAAAATAACAATCGGTATTATTTTAAAGGCCTGCAAAGTTAAACTTATTTTACTATTTTTCATCTCCCCAGGCCGTTATGATGACATTACGCCGACCACCATAATTACGGTGCTCGCACAGGTAGATTCCCTGCCATGTTCCCAAGGCTAATCGGCCATTGCGGATAGGGATAGTTACCGAACTGCCCAGCATAGCAGCTTTCAAATGCGCGGGCATATCGTCGGAACCTTCATCGTTATGCTGGTAATCGGGGTCATTTTCAGGGACGGCTTTATTGAAATAAGTTTCGAAATCGCGGCGCACGGTTGGGTCTGCATTTTCATTGATGGTGAGCGAGGCAGATGTGTGCTGGATAAAAACCTGCATAATGCCTGTTTGCAGTTCACTGACCTGCGGCAACGCATTCACTATATCCGACGTGATGAGATGGAATCCGCGGCGCTTTTCGCTCAAAGTAATGCCTTGCTGGAAAATTTTCATGGTGTGATTATAACAGATATTATGAAATATAGTTGGTGCTGCTTTACAATAACAAAAACCATGTCATTTCGAACCTGCGATAGCATAGGGCTTGAGCGGTAAGGGCAGGTGAGAAATCTTTTGCACCATGATGTGACCCGCCTATCGCTTGCAAAAGATTTCTCCTCACGCTCCGCACAGTCCATCGCAGTTCGTTCGAAATGACATATTTGATAAAAATATTACTTCACTATCATCTGCGCCGTATTCCGGCTGATCTGCTCCAGCAGCACAGTTTTGCCGGCAGTCAATTCTTTTAACGATGCAGGTGTATAGTGCCGCAAAGTGACAAGCGTAAGCTCACTGTTATACTTAGCCCTGAAGCGTTCACTCAAATCCTGCAAAAGGCGTTTAAAGCGTTCTTCATCATAATTCACACACACCGTAAAGCTTAATGCCGAGGTTTGCATCATGTTCACCTTCACATGGTTTTTGGCAAACAGGCGAAATAATTCGCTCAAGTGGTCTTCAGAGATAAATGAATAATCCTTTGCTGAAATAGAGAGCAATACCTGGTTTTGCTTGATGATGATAACCGGTTTTTCAAAGCGGTTCTGCCCGTCTTCCTTTATCACTGTTCCCGGCGCTTCCGGGTCATTGAATGGCTTTACCAGCAGCGGGATCTTTGCATTCTGTAGTGGCTTGATGGTTTTGGGGTGGATAACGGTTGCGCCGTAATAAGTCATTTCGATAGCTTCTGAATAAGATAGCTCATCAAACTTAACCGTATCATCAAACAGTTTCGGGTCGGCATTTAAAATGCCGGGTACATCTTTCCAGGTGGTCACCGAATCGGCGCTAAGGCATGAGGCAAATATGGAAGCCGTATAATCCGAGCCTTCGCGGCCAAGCGTAGTCGTAAAATTCTCGGACGTTCCGCCCAAAAAGCCCTGCGTAACCACAATGCTTTTTTCAAGCATCGCGGGGATATCCTTCAAAATACTTTCTTTAGTTTTGGCCCATTGTACTACGCCTTCGCGGTAAGTATTGTCGGTATGAATATAGCCGCGTACGTCCAGCCAGCTGCTGTTCAGGCTAATCTTGTTAAGATAAGCGTTAACGATGCGGGTAGAGACCAGTTCACCTACGGAAACAACTTGGTCATAGATAAAATCGTAGTCATCATGCGGCTCGTCTTCCAGCATCCAGTCTATCTCCACAAAAGTGTTGTTCACTTCATCAAAAACAGCATCATTTGGCTCAAAAAGCTCGCTCATGATGGAGTAATGGTACGATTTGATCTCTTCGTAAACACTGTGCAGGCTGCTATCGCCGGTCACATAAGCTTTGGTCAGTTTTTCCAGCGCATTGGTTGTTTTACCCATTGCCGAAACCACGATAAGCAATTGCTCATCCTTAAATAAACTGACAACCTTACCTAAATTGATGATACCATCAGCATCTTTTACCGATGCCCCGCCGAACTTAAAAACAAGCATTATTTAATATATTGTGAGATAATAGAATTCTTTTTTATTAAACTTTTTATTTTGCTAAAAGGGATATCAACATTAGTCGGGCCTCGCATATAGGGCGCAATTTCATATGAATTATAGTAAAAATGTAATCCCGTATCAGTTATCGCAAAATTATCATTCAAGGCGAATTGATCCCCGTCGAAATTATACCCATTTTCAGCTAAAGAGGCGGTTTTACTTAGATCTCCATCTTGCCTAAATATTTTTTCGCCAATGTTGTTAAGTCTGCTGCTATAGTTTTTTACAAAAATATCATCAAGTATAATATTCCTATGCCTTTTTTTGTCCCAGTTGATATAGGTTGTACTTTCATTTGGATGAACGCCACCTGATTCATCGTTGATCAATTCCAACGTTATTAGGTTTGGCGTTTCGCGAAGCTTTTTGATATGCAATTCATTTGTCATAGGTGTGAGTGAATTGGCAGAATCTGTTGAATCGACATCATTTAATGGTTTTCCTCCTCCAGCAAATTGCTTGAACAATGTGTCAATATTTTCATAATCCTTATTTTCATCCGTAAGATTCAAAAAAGGTAGCATTATTTGCTTTAAAGTGTCGTTAAGTTTGGGCTCATTTAAAAATAAAGGATAGTCCAAAATAGTATAATCGCAGTTTTTACATGAATCATCTTCTGTACTAAGATAATGCCAGGTAAAAGCTAAAGTGTCAATACTGGATCTAGTTCGCTTATGAGATGGCTTCTGTGCGCATGAAAAAAGCGGTATAAATATTAATGCAGAGCAAACAATATTTCTTATGGTCATCAATTCTGGGATATTTTTAAGATAACTTTTGCGGCATTGTTAGCGATTTCATCACTGGTAATTTAACAATTGCTCTTTCGACAGCGCCGCATTCAGCCAGCCGGCCTCAATGTTAGCGTTATATTTGTTATAAAACTTTATGGCCGGCTCGTTCCAGTCCAGCACCTGCCACACCATGCCGCTAAAGCCCAGTTCCTGCGCCTCCTGTATCGTCCTGTCGAACAATAGCTTGCCGATGCCTGATCCCCTGTAGCTTTCCGTAACGATCAGGTCCTCCAAATACAAACGGCAACCCTTCCATGTAGAATAGCGCACGTAATACAAAGACAGCCCGATGATCAGGTCGCCGTCTACCGCTAAAAATGCTTTCCAAACCTGGTTTTTTCCAAAGCCTGCATCCACAAACTCATCAATAGTAACGGTAACTTCGTGCGGTGCGCGCTCAAAATGGGCCAGTTCCTGTATCAGCTCCATCATGCGTGGGCAGTCTTCTTTTGTTGCAGTACGTAATTGAATGTTCATTTTAGTCGATAGACCATGGTCCATAGACCATAGCGATATTTGTTAGTTTTTATTATTGATCATGGCTATGGACTATTGTCCATCGTCCATGGACTAGTTATTCTTCCAATGCTTTACCACCCGGCTGCCAAAGATAGTACTTCCTAACCTCACCAAATTACTGCCTTGGTCAATAGCGATCTTATAATCTGACGACATCCCCATCGACAAAGTATCAAAACTGCTTTCTTTACGAAAAAAACTTAGCTTAATGCCATCAAAAAACGTTTTCAGCTCGTAATATTCGTCCTTTACCTGCTTTTCGTTATCCGTGTTGGTAGCAATGCCCATCAGCCCGCGTATGCGAACGTTTTTAAGTTCGCTAAACTCATCCGAGCGCAGTAATTCCACCACCTCATCAAATCCAAGTCCGAATTTAGTTTCCTCGTCTGCAATGTAGATTTGCAACAGGCAATCTATTACACGGTCGTTTTTGAGTGCCTGCTTATTGATCTCCTGCAATAGTTTCAGGCTATCCACCGATTCTATCATAGAAATATACGGCGCAATATATTTCACCTTATTGCTTTGCAGGTGACCGATGAGGTGCCATTGTATATCTTTCGGCAGTTTTTCGTATTTGTCAACCAGTTCCTGTACCATGTTTTCGCCAAACAGGCGCTGGCCTGCATTATAGGCCTCCATAATATCTTCTACGGATTTGGTCTTTGATACAGCAAGTAGTGATACTTTAAGTGCCTTGGTTTCGTTTTTTAAACTTGTGATGTTATCTGCTATGCTCATTAATCGTATTTTTGCACAATTGAACCGCTAAATTACAGAATGCGTAAATATATAATCGTGTTTTTTTCGGGATTGCTTTTGTTGTTTGCATGCAGCAAAACCCCCGGGGAAATTTTAAAGCCGGATGTGATGGCTAATTTGCTTACCGATATCCATCTTACCGATGGCTCGATGATCAATATCCCGCAGATACCCGACAGTATTTATAAATATGGTATGGGTAGTTATCTGCAGGTATTTAAAAAATATAATACCGACTCGGCGCAATTCAGGAAAAGCTATAGATATTATACCTATCACCCGGACGAACTGGTGAATATTTATGATGAAGTTTTAAAGAAACTTACCTTGAAAAGTGACTCGGTAACCGCGCTGATCGCTAAGAATAATAAAGCGCAGATGAAAAAAAATAATCAGGCTAACCCTGCTGGCGGAAAATTTGTACCGCCAAATCCGGCTCATCCGCAACCCGGTCAATTAATGCACCCGCCTTTACCCGCAAAGCCCGGCGTACCTGCAAATAACATTTCGCTTAAGCAACAAATGTTACAAAGAATGCGGGCGCACCGCGACTCCATGATTAAGAAAAACACAAAATAACCCATGCTCTACCCGTCAAATAGTGTTGATAAACTGGGTTTTACCGAAATAAAGGAGCTTATAAAAGCGCATTGCCTGAGTGTTATGGGCCAGCAAATGGTTGATAAGATACAGGTGATGAATAATTACGACCTGATCCGTAAATTCCTGAGCCAGGCCAATGAGTTTAAGAATATATTGGTTAATGACGCTGCGCTCCCTATACAGAATTTTTACGATATAAAAACGCTGGCCAATAAAGCGCGTGTTGAAGGTGTATTTTTGAGCGAAGAAGAATTTTACCAGGTACAGGCATCGTTGAATACCGTTTTTGCGGTGATCGGTTATTTTAATGAACGCGAAGGACAGTATCCAAACCTTGAAGCGCTTTTTGAACATTTGCCGATAGAGAAAGCTATACTGAAAAAGATTGATGCAGTTATCGACCAAAAAGGAAAGATACGGCCGAATGCTTCGCGCGAGTTGATTGAAATTACCAGCGGCATTGCCAAAGCCGAACAGGAAGCCCGCCGGAAGATTGATCAAATATTTAAAAGCGCTTCAGCCAACAACTGGACGGCAGACGGCTCGCTCACCATTCGCGATGGTCGTCTGTGTATTCCTTTACTGGCTGAAAATAAACGCAAGTTGAAAGGCTTTGTACATGATGAATCAGCATCTGGTCAGACGGTTTATATGGAACCCGAAGAAGTTTTTACGCTGAATAACCGTGTGCGTGACCTGGAGTTTGAGCGCAGGCGCGAGATCGTAAAGATATTGACTGCTTTAACCGATGAATTGCGGCCCTATATCCCGCTTTTACTGTCGTACCATGGTTTGCTTACCAAACTCGATTTCGTACGCGCTAAAGCCCTGTTTGCGCTGGATATAGAAGCGGAAATGCCGGCAGTGAATAACAAGCCCGGTATGAAGTTGATAAACGGTCGCCACCCTTTACTTTTCCTCAATTTTAAAAAGGAACATAAAACAGTAGTGCCGCTCAACGTAACGGTGGACGATGTCACGCGCATTGTGGTAGTATCGGGCCCGAATGCCGGCGGTAAGTCTGTTTGTATGAAGACGGTAGGTTTGCTGCAGATGATGCTGCAGGCAGGCTTGCTCATTCCGTGCGATGATAGCAGCGAAATGGGGGTATTTACCAATTTCTTTGTGGATATCGGTGATGACCAATCCATTGAAAGCGACTTGAGTACTTACAGCGCCCATCTTTCAAAAATGAAGGAATTTGTGGAGATGGCCAATGCCAGATCCATTATCCTGATAGATGAGTTTGGTACGGGAACCGACCCGCAATTTGGCGGACCGATAGCCGAGGCGGTGCTGGAATCGCTCAATAATAAAAAAGTAAAAGGAATGGTCACTACACACTATTCCAACCTGAAAATATTCGCCAGCAACACCGAAGGGCTGGAAAACGCTTCCATGCTGTTCAATAATGTTGCGATGCAGCCACTATACATTTTAGAAGTTGGCAAGCCGGGCAGCTCATACGCGTTTGAGATCGCCCAAAAGATAGGATTGCCTAAAATTGTGCTTGAGCTGGCTAAAAGTAAGATCAGCGCCGGGCAAAAGAAAGTTGATACTTTATTAGTAGACTTAGAACGCGAGAAAAAAGAAATTTTCGATACGCGCGTAAAGCTCGACAAACAGCAACGTCAAGTGAACGCCTTACTGGCTGAAAACGAGCAGTTGAAAAGCTACCTGGAAGAGAACAAGAAAACGCTCATTCGTGATGCCAAGCAGGAAGCGAAGAACATCATCCTGAATGCCAATAAGCTGGTAGAAAATACCATCTCCGAAATAAAAAGTGTTAACGCCGATAAGGAACGTACGCGCCAGCTGCGTGACAACCTTTCCCGCGAAGCGGAAAAGAACACCATAAAAGTTGAAGCGCCAAAACCTGTTCCCGATAACGAGATAAAACAAGGCGATTGGGTTAAACTAAACGACTCGGAAACAACGGGACAGGTAATAGAGATCAACCGGGATAATGTGATCATTGCTATTGGCGAATTGCGTACGGTTGCCAAGAAGAATAAAGTGCATAAAGTATCGCGGAAGGAAGTGCCGAAAGAGATACGTCAAAGTTATAATTCGCATACCAGTGATGCTGCCAGCTTTAGTCCGGAAATTGATGTTCGCGGTATGCGTACCGAAGATGCTTTAGCCGCTATAGAACGATTGCTCGACCGTGCGCTGATGATGGGGTTTAACAATCTTAAGGTAATCCATGGGAAAGGTGATGGTATCCTGCGTAAAATGATCCGTCAGTATTTGAAGAAGTATGACCAGGTTGACCGTATGGAGGACGAGCACGCAGACAGGGGTGGGGATGGGATAACTTATGTATATTTAAAATAAGTATTGAGATTAAATATTTTCATTCCATAAGCAAACACATGATCTGAGAGAATGATGGTTTGATATGTGTTAAGGTTCTTAATATCAGATCACTAAAATATTTGTTAATTTAACCGATAGCAAATGAATAATATGAAGCAGTTTTTTATTACGCTAATATTTACATTAACAACGTTATCGGCATTTTCACAACAACCTAAATTTGAAGTAAAATTTTCAGAGCCCCTGGCAGTTTACATATTTGTACAAAACCTTTCGGCTGATGTCCCTGATAACCCATTCAAAACTGAATTTACCAAATCAATATTCTATCAAAAGAAATATCAAGAGTTAATAGCTCAGTTTAACAGTATCAATGTTTCTTACACTTATCAATTTGAAGACTTTCCTTTTTTCTCTAAAATGCCGGGGCGGGTTGACCGGCTGATTAAAAAGAACCTGATCGAGTGTAGTTCTATTGAAGACTTTAAACTGCGCTCAACCGGGCTGATCCCTAATACAGACCTGCTTAAACTGGCTTCAATACTTTCTGAATTTTTACCCATATACAAACAGCTGATCTATGATCCGAATAAGGATAAATTTGAAAGCCAATTAAAATCGTTTTCTGATTATATTAAGTTAAAAGATGTTCCCGGATATTTCAGAATGGGGTTGACATTTTATAACAGTGTGTGGGACAATTCTATTCCCCTAAAAATTGCTTTTTATCCGTTACCCCACTCCAGGGGTTTTACGGCAGAAGCATTTGATAATTATGCAGTGGGCGCTTTACAAACCGATATGAAAAATTATGATGGATTATTAAGCATCATGCTTCACGAAGTTTTTCATATCCTATACGACGAACAATCATTAGCGGTTAAAAGAGATCTGACAAGCTGGTTTAAAAGCAACCCGTCTCCAAATAGTAATTATGCTTACCTGCTTATGAATGAAGCATTAGCAACAGTTTTAGGTAATGGTTATGTATATGGAAAACTAAATGGCCAGATCGATACCACGGATTGGTATAATCAGAAATACATAAACCTGATGGCGAAGAAGATTTATCCGCTTGTATGTGAATATATTTTAGCTAAAAAGCCAATGGATCAGAATTTTGTAAATGAATACGTTAAAATATACCAGGATAATTTTTCAAGCTGGACTAAAGAATTATATAACCTTATGACTTATCGAATTGTCCTTACAGATGATCAAAAAGATTTTAATACAATAGGACAAAATTACCCATACTCTTCCTTTTCAGAATATGAAGAAAATATTTCGCAATCAACAATAGATAAAATTAAAAGTATCCCGGTTACTAAGCTGATCATTGTCTCTAATGAACATGAGAATAAACTTCAACTCATTAAAAGTTCTTTTCCGGAATTAAAAGCCTGGAATTACGAAGCAGATAAAGAGTTTACATACCATTTCTTTTTAGGTGACAAAACACAACTTATCATTATAAATAAATTCACATCGCCAACTATAAACCTCTTAAATAAAACTTTTAACTAAATCTTCATTATTTATGAGATTAAACAGCATTTTATGAAAAGACGAATATTGATCCTGCTATTAATTGCTGGCATTGCTTCTACTGCTGAAGCACAAATTACCGTTAACGCTACCGACCCTCACCTGCATTATATGGGCCGTACATGGACGGATAACGGCGCAGTGGCACTGTCATGGTCGGGCAACTCGGTGGATATTAATTTCACAGGCAGCTCCATCAGCACCACGTTAAAGGATGAAAGTGGTGTAAATACTTATGCTGTGGTATTGGATGGCAATGTAGTGCAGGTATTGCACCCGGATCAAACTAAAAACGATTACAAGCTTGCAGCGGGATTATCCGCAGGCAAACATCATCTTGAATTATTCAAACGCACGGAATGGGCCATGGGCAAAACCTGGTTCTATGGCTTTACGCTGGATAATGGGGCTAAAGTATTGGCGGCCTCGCCGGTGCATAAACGTAAGATAGAATTTTATGGTAACTCCATTACTTGTGGCTACGCGGTGCTGGATACCGAAGGAAAGGACAGGGGCACAGCGCAATACGAGGATGGTTACAATAGTTATGCCGCCATCACTTCCCGTCATTATAATGCGGAGTTCTCGAGCATCTCAAAAAGCGGTATCGGTATTACAGTAAGCTGGTTCCCGATGATTGCCCCGGAAATGTACGACAGGCTCGACGCCAACGACCCCAACAGCAAATGGGATTTCTCAAAATACACGCCGGATGTGGTGGTGATCAACCTCTTCCAAAACGATTCATGGCTGGTAACTATGCCAAACAATGAGCAATTCAAGGCGCGTTTCGGCACAACCCCGCCGACGCCTGAGTTTATTATTAATGCTTACGCCAGCTATGTGAAAAATATCAGGGCAAAATATCCCAAAGCACATATCATCTGCATATTAGGCAGCATGGACGCCACAAAAGCAGGTTCGCCATGGCCGGGTTATATCGATAAGGCGGTGGCTACTTTGCATGATAATAATATCTACACACATTTTATACCTTATAAAAATACTAACGGCCATCCCAGCAAAAAGGAGCAGCAGGATATAGCTGATGATCTGATCGGGTATATGGATAAGACGGTGAAGTGGTAATTATTGTATAGGTAGATATATAAAACCGTCATGCCGAACTTGTTTCAGCACCCCATCAAACAAGTGGTTCGCGTGTATTGCGCATACCAATATATGAGATGCTGAAACAAGTTCAGCACGACGGTTGAGGAGGATTTTACGTCTCAATATGATCCTCAACATCATCCTCGCCAACCTTCTGCTGGTCAGGTAATTCCTGCGGGCCGGGGATGTTTTCCTCATCATCTTCATGATCTTCTTTTCCTTCCCTGTAAGGCGAGGTAGCATCCGGCCTGTCGTTTTCGCCATTGCCGCGCTCCACTTTATCGGGCTTTGGCTCCGTTGAACTTTGTGGTTCGGCTTTGCTGTAATCCGGTGCGCCTTCCTGCTGGGCGGCTTTGAAGTTGGTGTTCTCAGGGTGTTCGTCAGATGGTTCGGTGCGGGCAAAATAGGCGTTGGTGTAACCTGCATTTTGCGACGGGTTGTTCTTGTCATCACCCGATGGCGTTTTGTTTTCCTCGCCGAAATTGCTTCCGCCTATACCTTGTCCTTCAGTTGGGTGAGGGTGGAAATCTCCCTTGCCGAAAAGATAGGTTTTCTCCAGATCTTTTTCTTCTACGCCATCCCCGTCGTCCGCCCGGTATGCATTTGGCTTCGTTTTGGCGGCTTGCTGCTGATCGTCCACGTCAACTGCAATCTTTTTATCATCAAATTCCATAGGTCTTCGTTATTGATATATAAGTAATAGCCCAGACTTTTAATTGTTTTCTTTTTTTCAACCTATAGGTTAAGTGCCATCAACTATGAACTAAAAGCCATATTTTTACCGCACCAATTATACTAATATGAATAAAGTTGTAAGCGGGGCCGACGAGGCCATCCGTGGCATTGCCGATGGCATGACGCTGATGCTTGGCGGTTTCGGTCTGTGTGGGTTACCTGAAAATTGTATTGCCGCTTTGGTAAAAAGCGGTGTAAAAGAGCTTACCTGTATCTCCAACAATGCCGGCGTCGATGATTTTGGCATCGGTCTGATGTTGAAGCAGCGCCAGGTAAAAAAGATGATCTCCTCCTACGTGGGCGAAAATGCAGAATTTGAACGCCAGCTGTTAAGCGGCGAACTGGAAGTTGAATTGATCCCGCAAGGTACATTGGCAACCCGCTGTATGGCTGCAGGTTATGGTATGCCCGCTATATTTACCCCGGCAGGTATTGGCACCGAAGTGGCAATTGGCAAAGAAGTACGCAATTTTAACGGTAAGGATTACCTGATGGAATTGGCTTTCGAAGCGGATTTCGCCATAGTAAAAGCCTGGAAGGGTGATACCATGGGCAACCTCATCTATCGCAATACAGCACGTAATTTTAATGCGGTTATGGCCATGGCGGGGAAGGTGACTATTGCCGAGGTAGAAGAACTGGTTGAGCCGGGCGAACTGGATCCCAACTTTGTTCATACACCGGGTATTTATGTGCACCGGATATTCGAAGGGACGGGATATGAGAAGAGGATTGAACAGCGGACGGTAAGAAAAAAAGATTAACCAGCGTGATTTAAATATTTATTATGCTCGACAAACAAGGCATCGCAAAGCGAATAGCAAGAGAGATAAAG
Organism: Bacteroidota bacterium; assembly: GCA_013289045.1. GTDB lineage: Bacteria > Bacteroidota > Bacteroidia > Sphingobacteriales > Sphingobacteriaceae > Mucilaginibacter. The sequence continues at coordinate 17,615 of JABDAU010000043.1, read as the reverse complement.
GACGGTTACTATGTTAACCTCGGTATAGGCATACCTACGCTGGTAGCCAATTATATACCCGAAACAATGGATGTGGTTTTACAATCTGAAAACGGGTTGCTGGGCATGGGGCCGTTCCCGTTTGAAGGGGAGGAAGACCCGGATACCATCAATGCGGGGAAGCAAACCATTACCATGCTGCCCGGCTCGTCGATATTCGATTCGGCGATGAGCTTTGGGATGATCCGTGCAAAAAAAGTAAACCTGACCATTCTTGGCGCAATGGAAGTCTCCGAAAATGGCGACATCGCCAATTGGAAGATCCCCGGCAAAATGGTAAAAGGCATGGGCGGCGCAATGGACCTGGTGGCATCGGCAGAGAACATCATCGTAGCAATGCAGCACGTAAACAAGGCAGGTGAATCAAAATTACTGCCCGAATGTACGTTGCCCTTAACCGGTATTAATTGTGTAAAGAAAATAGTGACCGAACTGGCCGTATTGGATGTATTACCTGGGGGCGGTTTTAAACTACTGGAACGTGCGCCGGGTATAAGTGTGGAGGAAATTATAAATGCGACCGCCGGTAAATTGATTATTGAAGGCGATGTGCCGGAGATGGTAATATGATATCAACCAGGTAACAGTTGAGGGAATAAATATTCTATCACCTTAATCACAACACAAAGCAATAGTATTAAGGCAATAAGTATACCTGTCCGTTTGGTTTTAAGTTGGAATGCTATAAGAAAATCATATGCTGTAAAGCCAAAAGCAGTAACCCAGAATTCTTTTATGAACATAAAAAAATCATAATCATAAATCATAGCGCGTATTAATTGTACGAGCATATCCGGGACTGAGCTTATAATGAAACCAATAACGAATAATTTGAGAAGTTTTATTTGTGGCTCTGTTTTTAAAGCAGATTTTAAGGCAATTATCATTAAAGGCAGGTATATACAAAATATCGTAAACCCGTATGTTCTGATCGGAGTACGCGGAATGTATTCGGGTATGTGTATATGAGCGTAAGAAAATAGCCAGGAATCAGCTAATAATAAAATAAAAAGAATCAGGCTGTATTTAATTATGATAATGAGGAAAGGTTTCATGTATCGAATATACCAATGTCCTATAACAAACTTACGAAGTTTTAGAAACTTCGTAAGTTAATGTCCCCATGCTGTATTCTCCGAAAAAAAATGCATCAGGGAAATCCTTTAACACCACGAATTATGGTTCAAACAATCTTACGACAAGCTCAGGATGACATTCGCGTTAGGGATAGTAGTGGAAAGCCCGGAGCGCAGCGAGGACTTGCAACGGATAGCCCGACCCGCAGGGGAACGCCCAAATTCCTTACAACACTTTCGCCCTCAATTCCTTAGAAATATCCTCCGTTACACAAATGATATCCTCGGCAACGTGGCTGTTATTGGTGATCACCTGGTCGCACTCGCCTTTATAGGGCAGCAGGTATTCTTTATAGGCAGGCACTACGTGGTTCATCCATTTATACATCACATCATCATGCGAATAACCGCGTTCCAGCAAGTCGCGTTTAAGGCGGCGTTCCAGGGCGATCTCGTCATCGGCTTCGATAAAGATCTTCAGGTTGAGCTGATCGGCAATTTTTCGGAAATGCAGAATGAAAAGGCCTTCTACAATAAGTATCGGCGCTGGCTTTATTTCTAATATGCGAGGTGTAACACCGGGTTTATTAAACAGGTACTCTGTTTTTTGGATGGAATTCCAGTTGAGCAGTTGATGAATGTCATCTTCAAAATGCTCATGGTCGATAGTATCCGGAAGGTCGAAATTGAACAGCTTATTTTCCTCGGCGGTCATATCGGGTGGCACAGGCTTATAGTAATCGTCCTGCGATACCAAACACACTTCATCCGGGCTGAAATGCTTTAAGAAACACTTTAAAAAAAAGGTTTTGCCCGACCCGCTGCCGCCGGCAATACCGATAATAAAAGGTTTATTCATTCGGGCTTCCGTAGCTGATACTTACTCGAAAACGTTTATCCTGCGCACCGATAGATTCGGCCACATTTTTGGTAACCACAATAACGATGTCCTTATTGTCCTCATTATCAGTGAATTTGCCAACTACCTTTGCATAGGTGGTAAGGTTGGTCATTGGGTTAGTGATCTTTATAACCGTACCGATAGGGGCAGTGCGGTGCAATACCAATTTCTTGTTTGGGTCGAGGCCTGAGCTGTCCATCCAGGTCGCAACGCCTTTTTCATCCTTTTCATACAATCCAAATTTGTTCGAATTAAACTTGTTGGCATTGGCGCTATCTATCGCCGCTACAGGATTGCTCATAGCAGTATTGTCTTGCTTGGCCACAGTTGTCTGCTGCGCAGCAGCGGCAACCTGGGGCTGACCACCCTGGTGCACCTTTATGATCTGGCCAGGCGCAAGGTTAGTAGAAGCAAGACCATTTGTTTGCTGAATATCGGCTACCGTAGTATTAAAGCGTTTGGCAATTGAATACAATGTTTCGCCTGCTGACACTTTATAATCTATAGCATCATTTTGCTGTTGCGGATTAACAGGCGGCTGCTGTGCAGGTGCTTGTTGTACAGGTGCTTGCGGCTGCTGAGCCGGAGGCGTTTGCTGAACCACAGGTTGCTGCGGCGCCGGATTGACAGGTGCCGGGGGAGCAGGTTTCCTTAACGAAGGTGTATTGTATGATGACTCCAGGAAAGGCCTGTCGGTTGGTATTTTTACCACGTTGCCAATGATGAGCGGGGCGTTATTGTTGAATGCGATGATCGCTTTCGGGCTTACGTTATAACGGCGGCCCAGGGAGTAATAATTATCTTTTGGGTCTAATTTATGCAGGATAACCTTTTTACCATTGTTGTTCTCCACCCCGATAGAATCGCGGATAGGACGGGCAAAAACGGTTGTGGTTATGGTGATAAGCAGGGTAACAAAAAGGAGGGTCTTAAATTTCATAGTGAACTGATCTATTGCAATTTATAGTTTTACAATTCTTAATTCTGACTTATTTTTAATATAAACTAAGCGGTTTTTATGCAGTATAAACGACTCGGGTTGTAATTTCTGTATGCCGGTATTCAACAAATCTTTATAAACCTCGCCGACACCATCCATCACAAACAGCCATTGTTGCAATACCCCCGCCTGGATCGAGTGCAAAGATACAATTCTGTAGTTATTGTAATCCAGGTAATGCACACTATTTCCGAATGGCGGCAGAGGTATGGTCAATCCGGCCGGATCGATAACCTGTGGTGCAGTAATATTATTTTTTAGCTCAGCGTGAACGGTCGGCTCGTAGATCCTTGTCGTTGCCCCGGTATGCACATCTGTTAAGTATAGTCTTTTAGGATGGATATGTGTTTCGTACATGATCGGTCCATCAGCGGAAAGCGTTTCAAACGCAAGTGTGTAATTGCTCCACAATGTTTTACCCGTTATGGCATCAATTGCTATAATACCCTTATGCAGCGGCCCGTTTTGTGAGAGGAAATTGTGTAGTAGCAATACCCCATCATACACGGTCTCAATGCCGGTTAACCAACGTTCTTCAGTAGTTAATTCTTTAAAATAAGCTTTGCCGGTATCCAGCCCGATAGATGAAAAACTGACCAGCTTTTCCGTTTCATCGCGCGTTTCTATGCAAATGGTATCTGTCAGCTCATCAATTTCCAAACGCCAGATAACGCCTTTAAATTCTTCGCTGATATATGGTTGATTGATGGCCATCTTTGCAAAGATGACAAATATGCCTAAAGGAGAAAGGTGTTAATTGTAATTTTTCAAGAAGCCATCCATCTGCGCTAACATCCAGCTGAGATCGTCATACATCAGGAAATGCTTGCCCTTATCAGAAAAGACTATCGTTACATTTTTCGCCTTTGCCCATTTATCAGCGTAATCTTTCTCTGCATCGCTTTTTAACCTGTAATCCCAACTCACCCATGAACCCAATACCAGCACCGGCAATTGCAACCGGGCGACACTTAGCCGCATATCGACCGTATCGGCCTCCAGATCCATCAACGCGCCGCTCCTGAAATCGCTTGCTGCATCCCAGATATTTATTTCCTTAAGCCGGTTAGTATCAGTAACCAGTTTCAGAACATAAGGGTCTCCCAGTTTCATCGACGCAGGAGTGTGGTAGAGCGAATCGCGCTTTTTCCAATACGTGGTAGGTTTGTCAACCAGTTTTTCATATTTCACAATGTGGTCATTGATAAGCGAATCCTTATTGAAAGGATTGGTTTGAAGTGATATATCAAATGGGGTACCATCTATATCAATCAGTGGGCCGGTAAGATCCGGCCGTGTAGTAGCGGCCCACGTTGCCAATACGCCGCCAAAGCTAAAACCGACTATCACAGGGCGTTTCAGATGCTCATTGATGATATAGGCTATAATATCGTCACGCTGCTTTTGTAAAAGATGATCGTGAACGCCTGACGGTGGTTGTCCTGCAAATCCGGCAAGTGTTATCACATAGCACTTATAATGATCCTTGTAATGCGCAACCACATCGTTATAGGTATCAGCCGAACCTTTATATCCCGGGATCAATATCATCGGTTTACCATGACCGGTTATCCTTACTCCGAAAGAATATTTTGCTTGACCTGCAACGGACAATGGCCTGGAACCAGCCAGGCAAAATATGAGTAATAAGGCTAAAGCTATTTTCATAAGGGGTTAATTTTCAACCAAATTATGAAAATAATATGTGATTTTTTAAATAGAAACTATCCGCTCCAGCAGCATATGAATATACTTATCAACCGTTTTCCCGGGATCTTTGCTGAACTGATGTGTTACCCGGTTGGCCAATATCACATTAAATGAAACAGGCCGATGGCCTAATGTATCGGCCAGGCCATAAATGCCGGCAGTCTCCATCTCAAGGTTTGTGATCTTCCGCCCATGATAATTGAAGCTTGAAAATGAATCGAGCAGCCCGGGAAAAGGCAGCTCGCCCCTAAGCATCCGTCCCTGCGGGGCATAAAAGCCGGGAGCTGTCATGGTTATGCCTTGTCGGATGCCTTTTGCAAGATCAACCAACAATTTTTCATCAGCTGTTGCAACGTAAGCATCGCATTTCAGGTCAGATGGCAATGCTTCAGCCAATGCAGCCAGCAATCCTTCATCATCCGGCCTGGCCGATTGCATATAGAAATGCATAATAGGATCAAGTCCAAATGCTGCCGATGAAACAAGCAAACTGTCTACTTCAATATCCTCCTGTATAGCCCCGGAAGTGCCAATCCGGATAAAGCTTAAGCTTCGCGGATGGGGCAGGGGAAGACGTGTTTTTAAGTCGATATTGATCAGCGCATCCAGCTCATTCAGCACAATATCCACATTGCCTGTGCCTATGCCTGTCGAAATTACAGTAAGGCGTTTATTGCCGATGGCGCCGGCATGTGTGATAAACTCACGTTTGCCTTTTTTGCATTCAATATGGTCAAAATACTTACTGATCTGCGGTACACGGTCGGCATCGCCTACGGTAATTACCGTGTCGGCAACATCTTCGGGCAGCAGTTTAATATGGTAAGCGCTGCCGTCGGGGTTTAAAATGAGGTCCGTTTCGCCGATGTGTTTCATAAGAATTGACGGAACAAATGTATTAAAATAAAAAAGCTGCCATAAAGCAACTCGTCCTAATTGTAATGTAGCGGTTTAAAACCGTCATTAAATTCCACTAAATGTATCAAAAATGGTTAAAATCGATTCATTTTTGGTGGTATTACATTTAGCTAGAATTGATGTTTTTTATTTGTATATAGCATTGATTTTCAATAGGATAAATTTTATAACACTGTAGCAAAGTGTAGCGTTTCCGTAGCGTTTTGCTGTGTGTTTTGTAGCTGAAACGCTACACGGGCTACACCTGCCTGCAAGGCTGGCAAAAATAGCCTCAACGAAGTGTTCAAATGTTTTGTTAATGATGAGGCCTGATACAAGCCAGAGGAGGAAAAGTACGGCAGATCTACCGCCAGTTATCCTGCTTATGAAAAACTTTTAGTGAGCGGCTCTTGGCATCATTTCCGCGAAACGAGAATAACCAGCTTATCATTATCCCAACCACAGGCGCCATCAAACAGATCAAAGCTTTTTCCATCACAAAGGGTATTAATGTAGTTGGTGTTTTACGGGAAGGGTAACGGTTATGTTACATTGTGCTGAACTTATTAATGTCACACTACTTCGGGGGGCCGAGATGTTAATGCTCAAAAATATTAAGATAATATTCTCAATAAATATTATCTTAATCGCTTGAAGATAAATAATATATCTCTCTGATACCGTCGTATATCATAACAGATCAACCGCTTGCATGTGCCGGAGGCAAAAATGTATAAGCGGATATTAGCGGCAATTAAAAAAATGTAATATGAAACGCAGTAATCATTATTTTATATTCAACTGGGTGTTTATAACTGGCTTATTAGTGTTAGCCCTTAACGACCATTATCTCAAACAGCATTACCATAACTGGCTTACCGGGAAACTATCGGACTTTGCAGGATTGCTGATCTTCCCGATGTTTTTGCAATTTGTGTTTCCAAGGCTATCCGGCTGGTCGGTTATATTGACCGGGCTCCTGTTTATTTTTTGGAAGTTACCCATTTCATCAGGTTTTATCCATTTCTATAACACATTCACCCTCATTCCCATCAGCAGGACCCTGGACTACAGCGATTACATTGCATTGGCCGTTCTGCCATTAACATGGTATTTAATGCGGCATATTCACCGCTATGGGGTTAAAACTGAATTGCCTGTTTTGCTTCGGTATGCAGCACTCATACCTGTAGCGCTCATATTTATGGCCACCGGGCCGTCGGTCAAACAATCCATGCTGCCCGGCGGAGATGTCCATATCGGTAAATATTACCAATTAAAAGTGTCCGAAGAGCAGGCGCTGGCCAGGTTAAGAGCGAAAGGATACCATATCGCGACTGATACTTCCAAACCGGGTTATCTTAGGGGCGCAGAAGGTTATATTATTAAAGATCTTGTTTTAGACGGCGGCAAAGACACCGTTGAATGGCTGCAATTCGCTTTTTTAAGCACCCGTAACAAGCCGCTGTTATTGATCAATAACATTAAACTCAGGCCGGGTGATAAAAATAAAGACTTAAGGATTTTAAAGAAATGCTACCGCCAACTGATTAAAGCGGATATTGTAGAGGGTGTGGAGTAGTATTTATGCCGCCTCAGCTGTATTGGCCGTCTCCGCGGTTAATGCTTTTTCAGTATGAAGCGGTACGGCCATGTTTGCACGGGTTAGTACGTAATAAACCCCGGCAAGCATTGCAGCATATATGGCAACCATTTCCAGGTAACCGGTAAAAGAAAATACTACGTGGGCACGCACATTGGTTGGGTGCAACACCATGTTGGTTACCCATTGCGGAAATGCCCAGGGTACAAAAGAGATGGTTATCGTCCAAAGCGCAACGATCACTGCTAAACTTGCCAGCCGGTGGCGAAGAGGCTTAAGCCACAGCAATTGCGGCAACACACCAAAAGCAAGAGGCCAGGCGAGAAAAGTCATCCAAAACCGGGTCGAGGCTGAACTCATGTGGATCTGCAGCACGTCGATGCCTGTTTTTAAAAGATAAACGGATGATCCGAAGAGCAATAGATTGCGCATAGCGTCTATGATCACCGGTTTGCTGTTAAGCTCCAGTCGTAATAGTTGAACTACCAATAATGCAGCTGTCAAGCCCCAGGTTCCAGCAAAGATTGCGTTTATTATAAGTGCCATATATATTCTCCCACATAATATGTTCAATAATGAGGCCACAAAGTTTTATAGGGGGTAAAGGGTGAAGGCTGTATGCATTTATCTACAAGTTGGGGAGAAACTCCCCGACTTTTTAGCATCGCGCGGATATAAAGCACGGGGTGATAGCTAAATACTTAAGATGGTAACACGATCCATAGGTTATCATCATCTCTACCATTTTTTGTCCCCGCAGGGTCTCTCGCAGAGGACCCTGCGCACGATGCCAGTTAAATAACGAAAAGTATATTTTTTTATATGGCGATCCGAACCAAACACCAGATGACAGGGAACCTGTAGTTCATTACCTTTATCCCCTCAAGTTTTTTGTCCCCGCAGGGTCTCTCGCAGAGGACCCTGCGCACGATGACAGTTAAATAACGAAAAGTAATATATTTATTGAATTGCTATCCTAACGAAGCACCGGATAACAGAGGGCTCGTAGTTCATTACTTTTTCCTATTACAGTTTCTCTCCCCGTCCGTTTGGTTTGCAATTTTCTAACCATACTAAATCCGTTCGCAGGGTCCTCTGCGAGAGACCCTGCGGGGACATTGAAGAGACCCTGCGAGGACGTTAAAGTTTAAACTTCTTTCCATACTAAATCCGTTCGCAGGGTCCTCTGCGAGAGACCCTGCGAGGACGTTAACAATCCATGGCTTACTCTTATCATCTTTACCATTTCCTTTTACTAATCCTACGTCTCAATCTTAAAAAAGAAAATAATATACCAACAAGCAGGGCATAAGCTATTCCGGATTGTCTTTCAAACGTTAAGATACCATCTGCTACTACTATTGCAGCTAAAAAAATCAACACAAATAAGCCTTTTAATAACTGCTTCTTAAGTTTTTTCCTCCTTTGCTGCTTTTTCCAGTTTTTTACAAAAGCTTCATGTGCAGCCTGTTGCTCAATTTCTTTTTGCTTTAAAACTTCTTCTGCTTTGGCGTTTATTGCAGGCCATTGATCATAATTTTGGAGATTAAATTCCTCATATGTACACAGAAACCAGAAAATTTCAACGCGTAATTCCATCGGGTCGGACGTAAAATAAATTTCATATTCGTCAAAAGAATAAATATTGTTTAACTCAAAGGTCGTCAGTTCATTAAAAGACCATAAGGAGCCTATTAGCTTTGCTGCATATTCTGAGCTTATATTGCCTGCATCATTTACTATCTGCTTGTGCAAAAGCCCAAAAAGCACTCTTACAATTAATACATTATTCGTATAAGAAGCATATTGATCAATTATCCCGGGCAAATCCTTTACGCTGCCCAAAGACAGCTCAATGAAAAAATAATCCGGTTCTTCAGAATTCGTAATAATGTCGTCAGCCCAGCCAGTGACATCGTTTTTTGAAACCAATCCACGTTTCAGGCCTTCCCTGAAAACCTCAAGCAGGAGTGTGAAATCTTCCGGGTTAGGTGATAGCATAATTAAATGTTAAAGTACGAATATTTCGATAACCTTCATTCAACTCTGGCGTGGGTATAGAATGTATTGCAGGCTGTGCCCATTCACAACATTACCAATTTCCCCCAAAAATACCCACATTTGAAAAATGCAGCGTAAAAGAGAATGGATCATCAAAAACCTGATGATCGTTATTGTTATTGGCTTTATCGCGTTAACCATCCTTGTTTTATTGGATCCGCTTCCCAATATCGATAAGGAATTCTCGGCAGAGGTACAGGAACATTCCAACCCATTGCTCGATACCATTATGCGGGCGTTAAGTTGGGCGGGTTATACGCCAAACTCAACGTATGTAGTCGCCGGGGTCATCATCATTTTCCTGCTTTGCCGTTATTGGCGCGAGGCTTTATTTACGCTGCTGTCTGCACTATCGGCGTTGGTCAGCACCATCGTAAAGCTGCTGGTTAACAGGCCGCGACCAGGTGCCCCATTAGTGCATGTATTGGAGAAAACGGAACAGCAAAGCTTCCCCAGCGGGCATGTCATCTTTTACACAGCATTTTTCGGGTTTATCATCGTGGTGATGCACCGCAGGAGGGAGATCCCTAAATTTCTGCGGTTGCTGATCAGCAGTATTTGCCTGTTGCTGATCTTGTTGATACCGTTATCGCGGATTTATATGGGCGCACACTGGTTCAGCGATGTTACCGCGGGTAGCTTACTGGGGATGATCTGTTTGTATGTGCTGGGATATTTCTATCTGAAGAAATGAGCCTATATGATTCCTTTGTCTTATATTTGCCCTTAAAGTTCCCGTAGTTCAATGGATAGAATTGCTGATTCCGGTTCAGTTGATATGAGTTCGAATCTCGTCGGGAACACTTTAGAAAGCTGCCAACCGGTGGCTTTTTTTATATCAGGAGCATTCTTATACACCTCCCCTAAAAGAGTTCCCCGTTTCTCGTAAACATCACCGGGGAAATTTCAAACCGCTTGTCACACTGGTGTGACTTATTTTGAAAAAAATTTGCGTTGAATATTAATGTTTATATGTTTGTATTATTGTAACCAATTTATTACGAAAGCTTTCCTGGACAATCTGACAAGGTTGCATAATATATTCGAAATTGCAATCGATTGCAATATATAAAGTAAGGACTATTAACGGTTGTTGTAAACATTTATGGGGCACTTGTACGAAACGGATGAGAAAGAATTATTACTCCTTATTTCAAAGGGGGATAGGGCTGCCTTTTCTTTTCTATACAATCGTTACGGTAACAACCTGCTCCGTTTTGTTTCCAGCTTTTGTTTCTCAAAAGAAGTTAGCGAAGAAATAGTGCAGGACCTGTTTGTGAAGATCTGGTCTCAACGGGAAGACATTATTTACGTCACCGCTATAAAGCCATACCTGTACCGTTCTGCAAAAAACCTGCTGCTTAACTATGTGCGCACTTTGCAGAAAGAAGCCCGTGTGCTTGAAGTGATCAGGGCCGATGCTTTGCAAACTACCAATCATATTGAGGACGAGGTAATTTATAACGAATATTACGGCATTGCGCAAACAGCTATCGATCTTTTACCCGTTAAACGGAAAATGATATTCAAAATGCGGCATGACGATGACCTCTCGTTGGATGAAATATCCGAGCGGTTATCGATCTCGAAATCTGTAGTTAAAAAACAGCTTTATTCCGGTATGCATTTCGTGCGGGAGTATTTGAATAAGCGTGGCGATATTGCCACTTTATTTATCGGCATCCTGTTGTATCTCAAGCGCTAAAAATATTTTTTCAGCGAGGGGTCCTTTCGCTTTCGGGGTGTGTCTCACGTATATATGAGGCCATATACACCCGAAGAATACCTAAAAAAACTTCAAAACAATAAACTCACCGACAACGATAAGCAGCGTTTTTCGGAATGGATGGGTCATGCTGATGCTGCGGAGGTTGAAGCGATCATGGAAAAGATCGCATCGCACTTCGAAACGCAGGAAGATGAAGGCGCTATTCCATCGTCAGTAAGCGATGCAATAGAGCAGCGGATTGATGAAACCCAAACCCATGCACCGAAGATCCGTACACTGATCAAACGCAGTCTTACAGCCGCCGCCGCAGTTGCCGCTATTTTTCTTACTTACCATTTCCTTATTACCAAACCGGTTGTAAAGCCTGCTAACACAGTCGCCAGATCAATAAAGATCGTTCCTGGCGGCAATAAGGCTGTGCTTACCCTTGGCAATGGCAAGTCGATAGTATTGGACGACGCCAAAAATGGGGTACTGGCCAACCAGGGCAAGACAAAAGTTGTGAAAACAGGGAATGGCCGGGTTATTTATGCAGGTGATGCGCAGAGTACCGCCGGCAGCGATGTTTTAACCTTCAACACCATCTCCACACCACGCGGCGGGCAATATCAATTGGAGCTTCCCGATGGCAGTAAAGTATGGCTTAACGCGGCCTCGTCATTACGCTACCCCGTACATTTCGGTCCCGGCGACAGGCGGGTTGAGCTGACGGGCGAGGCTTATTTTGAAGTAGCGAAAGACAAAGCGCACCCATTTAAGGTAAGCGTGAACAATATGGAAGTACGCGTATTGGGTACGCATTTCAATATTATGGCTTATAATGATGAAGAAGCTACAAAAACTACATTGCTTGAAGGATCGGTGCAGGTTACGCAGGGTGCAAACCAGCGTATAATTGTTCCGGGCGAGCAGGCTGTTGTGGGTAAAGGCATTGAGGTGATAAAAGTTAACGCCCAGGAATCCATAGAATGGAAGAACGGCAAATTTAATTTCGCACATGAGCATCTTCCGGAGATCATGCGCAAAATAGCACGCTGGTATGATGTAGATATCGCCTATGATGGCAAGCCGACAGGCTTAACGTTTGTTGGCACGCTTCCACGCACAGAAAATATTACCGATGTATTAAAATATCTTGAATTAACCGGATTAGTACACTTTAAGATCACTGAAAGGAGGGTTGTCGTTATGCAATAACATTTACGCATAGCGGTTACCCGGAAAAAAAGAACCAGGCAGCGCGGCAACGCTGGCCTGGTCAAACGTTCGGGTACTTAAACCGCTAAAATCTTCTTGATCAATTTATTCCAATTTAAACCCAAACATTCAAATGTATGAAATTTTATTTTCACACGGGGTACAAGCCTTTCGCGCGTATTCCTAAACTTTTATTGGTAATGAAGCTTACCATTTTACTTCTTATTACAGCATTTCTCCAGGTATCCCAGGCAACGCTTGCCCAGCGGGTAAGCTATAAGGGTACCAATGTTGCTATTGAGAATGTGTTCGAAGTAATTCAAAATCAAACCCAGTATAAAATATTATATGCTGAGGAAATGGTTTCCACCGTTGGTAACATCACCGTAAACTTTAAAAATGCAAGCGTGGAGGAGGTATTAAATACCTGCTTTAAAGACAAGCCGCTCGCTTATACTATTTCCAACGATATTATTGTTATCAAGGCCCGTTCAGAAGTTTCCGAAAAAAAGGAGCAGCAACCCGTCACCATCACGGGTAAGGTAACCGACTCGAAAGGTGAGCCATTGGCAGGCGTAAACATTGCGCTAAAGGGAACGACCACAGGCACAACCACTGATGTGAACGGCAATTACCATTTGACCTTACCCGACGGCAAGGCAACTTTGGTATTCACCTTTGTTGGTTTCTTAACGCAGGAAGTTACGGTAAAGGACGGCGCCACTTCAATCAATATAAAAATGTCTGAAGAACCGCAGGGCCTTAACGAGGTAACGGTTGTAGGTTACGGTACGCAAAAGAAAACCTCCCTTACCGCTGCGGTAAGCGCTGTAAAAGGCAGCGAACTGGCACAGGCGCCTGTAGAAAATATCACAGATGCATTAGCCGGCAGGGTGTCCGGTATCACAGCAAGGCCAAACGGCGGTTCACCGGGCCAGGATAATCCCGACATTTATGTACGTGGTGTAGGGACAACCGGTAACAGCGCTGCCCTGATAGTTGTTGACGGTGTGATCCGCAATAACATCAGCCAGATAGACCCGAACGACATCGACAACGTTTCTATTTTGAAAGATGCGGCGGCAGTTGCTCCTTACGGTTTAGGCGGTGCTAACGGTGTTATCCTCATTACTACCAAGCATGGTAAAACAGGCGCGCCAAAACTTACTTTAAACACGTATTACGGCTTTCAGCGCCCGACCTATCCGCAACACATGCTGGATGCCCAGGACTACATGACCTTAAAAAATGAGGCCGATGTAAACTCGGGGCTTCAACCGGAATTTGCGCAAACCCTTATAGATAATTATAACTCACTGCATGCGCAGAACTCCGATCAATATCCGAACAGCAATGCAGAAACAGAGCTGATGCATCTAAACCAGCCGCTTCAAAACTACAATGTTCAGCTTTCCGGCGGTACCGACAGGATTCAGTACTATGTAGGTTTAAATTTCTTCAGGCAGGATGGTATTTACAGCCCGTTGTATTATAACAGGTACAACTATAATGCAATGTTGGATATTAAAGCCACTAATACAACTACCATTACCATTGCACTGAACAATGCTGTAGAGAAAAATCAAACTGCGCCAGATCCGGTAGCAATTTCCTATATCCCAACCGCTGCAATTTATTATAGCAATGGTGCGCCCGGCCAATCAGGCGGAGCCTCTCCGGGCGGTGACCTGGCAAGCGGCAGCTATGCGCGTACAAACAGGAATACAGCATTAAATACCTTATCGGTTGAGCAGCAGCTTCCTTTTGTAAAAGGGTTGAGCATTAAAGCCCAGTTTGCATATGACCCAACGTACCAGACTGATAAAGACTGGACACGCCCAAGTTATTACGACACCTATACTGCATCCACAAAAACGTTTACCCAGCTTTTTGAGGGCGACGGTTCTACAACGCTGTACCAGGACTTTTTTAAAACGGAGAACTTTACTTACCAGGGATATATCAACTATCACAACACCTTTGGTAAAAACGAGCTGACAGGTTTAGTGGTTGCAGAAGCCAGGAATGGTATCGCCAGCAATTTTTCTGCTCAGCGTAAAGGTTTTAATGTTGATATAGATGAGCTTAACCTTGGTACATCAGATAAAGATAATTTCGATAATGGCGGGTCGGCAAGTACCAGCAGCCAGGTTGGCTACGTATACCGTTTAGATTACGCTTATGCAGGCAAATACATGCTGGAAGCTACCGGTAGGTATGACGGTCACTATTATTTCGCGCCCGACAAACGTTATGCTTACTTCCCGGCATTTTCTGCCGGCTGGCGCATGTCTGAAGAGAAATTCATTAAAGACAATGCACCATGGATAGATAACCTGAAACTGCGCGGATCATGGGGCATGTCAGGTAATCTCGCAGGCGGGCCTTATCAATACTTGTCAAATTACAGTTTGCAAGGTAACGAATATGCCTTTGGCACCGGTAGCCTTGTCCAGGGATCATACCAGGGACAGGAGTCTAACCCGAACATTACCTGGGAAAAATCAACAAAGACTGATGTTGGTTTTGATGCTTCCTTCTGGAAGAGCCTGTTAACTGTAGAAGCAGATTACTTTTATGAAAAAAGGACTGATATGTTACTTCAGCCGTCTGTCACAGTACCATTGGAATATGGTATTCCTTTGGCCCAGGAAAATGCCGGTATAATGAGTAACCACGGCTTTGAAGTTACATTAGGTACAAACCATAAGTTTGATAATGGGCTGTCTTTAAATGCATCAGGCAATTTTAGCTTTGCACGTAACAAACTGTTACAGGTTTTTGAAACCGATGCTACCCGCGATAATCCGAACCGCAGCCGCACAGGCAGGGAGTATGGCACGCCGTTCGGTTACGAAGCTATCGGCTTGTTTAAAACCTCGGACGATAAAAACGGCGATGGTGTTATCGACGCAAAAGATGGTTACAACATCACCCAATTCGGTACACTGCATCCGGGCGATGTTAAATATGCCGACCTTAACCATGATGGTAAGATCGACGACAACGACGAGATTGCCGATGGTTACCCAACTGTGCCCGAAATAACTTACGGCCTTAACCTGAACGCTGCATACAAAGGCTTTGATCTGACCTTGTTTTTTGAAGGCGCTGCACATTCAAGCTTAAATATACAGGGTTATCAGACTGTTCCTTTCAGGATCAATAACACCAATACATCTTATGAGTATTTTGATAACATGTGGACGCCACAAAATCAGAATGCAAAATATCCTGTAGCCTATGCATCAAAAAACACCAATAACACCACCAACCCTATCAATGGTGATGGCTTTGGGCCGTTTTCTTCATCGTTGTGGATGGCCAGCACCAGTTTTGTACGTTTAAAAACTGCATCCCTGGGCTATACCATTCCGAGCAAGATCACCAAACGTATTGGAATAAGCGCTTTAAGGGTATATGCCACCGGCCAGAATATGTTCACACTCAGTCCGCTGAAATTCGAGGACCCGGAAACGGGCTACACAAGCAGGGAAGAATCATACCCGGTTGAAAAAGCATTCATTTTTGGTATTAGCGCAACCTTTTAATCCTAAATGTATTAAGACATGAAAAAAATTATAAACTTTCCGAATTTACGGTGGCTGATCCCGGCAATAGCACTGCTGGCAGTTGCATCGTGCAAAAAATACCTTGACAATACGCCCCAGGATTCTATTTCTTCTGATACGCAGTGGAGCAATGAATCGAGTGCGGATCTTTTCCTTAATGATGTGTATTACCAGATCAGTAACCTGAACGATACGCCCGACCCATTGGATAGCTATACCGACGACAATGATGGCGGCCCATACTGGAAATCATGGCGCTGGAAACAGGGCATTATAGGCCCGGGTGTTGAAGACGGTACGCCACAGGAAAATGACGGCGACGCAGCCGACTACGAAGATTGGGGAGCAACGTATACCAAGATAAGAAAAGCCAACACTTTTATTCAACAGGTTAACGCACACCCAGGCACCCTGTCAGTGGGATACAGAAACAAACGTATAGACGAAGCCCGTTACCTGCGTGCATTTTTCTATGCCTATTTGTGGATGCACGTTGGCGGCCTGCCTATTATCACCGAGCCGCAGGACAGGACTACCGATACACAGGCTGAACTGTATAAGCCTCGCACTACCTTTGAGGAGACCTTCAATTTTATTGATGCCTCTTTGGATACGGTAATTAAAGACGGCTTTCTTGCCGCAAAATATGGTCACGGCGATGCCGATGCAGGTCGTGCTACACTTGGTGCAGCTTTAGCGCTGAAAGGATGGATAGAGCTTTACGCTGCCAGCCCGTCTTTTAATACAGGTACGCCGGTAGTTGGTGCAGATCCCAACCACTTCTTTAGCTTTACAAGTTTTGATGCATCAAGATACACCAAAGCCGCTGCAACCAACAAGCAATTTATTACCCAGTTTGGCGGCACTTATTCTTTATTCCCCGACCTGACCCAACTTTGGACACAGGAGAATGAATACAACAGCGAGGTAATATGGGACAGGCAAACTGTAGGCAACCTGCCTAACGGCCCGAGAATAGGCAGCGATTATGACCTCTTCGGCGGCCCGGTTTACATATTAGGCCAATACTATACCTGGGGCAACTATGACCCTACGCAGGAACTGGTTGACCAGTTCAGAATGAGCAACGGCTTACCTATCAGCGATCCAAATTCGGGTTATGATCCGCAGCATCCGTATGTGAACCGCGAACAACGGTTTTATGACTGGATAGTGTATGACGGCGCCCCATACAAACAAAACTGGATGTCAAGGGCCGATACTATTTATACCCGCATTGATAAAGTTCACCCTTCATTAAATGAGATCGATTTCGGCTCTTCAGACGTTGGAAATACAGCCTATTATTTCAAAAAGCGTCTTGATCCTGATGTAGTACCTGCAGGTAACCGCAGCGATGGACAGAACTATGTTTTCTTCCGCTATGCTGAGATCTTGTTAAACTATGCCGAGGCGCAGAACGAATCTGCAGGCCCCGACGGAAGTGTTTATCAGGCGATAGACCAAGTTAGGACACGTGCCAAATTGCCAACATTGGAGGCAACTTATCCTGGTGGCCTTACACAAGCTGCAATGCGTACCGTGATCCAAAACGAGCGCCGGGTGGAGTTGTGCTTTGAGAACAAACGTTATTATGATATCATCCGCTGGGGAACTGCGATGACTGTAATGAACGCAGATCATCATGGTATGAAGATCACCAACTCTTCGCCGACCGATGATAAGGGTGTATGGCAATATACGCCGGTTGCGTTGGGTCATCCGCATGTATTTTTACAAAAGATGTACTTGAACCCTATACCACAGCCGGTAATAGATCAGAATCCTAACATTAAACAAAACCCTAATTACTAAATTGCAATGCCGGTG
>JABDAU010000042.1:2064-33448 GCA_013289045.1 Bacteroidota bacterium | reverse complement strand
CCGGCAACATCAATTCCTTATACCGCACCATGGAATGGACGCCTGTGCATTATTACTACCGTTCGTTCCCGATAGAAACGCTTTCTGCCTTGTATTATTCGGCAGATGTGTGCCTAGTAACGCCTATGCGCGATGGCATGAATTTGGTGAGCAAGGAGTATGTGGCAAGTCGTATAAATAACGACGGCGTGCTGATATTGAGCGAAATGGCCGGCGCATCTAAAGAACTGATCGATGCAGTGATCGTTAACCCGAATAATATCGGGCAAATGTGCGAGGCTATTATAAAAGGCATTGAAATGCCGCTGGTAGAACAACAATCGCGCATGCAGCAAATGAGGCAACTGGTAGCAAAATTCAACGTTGCGCACTGGGTGAAGATATTTATGGACAGGCTAAAGGAGGTAAAACAGTTACAACGCTCCATGCAAAGCCGCCACGTAAGCGGCGCTACAGCCCAATCCATTATTAAGCGCTACGCCAAGACCAGAAAACGCGTTATATTCCTCGACTATGACGGTACATTGGTTGGTTTTAAAACAAGTGTAGACCAGGCAAAACCCGACCAGGAACTTTACGACCTGATCGATCAGCTAACGGACGACCCTGCAAACCATGTGGTGCTCATTAGTGGCCGCAAGCACGAAAACCTCGACGGTTGGTTTGGCAAAACCAACCTGTACCTAATTGCTGAGCATGGCGCATGGTTTAAACAGCTGAATACCAGCTGGCACAAAATAACAGGCCTTTCAGATAGCTGGAAACAGGATATTTACCCCATACTGGAAACCTATGTCGACCGTACGCCGGGTTCCTTCATCGAGGAAAAAAGTTATTCGCTGGTGTGGCACTACCGCAAATCGCAAAATGGCCTGGGCGAGTTGCGTGCAAATGAACTGATCAATAACCTTAAATATTTGGCTAACGATAAAGGACTGCAATTGATGCCAGGCGATAAAGTGCTGGAAATAAAAAACATGGAGGTAAACAAAGGCCGGGCCGCATTATCCATCATCGATCACGACCAATATGATTTTATGATAGCTTTTGGCGATGATTACACAGATGAAGACATCTTTAAAGCACTGCCCGAATCGGCTGTTACGGTAAAAGTAGGCAGCAATATATCATCAGCCAAGTTCTACCTCCGCAGCCCATGGGAAGTACGCCGTTTCCTGCACAACATGGCAGATCAGTCCGTTGTGCATAATGATTAAGTTTTTTGCAACGACAAATGCAGCTACCCTCTCTTTCTGCGCAGTGAAGAGAGGGGATCCACCGGCGAAGCCTCGGTCCGGGGGGCTCCTTCGGAGGATGAGTCCACCGGGGCACGTTTTGCGTTAGATTGCAGCGGATACCGGCACTTCGAGGGCCTCAGTGTGACAAGCTGTGGTTAAGGCCTGCGCAGTATGAGCGGAAAGCCCGGGCCGAAGGCAACGCCCAATAATTCTCCATTTTACACTTCCTGCCCCTCAAAATATTTTCTTTTAATCAGTTGATTTTTAGTTAATATTAAAATTAATATTATTTAAATTTACAGGAGTGAAGAAAATCTACCCATTAGCCTTTTTACTCTTACTTATTTGTTGCCTCACCTCATGTGTCGACATAGAGGAGAGTTATAACTTTAAGGCAGATGGCTCATGCAGTGTAGTTTATGGGTTCGATATGAGCCATGCGGTGTCGATCCTGAAGAACCTCATGTCTGATTCCCTGCAGGCTACGCCGCAATTCTCCATGGTGAAGGATACCTCGCTCAATTTCTACAGCGCACTGCCCGACAGTACCCAGCAAAAACTTTCTCCTGAAGAAGCCAATATGGCCAAAAGCAGCAACCTGTCTGTAAAAATGAACTTAAAGGAAAGCATCATGAAGATCAATATCTCACATGTTGCTAAAAACTACGCCGATTTGCAATATTATCTCGATCATATTTCTAAAATTTCCATGAACAGCAGGTTTGGAAATTCGGCAAAGGGAGATAATGTGCCACTGAGATTCGATTCGCAGCAACTCATGGCAGGGCAGGATTATTACAACTATGATGTTACCCCGCATAAATTTTACCGGGTAATAGACAAGGCTAAGTTCAATGCTTTTTTAAAGAAAACTTCCTCAACACTGGCTATGGCAAAAGCCATGCTGATAGACATGCCCTATAAGGTTGTGCTGAATTTTGCCCACCCGGTAAAGAAGATAAACAATAACAAGGCCATTCTTTCTGCCGACCGCAAGCACGTGACACTGATCACCAATATAGACGAGGTGATGAAAGACCCCAGCATCATGAACCTGAAAATAGACTTCTGAACTAACAATGAAGTGGTTAAAAGTGCCCGTTGGCCCGGAAACAGATCAGCCTTATTTAAAAAAAGTAAAAGTTGACGGCAAAGCAGTCTGCATCATCTGCCACGATGGTAAGCTATACGCCACCTCAGCCTGGTGCCCGCATGCCGGCGCAGACCTGAGCTATGGCTTTATCAGTAAAGATGGCAACCTGGTTTGCCCGGTACACCGTTTCTGCTACAACCTCGAGAATGGCCGCGGCTGCGAAGGTCAGGGGGATTATTTGGAAAATTACCCGGTGAAAATAAAGGATAATGAAGTTTACATTGGCATCACCGGTTTTTGGGAACGGGTGATGCAGGGGTTTAAATAAGATTTTGTTAAAAGGACCGGAATGAATTAAATTTGTTAAAAAACGTGATGGCAAAAGCATTAGACCAGGAATTATATAAATATATACTTCAGCTTGACGAGGCTGAAAAGAAATCTGTATTGCAAATGCTAAAAACATTTGTTAAACGACGTAGCAATAGTTCAAGAATTAGCATTGAACAGTACAATAAAGAAATTGACGAGGCGATAGCGCGTGTTGAGGCCGGAGAATTTTATAGCCAGGAGCAGGTTAAAGAAATGTCTAAAGACTGGTAATTGTGAAGAAAATAAGTTGGGATAAACAAGCCATTACCAATTTTAGGGAAGCCATCAAATATATCCGTAAAGAGTCGAACCAAAACGCTGACAAGGTAAAAAGTGCTGTATTGGATAAAATAGATGATCTTTTAGAACATCCTGAAGCACACTATCCCGATAAGTATAAGTTAAATAACGACGGAAATTATCGCGCTTTTGAAATATATACTTTTCGTATTGGTTATTTAGTAAAGGAGAATGAGATAATTATTGTCCGCATTCGTAGTACTAAACAAGAACCGGCAAATTATTAATTATCAAACAAGTTTTACTTATACACTTCTTTCTTAGCCGAAGCTAAAGTATTCTTCAGCAAGCCGATGATCGTCATCAAACCCACACCACCCGGTACAGGTGTTATCCAAGAAGCTTTTGGCGCCACGTTTTCAAAATCCACATCGCCATATAGCTTATAACCCGATTTTGTGACGGTGGATACCTCGCGGTTCATCCCTACGTCTATCACTACAGCGCCCGTTTTTACCATGTCTGAAGTGATAAAGTTCTTTTTACCGATAGCCACGATCAATATGTCGGCATCAAGCGTGAACTCTTTGATGTTCGGCGTACGGCTGTGGCAAAGCGTAACCGTACAATTGCCCGGATAGGTATTACGCGCCATCAATATGCTCATGGGTGAGCCTACGATATTGCTGCGGCCAACTACTACACAATGTTTGCCGGCGGTTTCAATGGCATATTCCTTTAGCATCAAAGTAATGCCATACGGTGTAGCCGGGATGAACGAAGGCAAATTACGTTGCATGCGGCCAAGGTTAACGGGATGAAAGCCATCCACATCCTTGCGGTAATCGATCCGTTCGGTTACTTTTTCAGGATCGATATGTTTTGGGAGGGGGAGCTGAACAATGATGCCATCAATATCTGCATCTGCGTTCAGTTCGGACACTTTAGCTAAAAGCTCATCTTCAGTAACATCGCTTTCATAACGCACCAGCGACGATTTAAAACCAACCGCCTCGCAGTTCTTCATCTTGCTGGCCACGTAAGTTTCACTGCCGCCATCATGGCCAACCAAAACAGCCACCAAATGCGGCTTGCGACCGGTCTCAGCCAGTATCTGCGCTGCTTCTTCAGCTATTTCAATCTTAAGTTTTTCTGATACGTATTTTCCGTCTAACAAATTCATTATGCAATATTTTTTAACCAGCCTTCAGGCAACGGGGGTAACTCTAATTCAACGTGTTTTTCTTCTTTAGTCAATTCCAAAAATGGTCTCGATCCAAGAGATAATCTTACATTTTTATCTTTGTTGATCTTTTCCAGAATACTTTCTATAGTTTCTTTCTTTGTTTTGAGGAGATCATTTATTTGGTTTCCGGAAACCGATCCATCGAGTACATCAACATGATATACGGGTATCCTGTCGTTGTAAATTATCCACTCTCCATAGGTCATATCAGAAAGTTTGATTACTTTCTGAATTCCGCTCAAGGAATAATAGCTTATTTCAAGATATTTTCTCATTAAAATATAATCTTCCCGCTTTTGCTCCCCCTTCAGGGGGCCGGGGGGCTTAGTCTAACTTCAGCACCGCCATAAACGCGCTTTGCGGTATTTCCACATTGCCTACCTGGCGCATGCGTTTTTTACCGGCCTTTTGCTTTTCCAATAGTTTACGCTTACGCGAAATATCACCGCCATAACATTTGGCGGTAACATCTTTACGCATTGCTTTAACGGTTTCGCGTGCAATGATCTTGGCGCCTATGGATGCCTGTATAATAATTTCAAATTGCTGGCGTGGCAAAAGCTCTTTTAACTTTTCGCAGATCTTTTTGCCGAAATCATACGAGTTGCCGCGGAAGATCAGCGACGAAAGGGCGTCAACCGGCTCGCCGTTCAGGCGAATATCCAATCTAACCAGGTCGCTTTGGCGGTAGCCTATCTGGTGATAATCAAAAGAAGCGTAGCCTTTTGATATGGTTTTCAGCTTATCATAAAAATCGAACACGATCTCGCCCATAGGCATCTCGAAGATCAATTCCACACGATCAGATGTCAGATACGACTGATTTTTGATATAGCCGCGTTTCTGTATACATAGCGACATTACCGGGCCAACAAATTCAGATTTGGTAATGATGGTAGCTTTAATGTAAGGTTCTTCCACACGGTCTATCTTGCTTGGATCGGGCAGGTCGGAAGGATTGTTTACTATAATCTCGTCACCTTTGGTAGTGTAGGCAAGGTATGATACGTTGGGTACGGTGGTGATCACCGTCATGTTAAACTCACGCTCCAGGCGTTCCTGGATGATCTCCATATGCAGCATCCCCAGGAAACCGCAACGGAAACCGAAACCCAAAGCAGCTGATGACTCCGGCTCGAATACCAGTGAGGCGTCATTAAGCTGAAGCTTACCCATAGATTCGCGCAACTCTTCAAAATCGTCTGTATCAACAGGGTAAATACCGGCGAAAACCATTGGTTTTACTTCTTCAAAACCTTGTATACCCTGGGCACACGGGCGTTCCACAGTGGTAATGGTATCGCCAACCTTAACCTCTTTGGCTTCTTTTATCCCCGAAATGATGTAACCCACATCCCCGGTTTTAATTACATCTTTCGGTAGTTGGCGCAGTTTCAGCGTGCCTACTTCATCAGCAAAATATTCTTTTTCGGTAGCAACAAATTTCACCTTGTCGCCTTTGCGGATCTCGCCGTTAACTACTTTATAATAAGCAATAATGCCACGGAATGAATTAAAAACCGAATCAAATATCAACGCCTGCAACGGCGCTTTTGGGTCGCCGACAGGGGCGGGGACGCGCTCCACTATGGCACGCAAAATCTCATGCACACCCATACCGGTTTTACCCGAAGCCGCCAAAATATCCTCACGCTTGCAACCGATCAGGTCGACGATCTGGTCTTTAACCTCTTCCGGCATTGCGCCAGGTAAGTCCATTTTGTTTAGTACCGGGATGATCTCCAGGTCATTCTCTAAAGCCAGGTACAGGTTAGAGATGGTTTGCGCCTGGATGCCTTGTGCAGCATCAACGATCAGCAACGCGCCTTCACAAGCAGCAATAGAGCGGGAAACTTCGTATGAAAAATCCACGTGCCCCGGTGTGTCGATCAGGTTGAGCACATATTTTTGTCCATCCTGGATATAATCCATCTGTATGGCATGGCTTTTTATAGTAATGCCACGCTCACGTTCCAGGTCCATGTCGTCGAGCAACTGGGCCTGCGCCTCGCGCTGGGTGATGGTATTGGTATATTCTAACAACCGGTCGGCAAGAGTGCTCTTACCGTGGTCGATGTGTGCGATGATACAAAAATTACGAATGTGCTCCATATTTGATCGGCAAAAATAGCGTTTTTGAGGGACAAAATTTGTAGTATTTTAAAACCATTTACCTAACTTGGTAGTACATTATATATCTAAAATAGCTCTTATGAAAACCAAATTGATAATATTAACGATATTACTGTCAGCGCCTTTGCTAAGTTTTTCGCAGGATATTACTTCATACAAAGCCACAAATGGCGTTACCTATCACCTGAACGACACCGTTCGTTTAGGCAAAGGCTCTGGTTCAAACGGTTCATTTGTGTATGTTGCAGATTACGGTCCGATTGCGATGCCATCTATAGACCCTAACCGGGCACCGTCGGGACGTAGCTTGCCTAAGCAATTCACCAACACAACCGTGGTGCTGAAAGCCATTCGTAAAACAACAGCAAATGGCGCCAGTAAATATATATTTATGGTGAACCCCGGCGGCCCGTTCCGCTATACCATGTTTATCGATGACGCGATCTCAGCCTGCGAAGTAAAACCATGTGCCGACGATGCAACAAAGGTTGGCTCAGTTGCCGACGAAATAAAAAAGCTGAAGGCATTGCTCGATCAGGGCGCCATAACCCAGGCTGAATATGATGCGCAGAAGAAGAAATTGTTGGGGGATTGATCTTTATTTGAAGTGGTTTTCAGTTAGGCCAGACTGGCGAAGTATAGAATGAAATGTACCTAACGGCATTTCTTTTCTGTCAGCCGGAATAATAGCGGTTAGAGTTGGGTTACCTTCTTTTCGCATTTTAATGTGACTGCCTTTCTGAGAAATAAATACGAATCCATTTTTACTCAGGATTTTCAAAATATAAGCGGAGGAATAAAGTTTAGGCATATTTCAAAACCGAATCAACCAATTCGGGGCGCTCTATAGGGTTGATTTCGGGATGGTCGTTATCCTCAAAATAAAGCTCGAGGGCTTCCTGCAAGTTTTTTAAGGCGTCTTCTTTAGTGCTTCCAAAGCTTGAAACGTCAACATTTAAACATTGGGCTACAAAATAATCCCCCTCTTTCCACACCACATTATTTAGCTGAATAGTTTTCATTATATGCTTTTTTCAAATTTAATAAAAATATTCAAATTGTGTTTTTACAATGCTTGATAAAATACTTCTCAATACCATCCAAAAGCGACTTTCAATTAACATTTCGTCAGCAATTCCCGTCAGTGGCGGCAGTATTAACGCAGTTTATTGCCTGCAAGCATCAAACAAAAAATACCTGCTCAAACTAAACAGCCGCGGTCAATTCCCCGGCATGTTTAAATGCGAAGTTGAAGGATTATCAGCATTGGCGAAAACAAAGGCAATAGGAATACCGCAGATGATTTTACAGGATGATATTGATGATAAAAGTTTTTTGTTGCTGGAATGGATCGATACCCGTCGCCCAACGCCAAAATCATCAGCTACGCTTGGCGAACAATTAGCGCAATTACATCGCTCAACGGCTAAAAGCTTTGGTTTTGAAGCGGATAATTACATGGGTTCGCTGCCGCAATCCAACCGAAGGCATGATAAATGGAGCGATTTTTTTATAGAAGAACGTTTAATGCCAATGGTGAAAATGGCCGCTAACAAACAACTACTCAACAGTAATGACCAACAAGCTTTTGAACAACTGTATAAAAATATACCGAATTTATTTGATGAAGAACCTCCGTCACTTATCCACGGCGATTTGTGGGGCGGGAATTATCTGATTAGCGAGGATGAAAAGCCTTACCTGATAGACCCGGCAGTAAGCTATAGTCACCGGGAGTTTGATATAGCAATGTCGACTTTATTCGGCGGCTTTTCGCAAGAGTTTTATACCGCATATCATGAGGCTTTTCCACTGGCTAAAGGCTGGCAGCAAAGGATGGATCTGTGGAATTTATATCCGTTGCTTGTGCATTTGAATTTATTTGGGGCTGGATATTTAGGGCAGGTGAGGGGTTGTTTGAGAGAATATGTGAACCAGGATTTAAGGGATTAAACGGATTTACTTGATATTGTCAATCAGACTTACGAAGTTTTTAAAACTTCGTAAGTCAATAGCAAATCTTAAAAAAAACTCGGCTCTCCGTGTAAATCTCCGCGCCCTCTGCGGTTAGTCGCTCACATCCTGATAATCTGTTAAATCCGCTTAACGGCGCAGCCCTCTTTAACGCCTTTAAAAAACAATTTAATTGTTAAAAATCCTGGTTAAGACCCAAAATCATCGTCAAAGAAAATCTTTTCCTTTTCACCCGGACGGCTTAGAGCCCCCGCTTTATAATCCAGGTCAGTCAAATCCTTCACCGAGCCAAAGCCGATCACATCCTTAATCACCTTGCCGTCGGTCATCTCAACAGCACGTATCATTTTATCCTGCCCAAATTTTTCTTTGATAGCGTACATCGTTTTCAGCGCTTTATCTTGTTGCTCCATATCTTCAAACAGGCTGTAAAACATGTTCTCAGTATTTACAAAATTGGTAACGGCAACCCGCATGGTGGTGATACCGGTACGCATCAAGGGCGCGCTGCCGGTCAATTGCTCAAATTTAGCAATGCGCTGGCGAATCATTCGCATCAGGCTCACCGCATCTTGCACAGGTATACTGATGGTGAAGCCGTCATCCCAGCGGGTGCCATCTTCGTACTGTGCTGTAAAACCGATGGATTTGCTATAAAACTTATGATGCACCATTCGTTTTTCCAGCGTAAGGCAAAGCGTCATGAACAATTGTTCGATATATTCAAGGTGCTTACGTTTCTCAGCCGAGATCTGCCGCATGGCCTGCATACCACGGTAATCATGCGCCACGATATTGGTTTCAATAAAATTGAGGCGGTAATGCCAGTAAATGCCGTCGATGCTTTTAAATATGGCCTTCAGCCGCTGCGGCGTGGCATAGCGCATTTCCAGCGGAGTTTTTATACCATTGCGCTCCAACCGGTACGACATGTTGGCGCCAATGCCCGGCAAATCGCCCAGCCGAAGCTCACTCAATACTTCATCGATATTTTGCGGGGTGATCATCATTAGTCCGCCTTTCTTTTTGCCGCGTACCGATGCCAGCTTGGCCAAAAAAGCGTTCGGCGCTATACCGACTGAACACTCGAGCCAGTCGCCCACACGTTCCAGGATATCTTTCTTTATGCGTTTGGCGATGGTCAGCGGATCGGTATGCTCATAATTGGTGAGGTTGATGATCGCCTCATCGATGCTTTTTGGCACCACATCTTCGCAGTGCTCCATCAATATGCCGATGATCTTTTTGTGGAAATCGCGGTATCGTGCAGGGTTGCTTTCTATGGGGATAAAGTCGGGGCACATTGCCATTACCTCGTTCAGTCGCGTACCTGCTTTAATGCCCAGTTCTTTAGCTTCGGTAGAAAGGGATATCACACAGCCATATTTACCCGTATAAACACAAACACCCACAGGCCGGTTGCGCAGCCAGAAATTCACCTGCTGCTCGCACCGTGCAAAAAAGCTGTTCATGTCAACAAACAACACCCTTGGCTCGGCTTTTACCTGTATGGAGTTTTGATTCACGATACAAATTTGCTAATATTTTTAGTAAAAGCAAATCTTTTTATGAATTTGTAGAGACGCATACTTGCGTCTTAAAATACTCGGGCATCAAAAAGTATTTGGGCGTTGCCTGCGGCCCGTGCTATCCACTCCAAGTCCTCGCTGCGCTCCGGGCTTTCCGTTACTATCACTAACGCATTTGTCTAAACCGTGATTCGCTTGATTAAAGAATTTCTTGATGTCCTGTTGGGATAAGTCATTAAATCATGAAAATCTGTTTAATCCGTTAAATCCTGGTTCAGACAACTACAAATATCCCCCCGCTTGCGGCCCCTGGTTAAACAACAAATCAACAATGCTCAAATTCTTTTGAAAGCCATGCCTGTCTTCAAACAACTGGAAGTAAGGCTTCTGCTCAAACGCAAACTCTTTTTTAGGACTGATACTATTGCGCAAGTCGGTTAATGTGGGATATTCAGCTTCGTATGTTTCCGTATAGTTGATAGGTTGGTTGATCTTTAACAGCTTCAGGATCACAGCCAGCAATTGCTCATTATAATCAAAAAGATAAACCGGCTTATCCTCGTAGAACGGTGCAAAGTCGTCCTCATAATATTCAAAATAAGCGCTGCGTCGGTAACAGCCCTGCAGGCTCATCCAGTGCAGGCGCTGCCAGTTAAAATCATAGCTGATCTTAACATCGGTTATTTTGGTATGATTTTTTGCCCCTTTTACTACCGGCACAACCAGCGGCAGCACACCATCGGGCGAATAAATATTGGCCCGGTTGCGATAGGTTTGTTTGGGAAAATGCTCTTCGCGCTCAAGCACAACATTGGGCTTAAATTTATTCAACTCAACAAACCACTCCACCGGCGGAAGGTAGCACATAGGTAAAACGGCGCCGCTATCAATCATATATTATTTTTATGTTTGCAGAAAATCGCGTCGAAAATAATGATAAATAAAGGGCTTTCAAGGTTAGGTATTGGTTTTTTGTACCTGCTGTCGTTGTTGCCCTTTTGGATGCTGTATTTAATTTCCGATCTGCTGTTCGTCATTATTTATTATCTCATCGGTTACCGGCGCAAAGTTGTACAGGAAAATCTTGCCAATTCCTTCCCCGAAAGATCAGAACAGGAGCAACGTGATATCGAACGCAAATTCTACCATTACCTGTGCGACCTGATGGTAGAAACCGTAAAGATGATCACCATATCGCAAAAGGCCGTTGCCAAAAGGCTTTCATCGCCCAACGGGCAATTGATGTTCGATTACTTTGCAGAGGGCAGGAGCGTGATAGGTGCTGTAGGCCATTATTGCAATTGGGAAATGGGTAATCTTGGTTTATCGGCTTATTTCAATGCAACGCTGCTGGTGGTGTATAAGCCATTGAGCAATAAGGTATTTGATGATTTTTTTATTAAAGTACGCTCGCGGTTTGGGTCTATATTAATCGCCATGAAAAACACAACCCGTGCAATGGTGCGACACAAGGATGACGTAACCCTCAGCCTGCTGGTTGCCGATCAGACACCCGCAAAACACGAAGCGTTTTACTTTACCGAATTCCTGGATCAGCAAACCGCATTTTTTTTAGGAATTGAAAAATTAGCTAAATTAACCGATCAGGTTGTCGTATTTTGCGACGTGAAACGACTAAAACGCGGTTATTACGAATATACTTTTATACCGATAACCGAAAACCCAAAGCAAACTGCCGAATACGAAATCACCAACAACTATATCAAATGCCTGGAAGAAATGATCAGGCGCACGCCGCAATACTGGCTATGGTCGCACCGCAGGTGGAAATTTAAGCCGGAGGATAAGCGTAAATGAACACTGCACCAAAAGTTGCCATTGTTATTTTAAACTGGAACGGCGTAAAACACCTTACCACGTTTATGCCCTTTGTTGCCGCCTCCGACTGGCCGAACCTGCAGATCGTACTGGGCGACAACGCCTCTACCGATAGTTCTGTGGAGTTCATTAAAAGCCGGTATCCACAGGTAACGATCATTCAAAACGATCAGAATTATGGCTTCACCGGCGGCTATAACCGCGTATTGGAAAAAGTTGAGGCTGATTATTATATCCTGCTCAATTCAGACGTAGAAGTACCCGCAGGATGGATAAAGCCGGTTATAGACTTAATGGAAAGCGACCCGATGATCGCGGCGGCAGCACCAAAGATCAAAGCTTACTATCAGAAAACACATTTTGAGCATGCGGGCGCAGCCGGAGGCTACATAGATGAATTTGGTTACCCGTTTTGCCGCGGACGCATGTTTTACGAGATAGAAGAGGATAAAGGCCAATACGATCAGTCCGGTGAAGTTTTTTGGGCCACGGGTGCAGCGCTGTTCATTAAAAAGAAATACTGGGACGAAGCCGGCGGTTTTGACGAACGATTCTTCGCCCACATGGAAGAAATAGACCTGTGCTGGCGCTTAAAGAACATGGGCTACAAGGTGATGTACTGCGCCGAATCGGAAGTATTTCACGTTGGCGGTGGTACTTTGAATACCGAGAACCCTTTTAAAACTTATCTAAACTTCAGGAATAACCTGTTACTACTAAAAAAGAACCTGCCTTACTGGCGCTCGGTATATGTCATTTTCATCCGCTACTGGATGGACCTGATGGCCCTGGTACGTTTTGTAAATGAAGGCAAAAGAAAAGATGCCGCCGCAGTAAGCAAAGCGCATGTAAATTTTTTAAGAAACGTTTTTAAACGCGAACCTATAAAAATAGAAGGTCATTCCAGATTAAAGGGCATGTACAAGCGCAGTATTGTGGTTGAATTTTTTGTGAAGAAGAAGCACATTTTTTCCGCACTTGATCCGAAGGATTTTTATTGAATTTTTAGTCAGGAAGCCCGAACAGTCGGGAAATCCTAAGGATTGAGATTGGCACTGGCTGTTTAAACCGCTTTTATAAACTTAAGCTTTTTAAACTTCGTAGGCTCCTGAATTATTCATGTCTTAAAAATCCTGTTTAAGCCTTAGTTCATACAAAAATCTGCACATTTGCACATAAGTACATCTGCACATTCCTTAATATGCACTTTCTGTATCCGGCTTTCTTTTTTGCGCTGCTTTCACTTGCCATACCGGTGTTGGTGCATTTGTTCAATTTCAGGCGGTACCAAAAGGTTTATTTCAGCAACGTACAATTCCTGAAGCAAATCAACGAGCAGCAATCATCCCGCCGTAATCTTAAAGAACGATTGATATTGGCTACCCGCTTGCTTGCTTTGGCATTTCTCGTACTGGCATTTACGCGCCCTTTTATCAGTGGACAGAACCAGCAAAACGCGGGTACCCAACATGTGGTAAGCATTTTTGTAGATAATTCCTACTCGATGGAAACACTGAACCGTGAAGGTTCACTATTGGATGAAGCCAGGCTTCGGGCAAAAGAAATAGCTTCAGCCTATGGTATAAATGACCGTTTCCAATTGCTTACGCAGGATTTTGAAGGTAAACATCAGCGTTTAGTAAGCCGGGATGAGTTTAATGATGCGGTTGATGCCGTAAAAATCAGTCCGCAAAGTCGGGATCTACAGCAGATCATTAACCGGCAGCAAAGCTTACTGGCTATACAGCCAAATGCGCTTAAATCAATTTATATCATTTCAGATTTCCAGAAAAACATATCCGGTGGGCAACAATTAGAAACAGATTCATCAACCCGCATCAATCTCGTACAATTGCAGGCGAGCAGTTTGCCCAATGTTGCCGTGGATTCTGTGGCATTGCTGAGTGCGGTTCACCGCCCGGGTGAAAGCGAGAAGCTAATCATCCGTCTGCATAATTATGCCGATGCGCCTGCCGAAAAGATACCGCTTAAAGTAACTATTAACGGCGAACAAAAAGCGCTTGGCAGCTACACCATCAACGCGCGCGGGGTACAAACGGACACACTTATATTCTCGGGCCTGGCGCCCGGCTGGCAGCGGGGTGAGATCAGCCTGCAGGATAACCCTGTCACTTTTGATAACCAGTTCTATTTCAGCTTTAATGTGAAAAAGCAGATGCCCGTTTTATTGATCGATGATGGCACGCCAAACGCATTCCTGAAAGAAGTTTTTGCTGCCGATCCGTTTTTCGCAGCTACCCGTGTTCCGGCCGGAAATGTGGATTATGCAGGATTGAATGCTTATCCAATGATTGTTTTGAGCGATATTAGATCTGTCTCGCCAGGCATTGCGCAACAGCTAAAAACTTATGTAAGCAAAGGCGGCTCGCTGATTGTTTTCCCTGCAAAGGATGCAGATGTAAATAGCTACAAAGCATTGCTTCAGCAGTTAAATTCGGCATATCCTGAAAAGATCATTACTGAAAACACCAAAGTTTCGGCTATTAATCTGAAAAGTGCTGTTTTCAAAAATATATTCGATTCCTTCCCGCAAAACCCCGATCTGCCGGTGGTGAAAAAATATTATGATCTGACAAGCACTGGCGGTATAGCAGAAAACCTGCTACAGTTGGCCGGCGGTAAACCTTTTCTTGCGGAAAATGCAAACGGCAAAGGTAAGGTTTATGTTTCAGCAGTGCCTTTGGATGATGATTTCAGTAACCTGCAAAGGCATGCGCTGTTTTTGCCCATCATGTTCAGGATAGCATTGTTGAGCGGGCATGATCAGCCATTGTTCTATACGTTAGGTCATGACGAAAGCATGGAAATTCCACCCATTCAAACCAACGAAAAACAATTGCTAAAGCTGGTTAAAGGTAATATAAGCATCATTCCTGACGTTCGCCAGCAGGAGGGAAGCACCTTGCTGTATACTTCGGATGAGTTGACTGAAAGCGGTACTTACGATCTGCGTAAGCAGGATAGCACGCTCGCTGTGCTGGCTTTTAATGATAACAGGAGCGAATCCGATCTGAGCTATTATACCAAGGCCGATCTTGCTAAAATACTCCCCAAAAATGGCAGCATACTGCAAAGCGGCAATGCATCCTTGAAAAGCATTATAGCCGAAGAAAATATAGGCGTACAATTATGGAAACTTTGTATAATTTTGGCACTGGTTTTCCTGGCAGCCGAGATTGTGCTCGTCCGTTATTTTAAAACGGCGAAAGTTACAACTCAGCAGCCTGTACAAACCAGCTAAAACCCTCAAAAGCAGCGCAAATGAATTTGCTCATCAAATCCGCTACCATAATCGATCCTCAATCTTCCTTTCATCAAAAAACCGCCGATATACTCATTGAAAAAGGCTATATCACACGTATAGCAGCGGGCATTAATGAGGCAGCTGAGGTGATAGATGCTGAAGGCAAATATGTTTCGCCCGGATTTTTTGACCTGAATTGCAACATCGGCGAACTGGGATTGGAGACTAAAGAAGACCTGGATACGGGTACAAAAGCAGCCATGGCGGGCGGATTTACCGGCCTTGCACTGATGCCCAATACACAGCCACCGGTACATTCAAAAGCCGAAGTGGAATATTTGCTTAACCGCGCAAAAAACAATATTGTTGATATCTATCCGCTCGGTACGCTTTCTCAAAAACGTGAAGGGAAAGACCTTGCCGAGATGTATGACATGTTCCTGAGCGGTGCGAAAGCTTTTACCGACGGCAATCGCCCGGTACAGGATGCCGGCCTGATGGAGCGCGCGTTATTATATACCCTGGGCTTTGGCGCAACGGTGATATCTTATCCTGAAGACCTGGCCATTGCGGGCAAAGCTAAAGTGCATGAAGGGGAAGTGAGCACGTATCTCGGTATGAAAGGTATACCATCGCTGGCCGAGGAACTGATGATCGTACGTGATCTGTACCTGGCTGAATACGCAGGTTCAAAAATACATTTCACTACCATTTCAACTGTTCGCGCGGTTGAGTTGATCAGGGATGCCAAAAAGAAAGGCTTGCCGGTTACATGCGATGTGGCCGCACATCATTTGGTACTTACCGACGAGGCTTTAAAGGGCTTCGACAGCCAATATAAAGTTAAGCCGCCACTGCGTACCCAAAGCGATGTAAACGCATTGCTTAAAGGCTTAAAAGACGGCACAATCGATGCCATAGTATCACAACATACTCCGCATGAAGTTGAGTTTAAGGATGTAGAGTTTGAAGTTGCCGAATTTGGTATCATCGCACTGCAGACGGCATTTTCGCTGGCTTTGCGTGCGGGATTAAGCATCGATCTCATCATTGAAAAAATGGCCATTAATCCACGCGCTATTCTTAATGTAGAGCCGTCAAGCATCGCCGAAGGCAGGAAAGCCAATGTTGCTATTTTTGATACCAGTGCAGAGTGGGAGTACACCAAGCAAAACAATCGCTCAAAATCATACAATTCTCCGTTCATCGGGCAGAACTTAAAAGGAAAAGTGCTGTTTGTATTCAATAACAATCACCTATTTAAAGCATAAAATTATGATCAACCCCAAAATTGAATCGGCCATTGAAGCAGCATTAGGCGCTTTCTCTGAGTTTAATGATTTTGACGCGACGCCGCTCGTGCCGGATTTCTTCAATGTATTTTCCCTCGAAGCAGATTATCTCACAAAAGTAAACGCTGTTGACGCCATTTTTGATGAAAACCCTGCAGTGGAAGTTCTGCGCGAAGTGTTTTTCGACATGCTGCTGATCAATTTCTTTAGTGAGGATGTTAAAAAGCTGGAAGAGGATTACCTCGAAAGCGCAGAATGGGAGGATATTGAAGAACAGACGCTTGACCGCGGTACCGAGCTGCTTAACCTGCTGCTATACCTGAACGAGTGTGAGGACGAAAATATAGAGCCTGCGCTGGAAGATTACCTGAAGGAGTTTTTGCTGGTGGATGAAGACGAGTTCCAGGATGAGTATTACATCTATGAGCCGGTTATCGAAAACCAGATATTGATAGAAAGCTCGGTTGAAGAAATTGCCCGCGTTGCGCAAGAGCTACCGGAGGACACCGAAATTGCTGAATTGTTCTATCCCATGATGTGCTTTTTCCAGAACCTGGAACCAAGCGATGCGGAGTGGGGCGAGATAGCTGAATTTTCTGCTGAGCCGGATTTTGATATGGCGGTATTAGAAATACTGCTATCGTTTAATTGATTTACATGGAAGATATAGAAAAAGAACTCAGAAAAATTGGTTTTATAAGAGGGCTGCTGCTGGGAGCGATTTTATTGTTAATAGGTATTATATCTTATTACCTTATTATAAATAATGCCGGCCCGTGGTGGTTTCCGCTAATCAGCTCTTTCTTTTTTAACT
The DNA here is from genome assembly GCA_013289045.1 of Bacteroidota bacterium. Taxonomy (GTDB): domain Bacteria; phylum Bacteroidota; class Bacteroidia; order Sphingobacteriales; family Sphingobacteriaceae; genus Mucilaginibacter. The sequence continues at coordinate 16,413 of JABDAU010000042.1, read as the reverse complement.
TGATATTACCTGTAGGTTTAGCAATAACTTTTGTAGTTAATTTAAGAAAGTCAATTGGCGGATTTTGGAGCTTTAAGCAAGCTGTTACCGGTATTTTTATGATGTTTTTGGCCGCTTATATTGTACAAGCTATTGGCCGGGATGTTGTATTCGCTAAGATAATTGAACCGGATATGGTTCAAAAGACAGAAGCCGCTATGATAAGATCTATTACCACGGCTGCAAAACCATTATCGTATACACCAGCCCAAACAGCTGCAAAAATTGCCGATACAAAAAAGCAGTTTGAAGAAAACCAAAAACCAACCGTTACCGGAGTAATACAAGGGGTTATCGTGTCTATTATCTTCCTTTTTGTTTTTGCGATTATCTTTAGTGCAGTATTCAAACGGGAATTGGCTCAAACCACTTAACAATATTTAATTTATCCATTGGTTAACAGCCTGTTAGTTCGCCTGGCAGGCTGTTTTTGTTTGCTGCTATTGATAATCTCCTGCTATTATCTAACTTTATTAAATAAACCAAACTCATTATGGCAGCAGTAAGCTCAAACAAAGTATCCGTAAAGTGGTCACTATTCTATGTGATTGTAAGCATTATTCTTATTTATGTTTATCAATTTTTAAATATTGATCAAACATCAGGTATAAAGTATATCGCCTATATTCCATATATAGGTTTTATGCTTTTAGCTCAAAAAGAGTACAAAGAACAACTTGGCGGCTTCATGACCTTTGGCGAAGGGTTCATGACCGGATTCAAATACACTATTATTACCGCCGTTCTTATTGCATTATTTATGTATCTCTATTGGACAATTTTAAGCCCGCAGGTATATCGGCAATTAATGGATGCGTCCAAAGCCAAATTAGAAGAAAAAGGTAATTTGACAGACGACCAGATCAATACCGCATTGTCATACACAACTGCCGGCCTCATGTCTGTTATCATATTAATTTCATCGCTGGTAATGGGAACCATTATTTCACTTATCGGGGCAGCAATTTTCAAAAAGGACAGACCTTCGTTTTTGGCGCAGGAACCTACAAACTATGTGGATCCAGCCGTATAATGTTTGATGTTATCAGAGAAATACGAAACGACTTAACTTACGAAGTTTTAAAAACTTCGTAAGTTTTTTTTGTGATCCAGATCGGCAGTAATACTCAATGCTGCTTATTATCTGTTGTGCTTCGTGGCGTATTTAAGTACGGGCACTGTATCGGTAAAATCGGCAGTCACCGTTTGCGGGGCAGTATAAGTACTTTGCAGGTTAAACCATTCGTATCCGCTTTTTGCAGGCAGATTATTCCCTTTCACCCATATACTATAATAGCCGGGAGTGACATTTGCCGGCGTGATATAATTAAGCAATTGCTTTTGTTGCTTGGCATTGAAAGTACGCGATGCAACTGCGATATTGGTTTTATTATCAAGTGAAGACCTATCGATCTCTACTAATAGGTTTGCCCTTTTATTCCAATTTTTGATATTGTATGCCAGTAAAGTAGAAGTTATTGTTTGGCCACCATCAACCCATATACGGCAAACTTCATGCATTTTATCATTGGCCGGAGGGATGCTAAGGTCATCTGCTGCATCCCACTCTTGTGTAACGCTTGTTTTATTAACAGCAAATGTACCGGTAATCCCCGCCGGGGCCATTACCAAATATCCCCGGCCATTTTTATTGGCGGGTACGGTTACAGTGAGCGTGCCATTGGTTACGGTTGCGGTGATATGATGATCCGTATAATCCGTTAGCACAGTTCCATTTGGTATACTGGTTGGAACAGTAACCGGCACATCTGCGTCCTGGTTGCTGTTTAGCAGAACCACGGCTTGCTTACCGCCTGTTTTTTGAAATGAATATATCCAGCCATTTGATGCACTGTATTCATTGGTGATACCGCCGCTGCAAATAAAATTGTGGCACCAGATCAGTTTGTTAAGATGGTAGTTCAGCTTGTTGGCATCGATTATTGTACCGCCGTAGCAGCCTGCATCTGTGCTCCAATCCCGATAAGGTATACATGGGATGCCAAAACCTATCGTAAGAATATAAGCATACCCTATGAGACATTGCTTTGGCAATACCGGGTTTGGCCCGGATTCAGAATCAACTTCGTTAACAACAGTAACAACCTGCGCGGTATCCGTAACTAATAAACTGCGATAAATATCATAAGCTCCCGGGTTTTGTGAACCCGCTGCCGGGTTCATCTCGTTAGTAGCGCCATAGCTCATGTATTTAGTTTGAAAAGCAGGCATATAAAATTTATTAGTCTTACAAAGAGCAGATAACGCGCCTTGCAAAACCTGGTCGAACATAGTGAAATTGCTGCCGCTTTGGTCCATGTTGGTTTGCATCCATGTTTTTAACTGCGCAACGCCAAAGGGCGATCCCGCGAGTTCGGTGACGGAGAATTTCCCCTTCATGGCGCCATAGTTCACAAATTCTTTCAGGAAATCCCATGAAATACCAGAAGCGTCATCCAGCCTGTAGCCTTGTATACCCGTTGCTTTGATTAGCCAGTCGCCCCATAGATCTAATTGTGTGGAACACCAAACACCCGGGGAACCATTCGCATTTTGCTGACCGGTAATATGGGCGAAATCGGGCCCGAAATAACCTTCTTTTTGCCCTGTTGGCGAACCGTCGGGGTAAGTAGTCGCCGGTACGTCAGGATCTTGTGCGCCACGGGGCGAGCCGGGTTTACCGCCGGGTGGGTTATGGAAATCAAGCGTATATTTTGAAAAACGGCCGCCGCCAACACTATCAAAAGCATTTTTGTATTGGTACCATAAATAAGCTGGCGCAACGGGTTTTACATTTGAAAGGATGGAAAGCTGGTTGGTGACAAAATCCTCATAAGCATCCAGTCCGTTTGCACGCAGCATTGCAACACACCTGGTTAATTGTGTACGCGAGCCGTACCGGGTTTGATAATTACCCATTTGTAGCTTATCGCCCAGGTCATAATGGTCAAATACACCATAGCCTGAATCATAAATACCGCCTCTGTGAAACACTAATTTATCTGCCGGCCCGGAAAAGCCAAGTCCCCCTTTTGACATGGCCGGCAGCCATATGGCCGTAAACCCGTGAGCGGCAATCGCATTGGCTTGTTGGGCCAACCTGTCGTAAAACCAGGTATTTGTTTTTGGGAATGAGTTCGAATCGAGCGGGCAGGGGACGGCTTGTGTTGCAGTAGTGATCAGCGTAGTGCCATCGTTATAATTTCCTACATAAAAACCCAGCAATATTACTTTTTTGTTTTGCGCTGAAACGCTGTTACAGAGACATGTTATTATGAACAGACATACAATGATCCGTTTGAATAAATAAACTATATTATTGTTATTCATAGCTATTGAGTGAGTTAAATATAAGCACACAAAATAGTTATAGCCGGAAGGATTGTTATCTTTTAAGATATAAATGATACGCTATAACGATATGGTTACGTCCCATATCATTATAGCATAAATATCAGATAGGATTATTTTTTGAATATCAGCCGGATGGTATCGTTGCCGAATACAAAAACCATTAACGTTACCAGCAACACAAAGCCCACTATCTGCGCACGCTCAAGGAATTTGTCACTTAATGGTTTACCTTTTATCATTTCGATCAGCAGGAACAACGAATGGCCGCCATCCAATGCCGGGATGGGCAACAGGTTGGTAAAAGCAAGGATCATAGAAAGTACGCCAACCAGGCTCCAAAACCTCAGCCAGTCTACCTCGCTGCCAAACATGGTTGCAATCGCAACCGGGCCGCTAACGGCTTTGTTAAATTTCACGTCGCCCCTGAATACTTTACCCAGCCCTTTGGCATCGTCGGAGATGGTCGTCCATGCACGCGTTGCACCTACAGGTAACGAGCCAAAAAAGCCATAAGCGATAGTTTTTTGATGTGGCAAGTTAAAATGCGCCAGGAAGCCGACAGTACCATCCTTAGTTATTCTTACGGGAAGGTTCAGCGTTTCATTATTGCGCACTACAACCAGGTTAACTTGCTTATTCTTGTTACTGTCAAGTGTGGCTTTCATTTGGTCGAAGTACACTATTTTTGTTTTGTTTACGGCAATAATACTATCACCTTTCTTCAACCCGCTATTTTTTGCAGCCGGCGAAATGGAGTCAACATGAAAAGTGGTCCGTGGCATGCGGCTGATAAAGTCCTCCATGGTCTTATCAGCAATATCATTCAGAATGCCCTTTGGAATTACTACATCGGTGTCTTTATTACCGCGATGAATGTTCAAAACACTCTGGTTAAGCAATACATTTGAGCCGGTCAGGTCTTCAAACTTCTTAATCGGTTTGCCATTTACGGCATATACCTGGTCGCCTGCTTTTAACCCGATCTTTTTGCCGATGCTGCCCGGAACGATGCCATATTTCACGTCGGCATTTGGCGTATAGCTCTCGCCATAATGCGCGGTGAGCATCCAGAAAATAAATATACCCAGTACGATATTTACCGTAACACCTGCAAGCATCACAATCAGACGCTGCCAGGCCGGTTTTGAGCGGAATTCCCACGGCTGCGGCGGACCGGCAAGTTGCTCAGTATCCATCGATTCGTCGATCATCCCTGATATTTTCACGTAACCACCTAAAGGCAGCCAGCCAATCCCATATTCAACACCTTTATAAGTAAATTTGAAAAGGCTGAAATTCCAGGCATCAAAAAACAAATAAAACTTCTCTACCCTGATCCCAAACGCACGTGCCGCGACAAAGTGGCCAAGTTCATGCAGTATCACTAAGATCGATAATCCCAGTATCAACTGGCCAACCATTATTAAAACATTCATCAGTATCTCTATATATGCAATGCCTTTAACGGCATTTTTTGTATTAAGTTTTGCGCAAAAGCGCGTGTTTCTTTATCAGTACTCAAATAATCATCAAGCGACGGCTCGTTTACAAAAGTGATCTTCTGCATACAGGTTTCTATCAGGTCACTCATCGCGAGGAAACCGATATGCCCATTCAGAAAGCCGCTTACCGCAATTTCGTTTGCCGCGTTGATAATACAGGGCATGTTACCGCCTTTGTTCAGCGCGTCAAACGCTAATGCAAGATTACGAAAAGTTTTTATATCGGGCTTCTCGAATGTGAGATTAGGGTAGCTCACAAAGTCGAAACGCTTGAAATTGTTTTTTAAACGCTGCGGATAAGCAAAAGCGTATTGAATAGGTAATTTCATATCCGGCAGGCCCATTTGCGCCTTAATAGAGCCATCCTGGAACTGCACCATCGAGTGAACAATGGATTGCGGGTGAACGATCACATCGATCTGTTCTGTCTTCAGCCCAAATAGCCATTTCGCTTCGATCACCTCTAAACCTTTGTTCATTAACGAAGCTGAATCGATTGTGATCTTAGCGCCCATTACCCAGTTCGGGTGTTTAAGCGCATCTTCACGCAGTACGGTCGATAAAAACTCTAAAGTTTTGCCCCTGAACGGGCCGCCTGAAGCGGTAAGGATTATCTTTTCAATAGCATTATCCTCTTCACCTGCCAGGCATTGGAAGATGGCCGAATGCTCAGAATCAACCGGTAATATTTTTACGTTATGTTTTTTGGCTAACGCAGTGATCAATTCGCCGGCAACAACCAAAGTTTCTTTGTTGGCAAGGGCAATCTCTTTCCCGGCTTGTATGGCTGCAATAGTGGGCTCCAAACCCGAAAAACCAACCATAGCGGTTAACACCATATTGATCTCCGGATGCGTTACCATTTCGGTAATGGCCTCAATGCCGCTTAGTACCTGTACTTTAGTGCCTGTTAGTGCATCTTTAATGTATTGCTGTTTGCTTTTGTCGCAGATGATGACATATGCAGGATCAAACTGCAATGCCTGTGCGATGAGCAGGTCGGCGTTTGATTGCGCGGTAAGCAAAAACGGACGGAACAGTTCTTCGTTGCCGCGTATTACTTCAAGCGCCTGTGTGCCTATACTTCCTGTCGAGCCAAGGATGGCTATGTTTTTTTGTCTGTCCAATTTATCCTTTCGCAATTGCGGGTTATGAAACAATGGCGAGTTATTTTATGTACGCTGAAAGCCCTTCAGCAATTTTTCTGTCGTTTGATAGTCGCGGCACTTTATTCTGGCCGCCAAGTTTACCCTGGCTGCGCATGTAATTTATAAAGGTATCCTTTTTTAAACTCCTGACAATCAGTGGCTGTAAAATATTACCCTCGATAAGGTCAAAATAGTAAATATTTTTCTTTTGCAGGGCTTTATCAACTTTTTGTGCCAAAGATTTTATATCCTTCGGTTCTACGCCAAATTCCACAAACCATTCGTGGTAGGGGAGCTGGCCCGGTTCGGGTGTTACCTGCGGCGCCACTGTAAATTCTACAACGTCTATCCCTTCCTCTTTAGCAACGCTCATCAGCGCATGCTCCACCTCTTCACCGATCACATGTTCGCCAAAGGCAGATATAAAGTGTTTTATGCGGCCGGTGACCAATATTTTGTAGGGATCTTTCGAGATGAATTTTACGGTATCGCCAATGCTATATCCCCATAAACCGGCATTGGTATTCATAATCAATGCATAGTTTTTATTCAGCTCAATATCTTTTAAGCTGAGACGTGTTGGGTTCTCATTAAAATATTCATCAGCCGGGATAAACTCATAAAAAATACCGGAATCAACCTGTAGCAGCAATCCTTTTTCTTTTTGCGAATCCTGGAAAGCGATAAAGCCTTCAGAAGCAGGGTAGGTCTCTATGGTGTCGATAGCAAAGCCGATACTTTCCTCAATACGTGCGCGATAGGGCTCATAATTCACACCTCCGTACACAAACAGCCTGAAATTTGGAAAGATCTCCTCGATCTTTTTGCCGCCCGTTTTGGCAGACAGCCTGTCGAAATACATCTGGCACCAGGGCGGGATGCCTGATATAAGGCGCATATCTTCTTTGCTGGTTTCGTCGACAATCGCGTCAACCTTTTCTTCCCAATCCTCTATACAATTGACCTCATAGCTGGGCATGCGGTTCTTTTGCAGGTAAGCAGGCACGTGGTGCGCGACAATTCCTGAAAGCCTTCCGGTAGGGATGTCATTCTTTTCGCTTAGAACAGGGCTGCCCTGTAGAAAGATCAGTTTACCATCTAAAAAATCGGCATTCCCTGTTTCATAAATATAAGCCAGCAAAGCATTCCGGGCTGAAATAACATGACTTGGCATGCTTTCCTTCGAAATAGGAATGTATTTTACACCTGATGTAGTGCCTGATGTTTTGGTAAGATAAAGCGGCTTTCCGGGCCACATCACGTTTTCCTCACCATTGGTTACACGTTCGATGTAAGGGCGCAGTTGCTCGTAATCGCGTATAGGAACCAGTCTTTTAAAGTCTTCGTAAGTTTTTATCTGGTCGAAATGATGGTCTTTGCCGAAAGCGGTATCCTTTGCCTGCTCTATTATTTTCAGGAAGGTTTTTTGCTGTAATATGGGTGCATTGCGGCGCAGGTTGTTTAACTGGCGGTTAACCAGCCTGGCAAATAATTTACCGAATACTGCTTTAATACCCATAGTTACACAGTTTCGGATACATCATCATCCACATCCTGGTGGCTGTAGATGAGCTTACGGTAGGCCACAACCAGCACGATATCCACAAAAGGCACAACCAGCAATACGCCAATAACGGTTATAGATGAAACAAACAGGAGTATTTCGATGAGTACAAACAGGATAAAATAACGCAGGAAATTACCTTTTATCAGGCTAAAGCTTTGCCCGACAGACTCGAAAGGGCCTGACGAATCGTCAACGATAAAACAGGTACATACCGGGAAGTAGAAGATAAAAAAGAACTGGAAAAACAAGCCGACAAGAATGCCAAGGACGGTTTGTGCCAGTTCGTTATCTACATTCTCAATAAGATGAGTCAGGAACACGGAAAGGGCGCTTACAATAATAAGCAAGGTAAGATAGCTAAGCAGCATCTTGATGCTAGGCAGAACATCCCGGAACTCGAATTCATATAAACCCTTATCGAGAAGCCTGAATATGAGTCTGTTAAAAGCAAGGAAAATGAAACTTATACAGATGAGCAGGAAAATAACCGATATGGATGCGAGTACATCATCTGTAAAAATATTATAAGTGGCAAAGCCTAAAACAAAAACAATGAGGAATGATATAATGGAAAAAACCAATATGATCACAAAATTCTTTTTCAGAAGGCTCCAGGAACCTTTTAGCGTTTCAACAACCGAGAATTCGTGATACATATATTATTTATGATCTTTTCAATATTATCCGCTTCCAAAAATCCTGCATAAAACCTATGCCATAAGCAGTTAATTGTGTAAAGGCGGCTCCAACGCTCAAAAATGCAATTTTTAATGACTTATTTTTCAACCATGCATGAAAAAATATCAACAAAATAAATATTGTTAATAATATGTCGCACGGCAGCCAAAGCGGGCATCTGAACGCGTTAACTATAAGTGTAAAAATAAGAAATAAAACGAAAAGCGCCGGAAAAAAATGCATGGGCTTTAGCTCGTTGCTATAGAATTTATACAGGTTGATACGCCCCCGGCCAAAGAAATGCAATTGCTTATAAAACTGGGCAAAATTTGTGCGCCTTTTGTGGTAAACCTTTGCTTCGGGTATCAGGCCGCTTTTAAACCCCAGCCGTTGCGCACGGATGCTGAACTCCAGATCTTCGGCCATGCGGGTAATAATAAAACCACCTGTTTTTTCCCAAACCTCGCGGGAGATGCCCATATTAAAGCTGCGCGGATGAAATTTAGCTATGCCTTTTTTATTGCCGCGCATACCGCCGGTAGTAAAAGGCGAGGTCATGGCATAGCTGATGGCTTTTTGGGTTGGGGTAAATGATGGATGCGCATCATCCGGGCCGCCGTACAGGTCCAGCCAGCTTTTGGAAAGGTGGTCGTTTACTATCTGCAGGTAATCTTCGGGGATCAGGCAGTCGGAATCGAGAATAATAAAGTAATCGCCTTTGGCGCGTTCAAATGCATAATTCCGGGTAAAACCCTGGCCTGAGTTTGGCTTTACGTAGTAATGTATGTTCAGTTTGCCAGCAAAGCTGTTTACAATAGCTGCTGCGTCATCTACAGAACCATCTTCTATCACTAAAACTTCAAACTGCTTATAAGTTTGCAGTGTAAGCGTTTCCAACAGTTCTTTTATTTCCTGCGGGCGGTTGTATAATGGGATGATGATGGAATAGAACATGTAAGATGTACGAATGTGCAAATATGCGGATGTGCAAATGTTTAAAAAAGGATTATTGGCTTAATTTTTAATCTGCATATCTGCACATCTACTCATCTGCAAATCAAAGAATCTCTTCTACCTGGTATTTATTTCTATCGCTGCCGCTGCGGGCTACCAGTTCGGCAACAAAGCCGGTTAGGAATAATTGAGAACCTAAAATAATGGCCACCAAGGCAATATAGAACAGTGGTTGCGCGGTTACATCACGCACGTGCTTTGCGTGGTTAGCCAGGCCATTCAGTTTATCTACAATGATCCATATAGCGCAAATTGTGCCTGCAAGGAAGCTTAACGTACCCATCGAGCCAAAAAAGTGCATCGGGCGTTTGCCGAATTTGCCCACAAAGAATATGGAGAGCAGATCGAGAAAGCCATTTACAAAGCGGCTTAATCCAAACTTCGTCTTCCCGTATTTGCGGGCGCGGTGCTCAACTACCTGTTCGCCTATCCTTGAAAAACCTGCCCATTTGGCTATTACAGGGATATAGCGGTGCATTTCGCCATAAACCTCAATGTTTTTAACCACTGCTTTGCGATAGGCTTTCAATCCGCAATTAAAATCGTGCAGATTGTCTATGCCAGACATTTTGCGGGTGGCGGCATTGAAAAGCCTGGTTGGTACGGTTTTACTGATCGGGTCGTATCGTTTTGCTTTCCAGCCTGAAATGAGATCGTAATGTTCTTCGGTAATACGGCGGTAAAGCTCGGGGATCTCGTCGGGGCTGTCCTGCAGGTCGGCATCCATGGTGATCACTACATCACCCTGCGCAGCATCGAAACCAGTATTTAACGCGGCAGATTTGCCGTAATTGCGCCTGAACTTAATGCCTTTGATATTTTGATTATGCTGACGAAGCTTTTTGATCATCTCCCATGATCCATCTTTGCTGCCGTCGTCAACCAGGATGATCTCATAAGTGAAACTGTTATCATTCATTACCTGGCTAATCCATGAGGTAAGCTCGGGCAACGATTCTACTTCATCATATAAGGGAACTACAACTGATATATTCATTTATTGGTAAGGTATGGAATGTGGTATTCCAAACGCTGCAAAAATATAAAAATTATTGCTACCCACGAGACGTCCCGATGGGGCGTGTTTAATATTATAGCTATCAGTTAGTATCTTTTACTTAAATATACCCCCTTTGGGGTTAATTCCACTATCACAAATATTTTTACATTTGCGATCACATTTTTTTGAGAAAGAAGCTATTAACGATAATATGAGATATTTTAAAATGATGCTGCTGCTTTTATTGTGCGGCGGTATGCAACCTGTATTTGCGCAAAGCAACGATTCTGCGCAATCTAAATACGACCAGTACAAGGTGTTCAACCCGGTATTCTATCCGCAATCGAGTAATGAATTTCGCGAGGTAAGCGGCGCACCCGGCCCTAAATACTGGCAAAACCGTGCAGATTACAAACTGAATGTGACTTTGGATACCGCACAGCATCGCGTTAGCGGTACTACCATTATTACCTATACCAATAATAGCCCCGATGCATTGCCATTTTTATGGCTGCAGCTGGATCAGAATATTTATCGCGAAGACTCGCGCGGTACAGCTACCAGCCCGGTTGGCAGCAGCAGGAATGGAGTGAAGGATTTTACCGATGGTGATGAAATAAAAGGCGTATACGTGATCAAAAACGGTAAAGAAGAGAAGGTTGATTACATTGTTTCGGATACCCGGATGCAGATCAGGTTGAAGGATAGCCTGCGTGCCAGCGGGAGTAAGCTGGAGTTAAAAATAGATTACGCCTTTAAAGTCCCTGAATATGGCACCGACCGTATGGGCCGCCAGCTTACTAAAAATGGCTGGATCTACGAAATTGCGCAATGGTATCCGCGCATGGAAGTTTATGATGATATAACCGGCTGGAACGTGATCCCTTACATGGGCAATGCAGAGTTCTATTTGGAATATGGAAATTTTGATTTTACCATAACCGCACCATCAGATATGATTGTTGCAGGTTCAGGTGAATTGCTTAACCCGAATGAGGTGTTAACGCCTGCTATTATTAGTCGTTTGGCCGCTGCTGGTAAGAGCGATAAAACCATGTTTATTAAAGACTCGACAGAGGTATTGAACAGCAAACTTCATCCCGCAAAAGCGCAGCTGACCTGGCATTTCTTCTGTAAAAACGCACGTGATGTGGCCTGGGCTGCTTCTAAAGCATTTATGTGGGATGCAGCACGTATTAACCTGCCCGGTGGGAAAACTGCTTTGGCGCAATCCGTTTACCCGGTTGAGGCCGCAGGCTGGGATGGTTATGGCCGCTCTACTGAATACACAAAATACTCGATTGAATTATACTCTGACAAATGGTTCTCCTACACGTATCCCATAGCTACCAATGTAGGCGGAACAGTTAGCGGGATGGAATATCCGGGAATTGTATTTTGCAGCTCTACATCTAAAAAAGAAGAGCTTTGGGATGTGGTGAACCATGAATTCGGCCACAACTGGTTCCCGATGGTTGTTGGGTCGAATGAGCGTAAATACGGCTGGATGGATGAAGGTTTTAACACGTTTATTAATGATGTGGATACCAAAGACTTTAACCATGGCGAATATTACCACAAGACCAACGAAGAGCGCGCAGCAAATGGTTTGTTCCCAACCACTGAAAATACGATCATGACATTGCCGGATGTTACTACGGAAGACATGTCTGGCTCAGTAATTTATGATAAGCCCGCGCTTGCATTAAGGGTTCTGCGTGAGGAAGTTTTGGGGGAAGACAGGTTTGATTATGCTTTCCAAACTTATATCAAACGCTGGGCATTCAAACATCCTACGCCATGGGATTTTTTCCATACGATGGATAACGCCGCAGGTGAAGACCTGGGCTGGTATTGGAACGAGTGGTTCTTCCATAGCTGGAAGCTTGACCAAGCGATAAAAAGCATCGACTACACCAATAACGACCCAACACAAGGCGCGTTGATCATCATCGATAACCTTGAGGGCATGGCGTTGCCTGTTACCATCGCCATAAAAGAAGAAAACGGCAAAAGCGCCACGATAAAATTACCTGCCGAAATATGGCAACGCGGCGGCGAGTGGACTTTACCATATAAATCGACCTCTAAAATTGTATCTGCGGTTATCGACCCTGACCATATGCTGCCTGATATCGATGAGTCGAACAATTCATACAGCGGGTTGATGGTTGCCGATGACGTTACTGCCAAAGAGGTTATCAAAAAATATATTAGCGCTATTGGTGGCGAAGACAAACTGAAAGCAATAAAGACCCTTACCGATACGGCAACTGCAGAGGTGCAGGGCATAGGCGTAGTGTCGGTAGAAACTTATAATGCGCCGGTTTCCGTTACGCAAAGCCTCATTATACCCGGGTTTAACAATATGGTTTTTACCCAAAATGCGGTAAATGGCGACAGTGTGTCTGTTAGTGAAAAAGGGCAGCCTGTGCAATTACCTGCCCCGGATAAAAATATCCTAAAAGAGAAGGTGAAGCTATTCCCCGAATTAGAATACTTTAAAAACGGCTACACCATTGAGCTGGAAAAACGTGTACAGGTAGTTAATAACCAGCTTGCCTACCTTGTTAAAATAACCACGCCAACCGGTGTGAAAGTGAAAAACTATTATGATATTAAAACCGGTTTTAAGCTAAGACGGCAGATCGATGCCCCGGATAATGGCGCTGTAGACCTGGGCGATTACCAGGCATTGCCCAATGGCATAATGATACCTTATTCCATCAGTTCTCAGGCTTTTGGCCAGCCGCTTGATTTTAAGGTGAAATCGGCACGGGTGGAGTAAGTTTGCAGTTTTGAGTGGGCAGTTTGCTTAGTATTGTTCAACTGCAAACTGCCCACTCAAAACTGCAAACTTTATTCATATCTCAACGCCTCGATAGGATCAAGCCTTGATGCTTTTTGGGCCGGATAGTAGCCGAAAAAGATCCCCGTAAGGGCGCATACAATAAATGACAGCACAACCGATGATTCGGAAATAATTGTCGGCCAGCCGAGCGTAAGGGTTACTATCCGGCAGGATAGTATACCCAGCAATACACCGATAATACCGCCGGTAATACTGATCAGTACAGCCTCGGCGAGGAATTGCATCAGGATATCTTTACCGCGTGCACCTATGGACATGCGCAGGCCGATCTCTCGCGTACGTTCGGTTACAGATACATACATGATGTTCATGATGCCGATACCGCCAATTACCAGCGAGATACCGGCAATTACCGTAAGCAGAACAGTGAGTAAACTGCTGGTTGAGCTAAGCGTATTGATTAGCTCTTCCTGTGTACGTACCTGGAAATCGTTGTCCTCGTCACTTCTCAAACGGTGCGATTCGCGCAGGATATTGGTCATCTCGGTTACTGCCGCATCAGTTACCTGTTCATTGGAAGCTGAGGCGTAAATATTTTGATAGTAGATGGTTGCAAGGATCCGTTTCTGGACGGTGGTGTATGGTGCAATGAGGATGTCATCCTGATCCTGTCCGAAAGCATTCTGGCCTTTTGGGTTTAGCACGCCTATTATTTGGAATGGGATATTGCCGAAGCGAATAACTTTTCCGACAGGGTTTTGATTAGGAAATAAGTTGTCGATAACCGTTTGGCCTATGAGACAAACTTTTGCCGATGTAAGCACATCCTGCTCGGTAAATGCAATCCCATCTTTAAGACTTAGCTTACGGATATCGAGATAGGCAGGATCGACGCCGGACATAGTTGTGGGCCAGTTTTGCGCGCCGTTAATCGCCTGTCCTTTCGCGCTTACCGAAGGCGAAATATCGGTTATGTATTGCGCCTCGCGTTTCAGCGCTACGATATCCTTACTGGTAAGCGTTTGGAAACTTGAGCCCGATATTTTTACGCCGCCATTCAAATTACTTGCAGGCGAAACGGTGATCATGTTGGAGCCCATGTTCGATAATGAATCATGGATGCTTTGTTTTGATCCCTGCCCGATAGCTACCATCGCTATAACTGAACCCACAACTATGTCCGGCGTCGATCCTGCCTATCTCGATATCCGTAAGCTAAGTCTTAAAGATGGGAT
>JABDAU010000042.1:0-2054 GCA_013289045.1 Bacteroidota bacterium | reverse complement strand
CGGTTATCGACAACTTATTTCCTAATCAAAACCCTGTCGGAAAAGTTATTCGCTTCGGCAAATTATCCAGTACCTCTCTTGCCGAGCGCGGACTTTCGTTTTTCGTATCCTTTTGTATGATGCCGTCACGCAGCATAATGGTTCGACTGCTGAATGAAGCGATATCCGGCTCGTGCGTTACAAATACTATTGTTTTGCCTTGTGTTTGGTTAAGCTCCTGCATTAGCGCCATAATTTCGTATGATGTACGGCTGTCGAGGTTTCCGGTCGCTTCGTCCGCCAGTATCATTACCGGCTCATTTACCAGCGCCCTTGCAATGGCCACGCGTTGCTGCTGCCCGCCCGAAAGCTGGCTGGGGGTATGATCATGCCGGTCGGCCAGTTTTACAGCCTCAAGCGCTTTAATGGCCCTTTCCCGTCTTAGTTCCGAGCTGATATCTTTGTTATACAATAACGGCAGCTCCACATTTTCGAGCGCAGTGGTGCGCGGCAACAAGTTATAAGCCTGGAATACGAAGCCAATCTTATGGTTCCTTAACTGCGCCAGCTCATCACGCGATAGTTTTTTTACATCTACACCGTCCAATAAGTAATCGCCTATGCTGGGTTTATCCAGGCAGCCCAGGATATTGAGCAGGGTGGTCTTCCCCGAACCACTACTGCCCATAATGGTGACAAACTCACCAGCTTCAACAGTAAATGATATGCCTTTAAGCGCACGTACGGTTTCCACGCCCATAGTAAACTCGCGCTTAAGATCCTTTATTTCTAATATCCTTCCGCTCATCGGCCACGCCCTCCGCCACTTGGCCGTTTAGGCAGGAACGGGCTGCCGCCTGTGGATGTACCCGATGATGCACTGCTTGCACCGCCTGCCGCTGTAGCCTGTATGCCGGTAACAACACGGTCTGCAGTGTCCAATCCTTTCAATACTTCAACATTGGTATTATCGTTCAACCCGATCTGTATCCGCTTGCGACTGATGGTTTTGTCCTTCAATATCCATACGGTTGCCATTTGTTTCGGTACAGCCCCGGTACTGTCTTTTCGGCTTTTTACTGTATGCACTACGCCTGTATTACCCGCGCCGGCACCTCCGGCTCCATGTTTACCTTTTCCGCTTTTTTCAACTTTACCTACGATCTTGTAATCCTTCAACATAGATGAGTCGGGGGTAAACTGCAATGCTTTTGCAGGGATGAGCAGGGCATCGTTTACTTCTTTGGTATAGATGATGATATTAGCCGTCATGCCGGGCTTTAGTTTCATATCATTATTGGGGGCATTGATAATGGTGGTATAAGTAACCACATTAGCCGATACGCTCGGGTGCAGCCTGATGTCTTCCACGGTGCCTGCAAACTGGTCGTTGATAAAGGCATCAACCGTGAATGAAACACGCTCGCCTTTGGCAACATCGCCTATATCAGCTTCGTCAACATTGGCTTCTACCTGCATTTTGGTAATATCTTTGGCAATTACGAACAGGGTAGGCGTACTGAAGGAAGCAGCAACAGTTTGCCCCACACTAACGTTACGGTTAAGTACTACGCCGTCAATAGGCGAATAGATATCGGCATAGGAAAGATTCTTTTTTGCAGACAATACGGTGCCTTCGGCTGATTTTACATTTGCTTTTGCAGAATTATAAGCCGACAGGGCAGAATCATAATCAGCTTTGCTGATCGCATCTGTTTTGAACAGGATGTTTTGCCTGTCGAAATTATTTTTTTGCAGGATTAGCGTACTTTGCGCATTTAGTAAACCACCTTGTGCCTGTTCGAGCGCGGCTTGTAATAAAGTCTTTTCAAGAGAGGCGATCAGTTCACCTTTTTTAACCTTTGAATTGTAATCAGCATATAAATACTGAAGTGTGCCCGAAACCTGGGTACCAACGCTCACGGTATCCACCGGCTCTATTCTTCCTGTAGCGGTTACGCTGGTTGCTATATACCCAGTAGCCGGTTTGGAAGTTTGCAAAACCACCGGTGCGGCTGGCTTTCGTATGAAAAAGAACCAAATGAGAACGGCCGCTAAAATTACTGCGATGATAA
>JABDAU010000041.1 GCA_013289045.1 Bacteroidota bacterium | reverse complement strand
TGTTAAACGCTGACGTTAATGTGATAGTATTAACCACTTCAGCCCTAATTCGTTTTCTTGTAAAGGTCTTTTAATTTCAGGTCTATCTGTTTGCCTATTGGTTTGCCGTTGCGATAGGTAATAGCCTTTATTTCGCTCGCGCCGTTTGGCACGGATAATGGCTTGCCTTCGTATTTCAGAGAACGATCATCAGGCAGCGAAGTATCGAAGGTATAATAGATATCCAGTCCTTTCATCTCTGTGTTCAAACTGATCTCCACCGACTTAAATGTAGTATCGCCCTTTGCTTTGGTGGTACTGATCAAAGGATCATAAATGCTATTGGCATGTTTTACACCCGAAGCATCCAGCCTTTTGAAGTGGGTTTCCACACGCTGTACAAATACATTATAGTTTTTTCCCTTCTTTGGCGACCAATATACTTCGGCTATCGCCATCGCCCGCGGCCATGTCATGTACTCCACCTGGCGTTCGTCGGTTACGGATTCTGTCCACAAATTGCCTTGTCCACCTAAAATATATTTGGCGTCTACACTGTCGGGCACCGGTTCAAAATCATAGCAATTAGCCAGCAGGCAGCGGCCGTAGGTATGGGGTTCAAGCAGCGCTTCTCAAATTGGCACTATGCGCGTTACTGAGCAGATAGATGCGCTGGAAATTATGGGTGTTAATGCGCCGGGCTATCTTATTTCACCAAAGATCATTGCAGGTGTTTCCATGATACCGCTGCTGACCATTATTTCAGTAGTGCTGGGTTTAGGTGGCGGTTATCTTGCCTGCCTTACTTCACATGACATCCCGACTACTTTATACCTTGACGGTTTACGCGATGGCTTTAACCACGTTATCGTTACTGTTTGTGCAGTAAAGTCTATTTCATTTGGGTTTATCATCACATCCGTTTGCGCTTATTTCGGCTTCTATACTTCGGGAGGCGCGCTTGAGGTTGGCCAGTCTGCCACCAAAGGCGTAGTTTATAGCTGTATTTGGATATTATTTGCCGATTTGGTTATTTCAAGCTTGCTGTTATGATCACCGTAAAAGACATTACAAAAACTTTTGGCGAGAACGATGTGCTGCGAGGCATAAGCGCTGAATTAAAATCAGGCAAGAATAATCTCATCATCGGTGGTTCAGGTTCCGGAAAAACTACCTTGCTTAAGTGTATAGTTGGTCTGCATGAGCCTACAAAAGGCCAGGTTTTTTTCGACGAGCAGAATTTTACGGATATGAACTTTGAGCAGCGCGTACCTATCCGTACGCACATCGGTATGTTGTTCCAGAATTCGGCTTTGTTTGACTCGATGAATGTGGAAGAGAACATTATGTTCCCGCTCAACCTGTTCACCAATATGACAAAAGCAGAAAAGCTCGATCGCGCCAATTTCTGCCTTGAAAGGGTGAACCTGAAAGGTAAAAATAAACTGTTCCCATCTGAATTATCCGGCGGTATGAAAAAGCGTGTAGGCATAGCCCGCGCCATTTCCATGCAGCCAAAATATTTATTTGTGGATGAGCCAAACTCCGGCCTCGACCCAAAAACTTCCATCCTGATAGATGAGCTGATCAGCGAGCTGACGCAGGAATACAATACCACAACTGTTATCGTTACCCACGACATGAACTCGGTAATGGGCATCGGCGATCACATCATTTTCCTTTACAACGGCAAAAAATGGTGGGAAGGCACCAACAAGGAGATCGCTCACACCGATAATAAAGAGCTGAACGATTTCGTATTCGCCAGCAAATTTATGCAGGCAGCTAAAGCGAAGCTGTAAGCCTTTTTCTCTGTAAAAGAATAATTACATATAGTCCTTTCTGTCTTTTCAGGTGTTCTGATTATAACAGGCGCACCTAACCCCTGCATTAAACCTATGAAGAAGATCTTATTGTTTACAGCACTGCTGTTATTTAGTCGGCTTGCTATTGCCCAAAAACCTGCAGACAACCCAAAGCCGGTAATTATTGAAGGACGGATAACCGGCTTAAAGGTTAACAAAATATCCATTGGATGCCGTTCGGGTGATGGCTTTATATTTGAAGAATGTGATGCTGATAAAGACGGCAATTTTTATTTAAGATCCACAAAATTTACCAGGCCTTACAGTGTACAGTTCTCTAACGGAAGAACATGGCTTGGCGATATTTACATAGCGCCTTCATACCACCTCAGGATCACCGGCAATGCCAGCGATGCAAAAACTTTTTACCTCACCAGGCAAGTGTCCGGGTATGGTTCTGCGATAAATAAATTCATTTTTAAAAGAGATTCAACCTTGACGCGCAGTGAGCCGGCACAGCAATGGTATAATATGAATAAACAAGACCTGCTAAAGTATGTGAACCGCAGGAAAACGATACAGGACTCGATAGCGCGCATCACCCTTAAAAGTAAAACCGCAGCCGATAGTTATTACGGGTATTTTAAAGAGCGGGCATTGTTGGATATAAAGTTCGACGCATTGTATTACCTCGTAAATCACGCGATTGATGATAAAACCTTTACAGCACAACAGGCGGTGGATTTTGTGAAGAAAAACTTCGAGGCGGAGGCTAATACCATTAACTACAATCCTTCAAACGATTATCTGCCAAAAACGGCTAAGCCAGGCATATTGAATAATTTATTCAATGACGAGTACATGAAATCGGATATGTACCGCAACCTGATGGCGAACGACTATTTTATTTTTATATGGGAAGAGCAATTTCGTAAGGATTCTACCGTGGTTGATAAGCGGCGGTTCAAGATCGACTTTGTAAAAATTATAGCAAATGATTATAAAGGAAAAATAAGGGAAGAGACATTGTACAATTATCTGGATCAAACTATACGGTACTGCCGTTCGTACGAGGAATTGTTTGATTATGAAAAAGCTTTCCCGAAATATATAGACCAATTGGCCGACACTGCTAAACGTACAAAGCTATATGTCGCGATGAAAGAAAAGGAACATGACCTGCTAAAAATTGCGATAGGCCAGCCGGCCCCTGCATTTACTGTACAGGATAGTACCGGTAAAAAGTATAGCCTGGATAGTTTTAAAGGCAAAATACTTTACATTGACCTGTGGGCAAGCTGGTGCGGCCCGTGCCGGATGGAAACGCCATACTTTAAAAAGCTGTATGAAAAATATAAAAACGACCCGCACATCGCATTTATGAGCGTTGCTGTGCTGGATGAGCATGATAAATGGCTTGGCGCAATGAAAGAAGATAAACCAACATGGCCGCAGTTTTTTGATAACGAAGGCTCGGCACAGCGCAGTTTTATGGCTAACTCTATTCCTAAGTTTGTGTTGATAGATAGCGATGGCAAAATTGTACAGCTTGATGCGCCGGGGCCAAGGCAAACAGCAGAACTGGCAAAAATATTTGAAATGGAAGAGGAGAAGGGTAACAAGTAGCATATAGTTTGCGTTCCCGGTTTGGAGTTTTCCGGTATCTATTACTTGGTTTAATAATTATATTTGCACGATTAATGGCTGTAAACAGCAAACTGATAACTGCAAACTAAGAATGATCCAACTCCTCACACCGCAACATTGGAAAGATTACGAGCTGATAGACTGTGGCGATTTTGAAAAGCTGGAGCGCTTCGGCAGCGTGATCCTTATCAGGCCCGAGCCACAGGCGGTTTGGGGCAAGGCATTACCTGAAAGTGAATGGCAAAAGCTTCACCATATTAAATTCAAAGGGCGTTCAGCAACCACAGGCGAGTGGGTCAAAAAAAATGTGAAAACGCCCGACCGTTGGCATATTGAATACGAGAACAATGACGTTGCGATAAAATTCCGCTTGGCATTAACCTCATTTAAACATGTGGGGATTTTCCCGGAGCAGGCAGTTAACTGGGATTATATTTCCGAAAACGTAAAGCGCTTTAAAACACCATCGCCAAAAGTGCTTAACCTGTTTGCCTATACCGGCGGCGCTTCGCTGATCGCTGCTGCGGCAGGTGCAGAAACTACGCATGTGGATTCCATAAAGCAAGTAGTTACCTGGGCCAACGAGAACCAGGAATTATCAGGAATAAAAGATATCCGCTGGATGGTGGAAGATGCGCTGAAATTTGTAAAACGCGAATTGAAACGCGGCAAAAAATATAACGGCATTATCCTCGACCCACCGGCATACGGCCACGGCCCAAACGGCGAAAAATGGAAGCTGGAAGACCACATTAATGAAATGATGCAGGACGTAGTAAAATTGCTCGACCCGGATGAGCATTTTTTAATCCTGAATACCTATTCGCTTGGCTTTTCATCGGTTATTGTAGAGAACCTCATCAAAAGCGCATACCCGCAAGCGCAAAATCTCCAAACCGGTGAACTATACCTGCAAGCCACTGCCGGGCCCAAACTGCCTTTGGGTGTTTTTGGGAAGTTTTATAAAACCCGCAATTGATCTTAACTTGTTGATAACTTTCGCTAAAGTTGCATCATAAAAGGTGTTATTTTGCCCTTTAGAAACCACCAGAAATGAAACTGAAAAACATTATTTTCTCCTCCTCATTGTTTTTGTTCTCCCTTTTTATCCTGACGAATTGCAGCAATAACAGCTCTTCGGCAAAAGCAGGCCAGAAAGCGGCAGCAACCACTAAGCCGGCAGATAGTGCAAAGGCAGACGCCACCGCGGCCGTAGATACAACCGTTGCACCGGTTTCTTATCCTCCGCTGAATAAAAAGCTGTACGATTCATTGATGAAGAAGCTGGCACATGGCGATACCACCGGCAAATGGCCTGTTAAAAATCAGCCATATCCGCTTCCGGGCGCTATTTTGCCGTTCAAAAGGGTGGTTGCTTACTATGGTAACCTGTACTCGAAAAAGATGGGCATTTTGGGTGAGCTTCCGCCAAACGAAATGCTGCAGCACCTGCATGCAGCCGTTAAAGAATGGGAAAAAGCTGATCCTGCTACACCTGTACAACCAGCATTGCATTATATAGCCGTTGTTGCCAGCGGTGACCCGGGTAAAGACCATATGTACCGTCACCGTATGCCATTCAAACAGATAGATACTATTTTATACCTCGCTAAAAAGGCGCATGCAATAGTTTTCCTTGATATCCAGGTTTCGTTAAGTAACATACGTGCCGAGATGCCTTTACTGGAAAAATACTGGAAAATGCCAAATGTGCATTGCGGTATCGACCCTGAATTCTCAATGAAGGATGGCACCCTGCCGGGCAAAAAGATCGGTACTTTTGATGCTGCCGATGTGAATTATGTATCGGCCTATCTTTCAAAAATTGTGGATGAGAACCACCTGCCACCAAAGATCTTTATCGTGCACCGCTTTACCAAAAAGATGCTGACCAACTATAAACAGATCAAACTGCACAAAGAGACGCAAATATTGATAAATATGGATGGCTGGGGCGAACCAGATCTGAAAACAGGTACTTACCGCAACTTCATCTATCCTGAGCCGGTACAGTTTACAGGTTTCAAACTGTTCTACAAAAACGACCTGAAGAAAGCGCCGCACCATATGCTTACGCCAACGGAAGTTTTGAAATACAAACCATACCCTATTTATATACAATACCAATAAACTATTGACCTGAATTGCGAA
This sequence comes from Bacteroidota bacterium, assembly GCA_013289045.1. Taxonomy (GTDB): domain Bacteria; phylum Bacteroidota; class Bacteroidia; order Sphingobacteriales; family Sphingobacteriaceae; genus Mucilaginibacter. The sequence goes on along the minus strand of JABDAU010000041.1, from coordinate 28,162 downwards.
ACCCTTGGCCATAAGCTAAGGGTTTTTTGTTGGCGCCATGCTAACAAAATGGTCGTCATGGCGAGGAACGAAGCCACCTCTGCGTTATCCTTTCAACGGAACGGATGGTTGTTAAATGACGTTATTTTTATGAACTTTTTGCTCCTTGATTTGCATGTGCAGGGATGGCTTCGTTCCTCGCCATGACGTGTGGGGCTTTAATTTCCCTTCGGAAACACGGTCACCCTTAAAAATGTGCTCCCGTAAGGCACTAAGTCGATATATTCCTTTTTACCAAGACTATCCCGCTTTTCAGGGAACGCCGAAGTTTGCAGTATCTGCTCACCTTTAGAATCTTTACCAGGATGCAATTTCCAATTGGCCAGCCGCTCAGCAGGGACTTTTAATATCACCGGTGCTACACTTGAGCTCCAGGGATAACCTTTATAGTTGTTTTTGATCACCTGTACATCACCGGCGTTTTTTGCCAGTAATACATAATTCCAGGCGCCATTAGGTTGATACTCCGTACCCGGAAATGCTGTGGTTGACTTTTTATAATCGTGCACAGTATCAACCTTTGCAGCTATCGGGTAGCTGTAAACAATTGGCCCGCGCTCAATTGTAACGCCATCGTGGGGCCAGTTAGTGAGCTGCACATGCATTGGGAGCGATAGCTCGATCTTATCGCCATTTTTGAAAGTGCGGTTGATCGTATAAAATTCTCCGGATCTTATCATATCAATAAGATGATTGCCATTAATACTTATAGACGGTGAATAGCACCAGGCCGGTATACGCAGTTGAAATGGGAATTTTACTTCGCCATCAGTGCTGATGGTAAAATCTATCTTTTCCTCGAACGGATATTTTGTTGTTTCTGTAATTTTTACGGCTTTTTTATCTTTTCCAACCTTTGCCTCGATCTCTCCCGGCCCAAATAATGTTGCCGCGATGCCATCATCCTTTGTAGCGAGCCACATCAGGTCGATATAATAGGGCATAAAGCGGTTTACATTGCCGGTGCAGCATTCCGTATCATGACCGGGCAAAAAGGCCATGCGGGTGTCGTTGTAGCCAAGATGATTCGAGGTCATGGTAGCGATAAACTGGTTGGGCGCCGAGAAGTATTGTTCCGACCGGAAATCCTTGGTTATTGCGCCAATCCCTGCATTAAAAACAGCTTTCTCTATCTTGTCGGCCCACAAGGCATTGCCCGTGATCTGCAGCATATAGCCATAGGTATACGGTATGGTAGAGAGGTTGCAGGTTTCATGCCCGGCAGTTTCCGAAATGCCATTCAGATGCTCGGTGGAACTCGGTACGCCCGAAGCCAGCATATCGTATTTCTCCATTTGTGAAATGCCATGCAGCGCCTCATTCAAATATTCCTTTTTGCCGGTATAGCTGTACAATATAGCGGGGATCTTCACGATCTCGATATACACCACACCATGATAATTCGGTACCATGTCCGATGCGAAATTGATGTCGCGGCCATCCCTGTCGCGGTATTTATGGTCAGATTTGAATGTCGCGTAAGCGGTTTCCGCCATATCCAGCATCTTTTTATTGCCGGACACGCCATACAGCCAGCACATTTCCTCGGCATTGCACAGGTCGAGTTCATCGGCAAACTCTTCACCCTTATAGGTGGAATAATGTTTCAGCATGGCATCTACAATCCGCGGATCATGGTTTACAGTATATTCGGTCATAAACGAACGCAGGAAGCCCGTATACGGCCATTTATTCCAACGCCCCTTCAAATCCTGCGGACCGAGGCGGCCATCAGCATTGTTCTTGTTCAATACATAATTTACCTGTTTCCTGGCTTTATTTATGAGCATAGTATCGCGCAGCAGGTAACCCGCCTTCAGGCAGCCATCTACAAAGTAACCGCTTTGCTCATAAGGCCACCAGTAGATCTCGTTATTGCCGTTGTTGATCTCCGCCGTCCACATGCCAGTGTTAAACGGATAACCGGCATCTTCGATATGCCCGGTAAGCCCGGTTTTCTGATATTCCAAAAATTGGCGTAACCAGCCTTTTGTGGTAATAGCTGTCGGACTTAACAAGGTATATTTACTATAAGGCGGATCAGGAATGATCTTATAATTGCCCTGGCAAAAACCAGCAGACGGCAACAAAAACGTCACGCACAATATGATCAACGGTTTGATTCTCATTTTTTAAATAAGCATGTAATTGGTTTACAAAATAAATGTACTAACAAATTTAAAATGTATGTACTTTAAGGATGCGCATTTTATGGAAATGGGCCCATGGCGTTGATTATCAGTTTACTATTTTTAACACTGTACGGCCAATAAAAACCATACAGTACATAACAGTAAAAGCTTTTCATGTATTGATAAATAAAAAAGGAGCAGATATCCTGCTCCTTTTTAAGAATAATTGAGTGAAAAGAATTACTTCTTCCAGCTTAATTCAATTTCTTCCAGTGTCTTCTGTTTGGTTTCCGGTATCCATATCTTAGTGAAAAGCCATAGCAATACAGCATTGAACAGGAAAATAAGGAAGGTATAACCTCCGGCCTCGGCAGCTGTTTTGCCAATGTTACCCGCCGCAAGCATGATCGGCGTAAATAATGATATAAGGAATGTGCCTATCCAAAGCATGGTTGTGGCAATAGACATGGCCACGCCGCGTGTTTTGGTTGGGAATATTTCGGAAATGATAACCCATGGAATTGGGCCTAACGAAGCCGCAAAACAGGCTATATAGAAACATACGCATACTACCAGCCATATGCCGGCCACATGTGCCAGGAAACAATAAGCTGTACCTGCAAGGGCTAAGATCATGCCTGCAACACCCCAAAGCAACAGGCTTTTTCGTCCCATTTTGTCTATCAGCACAATAGCCACAAGTGTAAATATGAAGTTGATACCACCAATTAAAAATGTGGTTAGCAAAGAACTATCTGTGCTGAAACCCGCGGTTTTGAATATGCTCGGTGCGTAATAGATGATGGCATTAATGCCTGTGATCTGCGAAAAAAGCGCCAGGAATAAACCGACTATCATTGCCATGCGCAGACCGGGTTTAAATAATTCGCCAACGGTGCCTTCCTCTACATTAAGTGTAGATTCTATTTCATTTGCTACGGCAATGGCTTCCTGCTTGCCGTTTAGCCTTTCCAATGTATCCATTGCCTCTGCGCGGCGTTTGTTTTTGATCAGCCAACGCGGACTTTCCGGTACGATAAACAACAGCACCAGGAATATGGCCGACGGTACTAATCCGGAGCCGATCATATAACGCCAGCCGGTATCAACCTTCCATTGGTCGGTGCCAAAATCTGCTATTTTCCAGTTAACGCCATAAATAATTAAAATGCCGATAACAATAGCTAATTGGTAAATGCTCACCAATGTACCGCGGATCTTAGCAGGCGAAACTTCTGATATATACAATGGCGATAGCATCGATGCCGCACCAATACCAATACCGCCGATCACCCTGAAGATAACGAAACCGGTAAGACTGTTAACTACTGCAGCGCCAATGGATGAGATAGCAAATAATACTGCCGTGAAGATCAAAACTTTTTTCCTTCCTACCGAGTCGCTTATCGGGCCGGCTGAAAGGCTGCCTATAATACAGCCTACAATCGCGCTGCTAACGGCATAGCCAACCATGCCTTCGGTTAATGCAAACTTAGTGGTGATAAAAGGCACCACGCCAGATATCACGGCAGTATCATAACCGAATAAGAAACCGCCGAGTGCGGCCACCACTGTTAATTTGACCACGAAGCCCGTGGTTGAGCCTCCTGATGTTGTTCCTTCGTTCATAATTTGGTTTATTTAGTTTAAAGTCTCACATATGCTTTTAAAGTGCCGCATTCCTGCGCTTCGCCTTCGCCATATGGGCGGATGGTGTATTCGCCAACGGCTGCGGGTATAATAAACGTCTCGGCATAGTGCACCACGTACGGCTCAAATGCGCCGGTCGGGCTTTCCACTATCGCCTCGCGGCCTTCCACCAGGTTAATCACATTCACTATCCCATCAGTGTTGTGCGTTACCTTTCCGGTGAACCAATGCCTGCGTGTTTCTATAAATTCCAGTTCGTTCAAACCTGTACGTTCCTCGCGCCAGCCATCGCCACTACCCAGTGGTTCAACCAGGTTCAGCGCGTGCTCCTTTACCCAATGTTCGTCGCGATCCCACTGGATCACATTTTTGCCGTGCTCTATGTTGATCGGCCTTGGTTTACCGTCCATTCCTAAGCGTCCCCAATCCCACAGCTTAAATGTAAAGATATAAGGTGTGGCGCTAATTTCAAGCACCATTCCGCCCGCGCCCGAGCAATGTACGGTTCCTGCCGGGATGGAGACGTGATCATGCTTCTTTACCGGCCATTTTTTTACAAATCTCTCGTCATCAAACAGTTTCTCGCCGCGTTGCGTTGCCTGCAGGTCTGCTATCATCGCGTCAGCGTCGATATTTTCATTTAAACCTAAAAAAACAACAGGCTCAGCCGCCTCATCCACATCCAGGAAATAATAACTCTCATCCTGCGTATAATGCATGCCGAATTTTTCCTGTATGTATTCCGTCAGCGGATGCACCTGCAAGCTCAGGTTACCGCCTTTTATAGTATCCAGGAAGTCGAACCGTATCGGGAACTCATCGCCAAACCGTGCATGTACTTTCGCGCCCATCAGTGCATCGGTTTGATGGAATACCAGGTTGATCGATGGGATCTCCACATCCGTATCGCCAAAGCGCAGCAGCAAACTGTTTTCCTCTGGTACGCAATCAAAACACCAGGCATAGTTCACTACATCGCGGTCGAGATCGCAAACTTCCTTCATCCATTGCCCGCCCCATGGCCCCGGGTCAAAGAACGGCACCACGCGAAACGGCTTGTTCACTGCCAGCTGCATGCCTTTTAGTATCGCCTCGCCTTTTACAAGGTTAGGGCTGCCTGCTTTGTTGGTGTCCAGCCAATAATCTATCTTGTTAAAAAGCTGTTTCTTCAACCTGTCACAGGCACGCCAGTCCACAAAAAACCCTCTTTTATATTGAATAGAGAACTCTTCATCACTGTTATTGATGCCGATGTTGTTCACTTCCTTTTTGCGCATGCGCAACTGTATTTCCCAGCGCGCCATATCGGCATATATCAGCAAATCGTATTTGGGGGCCACCAGGCTCGCCCCGGTGCCGTATATTATTACTATGCCGTCTGTTGCAATGGCCTTGTCATACAATTCGGCTATTTTTTGTTTGTCAAGGAAATCGCTTACGTTTAGCCGGGTAAGGTAGCCGAAGATCCTGTCGTCGGTTACATCCGGGTAAGTCATAGTCAGTATTTCCTGTTCGCTTTTATAAGCATCCGTTGCGTTGATCCACACGTCGTGCTTTACGGTCGTCTTCAGGCTGCTTACCAGTTCATCTTCATGTACGCCCTGGTAGCATTCTACCACAATTATTTTTTTGCCCGACGAGCTGATCTCATCATTCAACTTTTTGCCAATCGCTTCCCAGCCGCTTATGCATGAGGTATTTTCGGCCTCAACCTGCACAAAAGGAAATTTGTCGTAATTCGCGTGTCTCAATGTTCTGCTGTTATTAGTTATAAAATAGGTTAGGTATTAATCACAGCCTGTTATTTCCGGTACTATAATTGGCGCACTAAAAATAGCAAATCTGTTTAAATATCATAGTTAATCGTTTTACTAATCCAAAATATTTAATTTAGTATGTAGATACAATACTACATATAATTGTTCATTTTAATAAATTTCCAGGACTGATTTTTTAGTTGATATTTTAGTGTGTCACCGATCGGGCTAAGCACTAATCTCTAATTAACTAACACAGGGCGTTACCGCAGCCCGCGCTGAGGCCCTCGAAGCGGCCCGGGCTTTTCGGGGCTACGCTGCGCTCCGGCCCTGCGGGCTAAACCCCTACAATCCCTAACGCACATAGTTCATTACCTGTCGCTCTATACTCGGCCTCCCCCTAAGATTAAGGGGAGGCCGGTCCAAAGGACTCCTACGGAGGTGGGGGTAAAATGCACGGTACTCTGAAACCACAAAGTGAAAAGCGGCCTCTTAAACTACAAGAAAAGGCTCTGAGATCTCTGTGTACATCTCAGTGTCCTCTGTGGTTAAGCTAAGTGGTTAAACGAAAACTAAAATTTTCACGGTACAAAATTCTCCCAAACAGCGGCTTTCAAAACCGGCTGCGATACCCACTGGAATTTGGCAGGGTCCTGCTCGAACTGGGTGTAAATAGGAACGCTTTTTCCGATTTGGAGAGAATTACTATAATCAGCAGGTTCTTTAATGATTAATTCCGACGGTTCATAATTGGTATTGGGCTTCCATTCAATCGCACCATCTGCATTGATCAGCGGGTACCAGGCAAGGCCATTATGCGCACGGACCTTGTCATACAAAAAACCATATTCCCTGTCGCACCAGGCGCCGAAGGTTAGCGGTGTGTTTGGGTCGGCGCTGATGGTGGCATGTGCCCATTCTGGCGGTACAACTACCGTATCGCCCGGGCCTGCATAAACCGCAAAACAGCGACCTGGATCATCCTGCGCAAATTCCTGCATATAAATAATGGCCTTACCGCTACATATCTCGTACAATTCCGGCGGCGACCAGCCGCTGTGCAACGATTTTTTATGAATATGCCCCTGGCTGCGTACCGGCTCATCGCCCAGCTTACCTGCGGCATAAGTTACCACGCCATATAAAAGCATCATTTTTTGCAGCGTAGGTTTGTCCTTCGTCTTGCCAACATCCATCGCTATGGAATACACCACTTCGGGGCCATCACAATTGGGTTCGCGGAGACTTTTGCGGATATCGTCGAGTTTACGCTGCTCCACTTTTGGGCCGAAGCAATCGCTGCCATATTCGAACCCAAGCGGATGATCGGTAGGATGGATATTTAAACCGGGATAGAAATTCATATCGTTTATATATCTTCCAAAGTAGGTACGCCTTTGCGGTCGAACAGGCGTTTTGAAAAGCCGTTTTTCTTGATCTCATCGTAATTATGCCCTGCATCTGATGGCCAGCATGCGCTAAAAACCAGTTCTTCATCGCCTGTATTGGCAACGCGGTGCGCCGTGCAGGCCGGAATATAATGCAGACTGCCCGGGTACATATATTCCGCGCGGCCGTTTCGCTGTTCGTCCATCAGGATCAGCACGCCGTTCCCTTTTAATCCCCAGTAATACTCGCCGCGATCGGCCAGTTGGTGGAAATGACCATGCGTCATAAAATATTCGTCGCCAACTTTGCCGGGTTTTATCCAGGTCGTGCCAAAGAATAGTCCCGCGTGAGTGCCATCGGGCACAGGTAAATATGCCTGTACACGGTAAACCTGCTGTGACGGATCCATCTTACTTCGCGCCTCCTCATCGGCAAACATACCGCTTAGCTGACCTATGGTTTTATGGCTTTCTATCACTTTATCGCCGGCCAAAGCGCCTTCGGTATTGTTGAATTTTATGCTGTTATCGCTAATCGTATTCATAATCTGTTTATAAAGATGCCCGGATGATCAGGCTACTTGGGTTTTCGATATGGTCTTTCTTTTTGTTGAGGATAAGGTTAGCGAGATTGCGGCCCATCGCATCAAAATCAGTTGATATAACGGTAATGCCATTGGCTACTACCGATTTCAAAGGCGTGTCGTTGTAAGATATAATGCCAATATCCTTGCCTAAACGGTAATCGTTTTCCTGCGCCTGCTTTACTAAGGCAACAAGTTTTTTGTCTTCTAAAACCAAATAGGCTTCGCCTTTCCGCACTTCTCGATCCATTTTCGTGGTAACTTTGTGCTCAAATTTGTAATCGCTGCAAAACTGAATAAAGCCGCGCTTAATGTCCATCGGCGCATGGCCGTCTTCTGAAAACATCAGGATCAGCTTATCATATTTTTTCAAAAGCTTCAATCCTGAAACCAATGCATTGTAAACGTCCTTCCTGAACGACTGACAAACTGAAGGATAATACTGCCCATACATTTTACGGCCACGGTCGAGGATGTACAGTTTATCTTTTGGGATCAGCTCCAGCGTTTCGGTAATCGTTTTTGTGGGGATAGGCATCACCACATAAGCCGTATAATTGCCAATGCTTTCCTTTATTAAAGTCTCAAAAGCTTTTGTATTAAAGTTATGGAAGAAAATCTCAACAGTGCCTTTGCGTTTGAGCTCTTCTTTAAAGGCATCGTACAGGTCTTCTTTATATGAAGTCAGCTTATCAAAAAGCAGAAATATTTTATGCTGCTGCGATGGGTTTTCCTTGCTGACGTAAAAACCCTTGCCATGTTTTGAAACGATGATGCCGCGCGTCTGCAGATCGTTAAACGCCGCAAGTACAGTATCACGGGATAGCTGAAATTTCTTCGAAAGTTCGTTTATAGATGGTAGCTTCTGGTCTTTTTTTAACAGTTTTTCTTCCAGAGCCACATGAAAAGAATTGACGATCTGCTTGTATTTTGGAACAGGCGAATCTGCATCTATTTTAATATAATCCATTCTTAGGTGTTGTCTGCTGTATGGTACTGTTACGGTAATAATGCAAATATATAATTTGAAAGTGTTATCTAAAATAATTGGGGAATTTTTATACATAACAGTACCTAACAGATAAAAGAAGGCAGCTTTCGAAAGGATAATATTTTAATCGTTATTAATATCTCTTTTTACAGATGCTGATCGATTATTTTATTCCCGCTGGCTATATGAAATGAAGAAATCTTGAAACTATATCTATTTAATATTGATTTATATATAATATTATAGATATTCGCCGGTCAATTATTTAACTGACAAACTGATGCGTCAGAACCTGAAATTTATACTTTTTATAGTATCAGCATTATTTACATTGCCGGTTTGCGCCCAGCAAACACAGCAGGGAGTGCCTATAAAGAAGATATTACCACCAGGACAGCAGTCCCGCAAAAAAGCTGATACAGTAGTGGTTACCGAAAAAGGCACTCCACAAAAAGACCTTTCGGATGAGCTGGATGAATTGTTCCATAGTAAGTCTGCGCCTGAAGTAGATTCCATTACTACAAAGCCACAAATATCCGTTGTGCCGGCCATTGGCTATACGCTGGTTACCAATTTTGCCCTTGTGGTTTCGGGCAATGTGGCTTTCCGTACCGGTCCGCAATCGCGCATTTCATCAATTGTGGCAAGTGCGTCTTACACAGAGAAAAAGCAGTTCATTATGCCTGTGCAGACAAACTTTTTTACAAAAGATAATAACTACGAGTTCATCGGCAACTATGCATACCTTAAATATCCGCAAAGTACCTACGGCTTAGGCAGCGACTCCAAGATCGCCAACGAGGATCCAATGGATTATTCGCTCGTCCAGCTTTATGAAACGGTACTGCGTAAGGTTACGGGAAATTTTTTTGCCGGTATAGGATTTGATTTCGATGATCACTTTAATATTTCCGAAAAAGGAAATAATAACGGGATGGTTTCCGACTACGCCAACTATGGTACATCTAACCGCTCGATATCATCCGGCTTTACATTAAATGGCGTTTACGATTCGCGCGATAATTCCATCAATCCGTTTAAAGGCGCATATATAGGGCTTCAATTACGTACCGCCGACAAGGCTTTTGGCAGCACCAGCGAATGGCAGTCGGTGATCTTCGATGCGCGCAAATATTTCAACTTGCCCGAAGGCTCGGGAAACGTACTGGCATTGTGGAATTATGACTGGATTATCGTAGCTGGTAAGCCGCCATATCTCGACCTGCCGGCCACGGGATGGGACAGCAACTGGGCAACCGGTCGCGGTTATATACAGGGCAGGTTTCGCGGCTCGCAGATGGTATATTTTGAAGGAGAATATCGTTATCGCATCACCGCAAATGGTTTAATAGGCGGCACCGTATTTCTTAACGCCGAATCTTTTTCAGCAGGGCAGGGCACAAAGCTTCAAGCCTTTCAGCCGGGTTTCGGGCCGGGGCTGCGAATTAAGTTGAATAAGGTTTCAAAAACCAACGTATCCGCCAATTATGGTTTCGGTAACCAGGGATCGAGAGGATTGTTTATATCTGTAGGTGAAGCATTCTGATATTCTTACAGGGTTGTAAATTACTTTTGCTTAACGTAATTTTATATAACTATTCTGTCCTATGAAGAAGCTAATCTTTTTGCTGCTTTATTTATGCTGCCTTAATGCTGCCTTCGCCCAAAAGCCAATAGATACCACCGCGACTTTCAATATCGGCGGTATCAAACAATTTGTATCCATCAGGGGTGCCGACAGGCAAAAGCCTTTGCTGCTATTCATAACAGGTGGTCCGGGCCAATCGAGTATCGGAACCTCAGATACTTTTACAACCAACCTCAGGCAGCATTTTATTTTAGTGGAATGGGATCAGCGCAATTGCGGAAAAACGATGCAGTTAAACCCATCGCCAAAGCCTGTTACTGTGACCCTTTGTGAACAGGATGCGCGGGATATGGTCGATACCCTTCTCGGTGAATTTCAACGTAAGAAATTATTTGTATTTGGATGGTCGTGGGGAACCGTTTTGGGCTTTGACCTGGCTAAGCATATGCCCGAAAAACTTTACGCTTATTTTGCAGTAAGCCCGGTGATCGACCAGGTAACAAGCGAAAGAATGTTGCTTCAGGAGATGAAAGAGAAGGCTAAAAGTGATACCAACAAAAAAGCTATTGCTGAACTGGATAGTGTAAAGATCCCGTTTGAAAATACAGAACAAATATATCTCGACCGTAAGTGGATGTTCATTTTAATAAATGGCGCAAAAATGGATGAACAAATGCTGCACACCTACTTCTTTGATCCGCAAATGCAATGGATGTACTCACTAATAAACGAGGCCTGGGTGCATGACCTAAAGAAAGAGTTACCGGCTGTAAACTGCCCGGTTTATTTCTTTGCAGGTAAAAGTGACGAGCAAACAAACCATGCCATCAGCGAGGAATATTATAAGCTGATAAAAGCGCCTAAGAAGGGCATATTCGTGTTTGAAAAATCGGGCCATAGCATACCTTATTCCGAGCCTGACCTTTTTCAGCAGGACATAATCAGCGCGGCGGCTGAAATAGTCCCTGGAAATTAATATACTTCCTTTGGCGGCGGCATATACGCCAGCTGCTTGTCGAAATATTTATTCCAACTGGTTTGCTGCGTACGGTCGACCATGTGATGGGTGTCGTCATCATAATCATGGTTCAACTGTTTATATTTGGCATCTATACGGTCGAAGATCTGTTGTGCAACACGCTGATAATCTTCGTGAAAGACTGTGCGGCCAACAACGCGCAAAAGTTCCTGCTGCTCCATAAAGGCGATGATATAGTGGCCCTGCTCATGGCGTAATATCTCTGTCAGTTGCTGCTGCGAAATTACACGCGCTTTATCCATCCAAGATTTATTATGGTTCATCTGCATGGTAATGCGGAAGTTGAGCAGGTAATAACCGTTTTTAGGTGCAGCTTCGTAATGGAAATCGATGGTGCAGTTGGTATAGGCAATTACATCGGTTCCGTTTGAACGCGGCACGCCCTGGAAATCATCAATGGTTAACTGGTGATAATCATGCTGCTGCGCAGCCAACTTTTGCAGGGTAATAAAATTCAGCATCAACGCACTTGTCACCCACAATAGCTTAAATTTCATTAGTGTAAATCAATTAGTATTTCCTATGCCTTTGGTTTCGTCGTTTTTGACTTATCTCCGCTCATAAGGTTTAAGCTCATCATTTCTTTCATGGTTTGCGACATGGAATCGGTCGAGCCATCAAGGAATATTACGTTACCATCCGAGTTTTCGGCGAAATGCTTGATGGCTTCCGTCCACATGGTGAATAAGATCACCGAGGTATCCATATGCGCTTTTTCCATTTCCAATGCGGCCACGCTCATACCCTTAGCCACTTCCTGGCGGAACAATGCAACGCCTTGCCCGCGTAATTGTGAGGCCTGGCGTTCAGCCTCAGCAGAGATCTTGATCGCATTGCCCTCTGCCTCAGCAGCTTTGGTTTTGGTGATGAGTAATGCCTGCCCTTCGTTCTCAGCGGCTGCCTTCAGGTTATTCGATGCTACTACCTGGCTCATCGACTTCATGATCACATCGTCAAATGTTATGTCGTTCAGCTGCAGGTCCTGCAAATGATAACCCCAGTTTTCAAGGATCTGGTCCAGCTGCTCTTTTACATGTTCCACTATATCGCGGCGCAGCACCAGCACTTCGGCCTGCCGCTTGGTAGCCACGAAGGCACGTATCGAACCCTCTACTGTACGTACAAGGGCCTGCATAAGGTTACGTTCGTCAACAAATTTAAACGCAACGTTTTTTATGGTCTGTTCCTGTTGGTCGAGCACTGAATACAGCAGCATGGCCTTGAAATAAACGTTTGCCTGGTCGAAGGTCACGGCCTGGAACTCCAGTTCTACCGAGCGGTTCTGGATAGATATACGCGAATAAATGCTTTCGATGAGCGGCACTTTAAAGTTAAGGCCGGGAGTGAGGATACGGCGGTACTTGCCGAATACAGTTATTACTGCAATAGTGCCCTGTTTTACAGTCACAAATGAATTGAAGATAATGATCAGGAAAATAAAAACAAGTGCTAAAACACCTATAGCCAATGGTTGCATAATGATTTTTTTAATTAAATAAATATATAACTAATTATTGGTGTGCAATTTGTTTTTAAAAAAAGCATCTATCAAAAAACGACACAACTATGAACTTGAAACAAACCTTTGGTGCTGTGCTGACCATCCTGGGTATAATTGTGCTGATATACACCAGCGTTATTCTGATCAACCTTTAAAAACGACACAACCATGAACATGAAACGAACTTTCGGTGCGGTACTGACCATCCTTGGCATTATCGGACTGATATATACCGGTGTATTGATCATCAACCATTCCGGCGCTGCTACCACCATGATAGTGGTAGGTATTATAGGCATAATATTTTTCGTATCGGGAATAGGCTTGGTACGGAATACTACGGATGAGACGAAGTAGGAAGATTAAGACGAATTATACCGTCATGGCGAGGAACGAAGCCATCCCTGCATATGCAAATCATAGAGCAGGAAGTTTGTTGGTAACGTTCTATTTATGACTAACCGATCATTTGTGCGTTGCCGCAGCCGGCGCTGAGGCCCTCGAAGCGGCCGGGCTTTCCGCTCATACGCCTGCAGGCCTTAAGCGCGGCTGTCACACTGAGGCTCTCGAAGTGCCTGTATCCGCTGCTATCCCTAACGCAAATTGTCTGAACTCGAATTTGAAGAATTTTATGAATTATTAGAATTCGGTTAATTCCTCAAATTCGAGTTCAGATAATTTGCGAATCAAAAGCCTCCATTATTAAATACTGTCAACACAAATATTTCTCTGTGGCCTCTGTGTAAATCTCCGTGCCCTCTGTGGTTAAAAGGGGGCTTACTTATCTTGCACCGCCACCGTATCCAACCGCATATTATTCTTCACAATAAAACCATCATCACTAATATCCAAGCCGGATTGCGGGAAATCCGTCATCGTTAACATGCGGATGCGTTGCGCGGCGCTATTCAGGCTGTCAGGTTGCAGGCCACCGTCATGCGTTTGCTTAACAGAGATGATCCGGCCGTTTAAGAACTCGCCTTTTTTATTAATATATATTTTAAGGATTGGCGCTATGCCGCAAACGCCTGCAACGCTAACAGATTTATAAGTACAAAAATTACCCAGACTGTAGGCGATCAGCCTGTTCTTGTAAATTTCCACAGCACGACTTACATGCGGGCCTGTACCCAGTATCACGTCAGCGCCGGCATCTATGGCTGTATGCGCAAATTTATTTACATCGCCGCGTTTTTCACCAAAGAAGGATTCCATTTTAAATGGCACGTGCTCAAAAGCCACACCTTCGCCGCCGCCGTGGAAGGCTACGATCAGTACATCGCATTGCTGTTTTAGTTGCTGGATTACCTGTGTGGCATTTTTCAGATCGAGCAATGGCTGAACCTCGCTGTTGGGTGCAAATGCGCAAAAACCATAGGTTATGCCATTGACTTTAAATAACGCAGTAGGATGCGCCAGCAACCCTGCATAGTTTATTCCGGCACTATCCAACGTATTCATCGTGCTTAGGCGGCCGTTATCGCCAAAATCGCCTATATGGTTGTTGGCAATGCTTAATACGTTAAAGCCGGCATCTTTTAATGTCTTGCCATTACAGGTAGGCATGCGGAAAAGATAAGCTTTGCTCCGTAAATGCATCTTATATGTCGCGGGGCTGCCGGTATCGAGTAGCGTACCTTCCAGGTTGCCAAAGGTAACATCGTTGCCGTGCAGATACTTTTCAACAGCGGCAAAACTGGAGCGACCACTGTCGGGAGATAAGGTACTTTTATCGGGATAGGAGGTGCCAAGCATAATATCGCCTACGGCGGTTATGCATAAGGTATCGTGCCTGGGCGGCGTTATGCTCTTTTTAGGCTGGGACTTTTTGGGAGCGGTAACGGCTTGTTGCTCCCGGGTATTCAATTCCTGGCATGAGTACAGTACACAAAGCAGGAGAACGGCACATATCGGTTTAAGGAACTGCATAAACAAAAAAAATCCTTTCATTGCTGAAAGGATCGGTTATTTAGGTTTCTAATTATCGTCACCACTACTGTTATCACTGCCGCCATCCGGCAAGTTGTCAAGCTGATTTTTGTAAGCGCTTAACAAGCGTCCGCCTTTATAAAAATACCGGCTGTAATAAGCATCGCTCAGACTGCTGATCGCCACACCACGGGATGAGGCATGTGCAAAGCGGCCGTTGCCAAGGTATACACCAACGTGTGAAATGCGGCGGCTGTGAATTTTAAAGAATACAAGGTCGCCTTCTTTCAGTTCGTCTTTTCCAACAGGACTCACCATGCTAAAGATATCGCGTGAGCTGCGGCGGATATCCAGGTTAAATACTTCACTGTATAATTCCTTTGTAAATGCCGAGCAGTCGATGCCTTTTCGTGAGCTGCCACCGAAGTGGTAAGGGGTGCCGATCCAGTCGTATACAAAGTGGAAAAGTTTCATGTTAGAGGTAGCCGACATAGCCACACCCATGATTTGAGAGAGGTAATCTTTTGCTAAAGATTCCTGATCGTCCTGTTTATCTGCAGGTTGATCAGCCGATTTGGTTTGCGCTTGTGCGGCAACTACACTAACAAACAGGGCAAGCGCTAATATAACTTTCTTCATTCAATTCAATAGTTTGCTGTTCAGGGACAACAAAGTGTTCATTAAATTATACAATGTGTATATCTTATCCTACAAAACTATCTATATTTTTTAAAATTGCAAATAAAAGGCATAATTTTTCAAAAAAATATAATATTAAATTTACTTAACTGCTGATTCTTAGTCTTTTAGTAACTATAAATTAAATTATTAAAAATTATAGTCCTCTATTTAGCACAAAACCGGAATAAAATGAGCCTCTGTTAACAAATTGTGAAGTAAAATTTGGTAAAAAAGGCTTCAGGCATTAATTACAAAGAAATGTTATTCCTACAGGCTTTAGGCCGTTCGAAAATTTGCAGGATATATATTAGATTTGCGCTTCGCCAGCATATCTGGCCGTTTGAAAACATGAGTTCGATCGAAATAAATAAAGACACCTACCTGAAGTGGTACGAGTGGATGCTGTTAATGCGCAGGTTCGAAGAGAAAGCAGGCCAGTTATACGGCCAGCAGAAGATCAGGGGATTTTGCCATTTATATATCGGTCAGGAAGCTGTATTGGCAGGCGCCATGTCGGTTATCCGCCAGGAGGACAGCATGATCACTGCATACCGCGACCACGCGCATGCTTTGGCTAAAGGCGTAACATCAAACGCAGTAATGGCCGAGCTTTACGGTAAAGTTACCGGCTGCTCAAAAGGCAAAGGCGGCAGTATGCACATGTTCTCTAAAGAGAAACATTTCTACGGCGGCCATGGCATAGTAGGCGGCCAGATCCCATTGGGCGCAGGTATTGCCTTCGCAGAACAATTTAAAGGTACCGATAACGTGAACATTACTTATATGGGTGATGGCGCTGTTCGCCAGGGTGCTTTGAACGAGACCTTCAATATGGCGTCGTTATGGAAACTGCCTGTGATCTTCGTTTGCGAAAACAATGGTTACGCAATGGGTACTTCGGTAGCGCGTACTACCATCCAAACGGACATATATAAATTAGGGCTGCCATACGGTATCCCGTCATCGCCGGTTGATGGTATGGACCCGGTTGCTGTACACAACGCAATGGACGAAGCCGTTCAGCGCGCACGCAGGGGCGAAGGCCCAACCTTTTTAGAGATGCGTACTTACCGCTACAAAGGCCACTCGATGTCCGATCCGCAGAAATACCGTACTAAAGAGGAACTGGAAAGCTATAAAGCAAAAGATCCTATCGAAATCATAAAACAAACCATTGAAAGAGAAGGTTATGCTGATGAAAAGTGGTTTGAGGACATTGCTGCAAAAATAAAAGCTGAGGTTGACGAGTCGGTGAAATTCTCCGAAGAATCGCCATGGCCTGATCCGTCTGAGCTTTACACCGATGTGTACGTGCAGAAGGATTACCCTTATATCAGGGATTAGTACTATATTACATTCAATTTAAAACTACCATCAACACAATTATATGGCTGAAGTTGTAAAAATGCCAAAGATGAGCGACACCATGACCGAAGGTGTTTTGGCTAAATGGCATAAAAAAGTTGGGGATAAAATAAAGGCGGGCGATGTGCTTGCCGAAGTGGAGACCGACAAGGCTACGATGGATTTCGAGTCGTACCAGGAAGGCACGCTGCTGTTTATCGGCGTACCTGAAGGTCAGGCCGTACCTGTTGATGCCGTTATAGCCGTATTGGGCAACGAAGGCGAAGATTATAAAACAGCCCTTGATGCGGCCGGCCCTGATGCATCAGAATCAGCAACTCCGCCGCCTGCACCACAGGCCGAAGAGCACAAAGAGGAAGAAAAACCTGCCGAAGCTGCTCCTGCGGAAGAAGCTGCACCGGCAGCAGAAGCAACGCCACAGCCGGAAGCTGCACCGGCGCCTGCCGAAGCGCCAAAAGCTGAAGCAGCCCCGGTTGATTTAGCAAGCATCCCTGCAACAGTGATCCGCATGCCTGCCCTGAGTGATACCATGACGGAAGGCGTGATCAATAAATGGAACTTTAAAGTTGGCGATAAAATAAAGTCGGACGATTCGCTGGCCGACGTGGAAACCGATAAGGCAACCATGGAGGTTGTAGGTTACGAAGACGGCACATTATTATATATAGGCCCTAAAGAAGGCGAAGCTGCCCCTGTACACGGCATTATAGCCATTATAGGTAAAGAAGGCACAGATATTACCCCACTGCTGAAACAGGAAGGTATTGCTGCTGCCTCTC
This sequence comes from Bacteroidota bacterium, assembly GCA_013289045.1. Taxonomy (GTDB): domain Bacteria; phylum Bacteroidota; class Bacteroidia; order Sphingobacteriales; family Sphingobacteriaceae; genus Mucilaginibacter. The sequence goes on along the minus strand of JABDAU010000041.1, from coordinate 10,739 downwards.
CAACAACAGAACAAGCACCTGCGCCTGAATCAAAATCCGAAGAACCTGCAATCGCTGTTCCCACTGAGGAGGCTGCACCTGCCGCTGAAGCAGCGCCGGCCAACGAGGCGCCGGTTGAGACATCCGAAGAAACTGCAACCGAAGGCGGCCGCGTAAAAGCATCGCCATTGGCACGCAGGATAGCAAAAGAAAAAGGTATCGACCTGAACAGCTTAAAAGGCTCAGCCGAAGGCGGCCGTATAGTGAAGAAGGATCTGGAAGGTACTGCACCATCGGCACAACCTGTAGCTGCCTCTGCGGCGCCACAACCAGTTGCCGCACCTACACCAGTTGCTGCACCGGCACCGGCTCCGGAATCGCCAAAGGCACCGGCACCCGTTGCTGCCAAAGCGCCAGAAGCACCAAAACCAGCACCTTCTCCGGCACCAACACCTGCACCGGCTGCTAAAGCACCGGAACCTGCAAAACCTGCACCTGCAGCAGTTGCGCCAACACAATATAGCGGCGTTGACAAATACACCGAGAAGCCGGTTAGCCAAATGCGCAAGGTAATTGCAAAGCGTTTAGCTGAAAGCTTATTTACTGCACCGCATTTCTATGTAACCATGTCGATAGATATGGATCAGGCTATCGCGACGCGCACTAAGGTGAATGAGTCGTCATCTATTAAAATATCGTTTAATGATTTCGTGGTGAAGGCGTGTGCTATCGCACTGAAACAACACCCGAACATCAATTCATCATGGCTGGGCGATAAGATCCGTTACAACGAATCGGTCAATATCGGTATCGCCGTAGCGGTTGACGAAGGCTTGCTGGTACCTGTGGTACGTAATGCTGATGAAAAATCATTAGGTGCGCTATCCGCACAGGTAAAAGATTTCGCGGCGCGTGCTAAGGCTAAAAAGTTGCAGCCGTCCGACTGGGAAGGTTCAACCTTTACTATCTCTAACCTGGGTATGTTCGGCGTGGAAGAATTCACCGCCATCATCAACCCGCCTGACGCCTGTATACTGGCAGTTGGGGGTATACAGCAAGTGCCGGTTGTTAAAAACGGCGCTATTGTACCGGGCAACGTAATGAAAGTAACCCTAAGCTGCGACCACCGCGTGGTTGACGGCGCAACAGGCGCGGCATTCCTGCAAGCGGTAAAAGCATTGCTTGAAGACCCGATCAGGCTGATGGTTTGAGTTTAGAAACGAGAGTTAAGAGTCAGGAAGCAAGACTTTGAAAAGTATAAGCGGCGGGTAATTTACCTGCCGCTTTTTTTGATCCCATTATATCATTAATAAATAAGGGGTGATCTGCTGGTATGACGCATACGTACAATACGTATCTCATTTCCTAATACACGATAAGAAACCCGGTAATGATATTTCTCGAAAACACGCCAGGTGCCATCGTTATCTGTTTTAAATTTATCTAAAGGGATGCTTGTCTGGATTTGATGAAAGGTCAACGGTCATGTCGATAAGTGTGTCCCTAACCAATTCTGCATTTTGCCGTGAATCAAGTGCAATATATTCAAAAGCCTTTTTTAATTCAGCTTTTGCACTTTTACTCCAAACAACTACCATTTTTTTGCTTCAGCTTTCAGATCGGCAGCTGTGGTAAATTCTCCATTCTCAATTTCATTATTGCCTTCTTCAAGGTCACTGTTATATTGAGTAATGCTTTGCGGATGTTCTGATGTATGAAACCCTATATTCATTAATTTCAATGAGCTGATTAGCCATTCCCGTTTTGTAGGGTCCTTAATCTTATCAAAATCAATTATAAGTTCCATAATATCCGTTTGATTTAAACGAATTTACGCAATAAAATACTTTTAGCCAAGAATAGAGCCATGAAATGTATATAACCTATAAAAAACAAAACGGCGGGCCAACTCTGCCCGCCGCTTTCGCTCAGTTATATATATGATCAGTTAATAGAGCCTTCTACCAAAGATGGTAAGGGAAGGGTCTTAAAAAAAATACTCAACCCCTCCCTTCCTCATCACAACAATCGCCCTTCTCACCAGGGGAACGGGACTCTTCACAACGCCACGGCTCAAAAGTGTTAGTTAAACAATAAACCTGTGCGATACCCTCCCAACAGGAAGGCGCGGAGGGACACAGCCCCTTTCGTATCCGTTTCCCCGCCATTCCTATGTGGCGAGAGGGAATCGCACAGGTGAAAAATCTTTTGTTCCATGTATAGGATGCAGAAAGTATCCGGATTCCATAAATGGAATAAAATATTTTTTAATTTATTTTATTTACGCCGTTTCAAGCGTCGACACTTGAGTGGGCGATATTTTTTTATTGCGACGCCAGCGCACTCTTCGTTAACAATTTTGCGCTTTCAACCAATCTCACAAATTCCGAGCGGTAACCATCCTTGTCATCGGCTTTTCCTTGTTTCGCCAAGTTGATGGCTTCGTCATAGGTCGACTTTTGTTTGTATTGCGAATCGCGTATCAGCATACCGAACTCGGCAATGGCGGCGTCGAACTTAAAGTCTGCTGATGTTTTTTCGAATGTTTTCGGTTCGTCCTTAACTATCGCCTGGCTCAGTTCACTTTTCATGCTTTGCGGTTGTTTGTAGCGGAATTTTATAGTAAGCAGTTCATCGCTGCTGCTGGATGTGGCAGTGGGTTCGTTTTTCTGGTATTTCAGCGGATCAACCCAGCCTACCTGCTCATCTTTTATGCCTGCGGGTACAATTTCATACAAAGCGGTTACGGTATGCCCGCTGCCCATGTCGCCGGCGTCTTTACGGTCGTTATTAAAATCTTCTTTGTTCAATAGCCGGTCTTCATAACCGATGAGGCGATAAGCCTGCACTTTAGCCGGGTTAAACTCAACCTGTAGCTTTACATCCTTAGCTACGGTGAACATGGTACCGCCAAATTCGCTTACCAGCGCACGGCGTGCTTCGTCGATGTTATCGATATAGAAATAATTACCGTTTCCTTTGTCGGCAATGGTTTCCATTTTGCTATCCTTCACGTTGCCCATACCAAAGCCCATTACCGAAAGGTCGACATTACTTTCGCGTTCCTTAGTTACCAGCGTTTCCATATCCTCGTTGCTTGATGGGCCCACGTTAAAATCGCCATCGGTAGCCATGATGATTCGGTTGTTGCCATCCTTAATAAAATGCTCACGCGCCAGTTTATAAGCCATCTTAATGCCTTCGCCACCGTTGGTCGATCCCATAGCATTCAGTATATCTATGGCGCTGTCGATGGTCGCTTTCTGGTCGCCTTTAGTAGGTTGCAGGTCAATACCAGCCTGGCCGGCGTAGGTAACAATGGATACTCTATCCTGCGGGCGCAGCTGATCCACCAGCATTTTCATGGCCGATTTTACCAGCGGTAATTTATTTTCTTCGTTCATCGATCCTGATACATCGATAAGGAAAACCAGGTTTGACGGCGGCAACTTATCTTCAGGAATAGTCCGGGCCTTTAGCGCTATACGCAGCAGGCGATGTTTTGCGTTCCATGGCGCTGACGACAGTTCGGTGTGTATGGCAACAGGCGCTGTGCCTGCCGGTCCCTGCATATCGTAAGTAAAATAATTTAGCATTTCTTCAATGCGCACGGCATCCGCAGGCGGCAATTGGCCATTGTTGATATACCTGCGGACGTTGCTGTAGGATGCACCATCGGCATCTACCGAAAAAGTAGAGAGCGGGTTATCCTTAGCGATGTTAAAAGCGTTCTCGTTTATTTTATCATAGCTTTCATTGCCAGGGTCGGTTGGGGTAATTATGGGGATAGATTTTAGTTTATAAGCTTTAGATACAGAATTATTCTTTAAATTAACCTGTAACCCAGATACTTTACCTTCCAAACCAGTAGAGATATCAGTAACTTTCGCTTGGGTGAGCTGCTTATTATCAATTCGCGCCGTTGAGTAGCCTATTGGACGGTTTTGCGTTTTTATGCCTAATGCGCCTGTAACAACCACTTCGCCTATTTGATTGCCTGATGTATGTAAGGATATGTTTATTGTCGTATCAGATCTTACCTCAACTCTTTCCGGCGTAAATCCAATAGCGCTAAATACAAGTATGTTATGCGCAGCCTGAACATTCATGGCGTATTTGCCGGCAGAATTGGTTTGAACACCTGTATTACTGCCCTCAACTTTTATTGTTACACCGGGAATAGGCGTACCGTCGTCGGCCGCTGTAACTGTACCGGTAACTTTCCAAACTTTGTCTGACCTGAATCCTAGCAGGGCGACAGAAACCAAAATGATACAAAATAGCTTTCTCATATTTGTGTGTGATTTGGTAATAGGATGCTGGCAACAGGTACATTTCCATAACCCATATAAAAAAATTAATTTGCAGCTGATTAATGCCATTTAATAATAAACCTATAAAGCCAGACTACCCGGATGACGAAAAGTTGCTGGATGATTACCGTACGGGCGGCGATATAGCTGTGTTGGGTAAACTTTTTGAGCGTTATATGTCGCTGTTGTATGGGGTTTGCCTGAAGTACCTGGCCGACGACGAACTGGCCAAGGATGCGGTGATGGGCATATTCGAGGAATTGGTTTTGAAGGTGAAACAGCATGAGATAAAACAGTTCAGGGGGTGGCTGTATGTGCTGGCGCGGAACTATTGTTTGATGCAGTTGCGTAACGGTAAAAAAATTGATGTAATAAATTTGGATGACGTTATGGAAAACACCCAATTTTTGCATCCTGATGAGAAGTATAACGAGGATTACATGAAGATACTGGAACGCTGTATGGAAAAACTGCCGTTGAAACAAAAACAAAGCGTTGAGTTGTTTTACCTGCAGGAGAAGTGTTATAAAGATGTTTCCGACGAAACAGGTTTCAGTTTGAACGATGTGAAAAGCTATATCCAGAACGGAAAACGGAACCTGAAGATCTGTATAGAAAAAAACAGTGCGTAAACAAACCGACATATCGCAGCAAATTAAAAAGTACCTGGACGGGGGCCTTGACGCACGCGCCATGCATGAACTGGAGCGCCGTGCGCAGGATGATCCTTTTTTAATGGATGCGTTGGAAGGCTATCAAACCACACCTGTGGAAATGAATGCAGATCTGGACAATCTAAATAACAGGCTGCAGCAACGCATCGCCAAAAAAGAAGCGCGAATCATTCCATGGCGTATTATGGGGATCGCCGCATCTATTTTAATATTGCTGGGGTTGGGATTGTTCTGGTATTCGGAGCGGGAACCATCAGTTATCATGCAGAAAAACATCGCACAAACATCGCCGGTAAGTAAACCCGAAGCTGTGCAACCTGTAGTACCCAGTGTTGCTGCGAAGGTAGACAGCAACCATACACCCGATCATAATTTGGTAGCTGATAATAGAATTAAGCATAGGCCTCATTCAACAGTTACATATGCCACACCTGACGTTGAAGCGGATGCTGCTGCCGCTTCTCCTCCACAAATAAGTGAGGTTCAACCTGCGCTGGCTGCTGTAGATAAAGTTACAGACTCCACACCGTTGAACGAGGTGGCGGTAATGGAATATTCTTCTCAGCAAAAAGATGCCCGGATGAAAGATAAGACAGTGGCTAAGGTTGCCGACACCGTTTTGCGGCCATCATCAAATGCATTTGCTGCTAATGAAAAGAGCGATGCATTATCATTAAAAGAAGTGCGCATTAAAGGAACGGATACTGCTAAACTGGATAATAACAGGTTTGGGTATGTGGCCCATTCATCAAGTCAGGATATTGCTCAGCAGAAGATGATCGGTTATCAGCCAAGATCTAGGCAGTCAATTAATGATATCCCAACAATAAATGCGCGGCCTGTTGCCAGCGTGCCGGTCGGTGCAATACATGGTTATTTTGCAAAAAGATCGTCTGCCGCCAGTGGTGTTACGCCGTTGAACCCGGTGATATTGCATGGGAAAATGGTAAAGGGAATGGTGAAGGAATTGGGCGAACCGGTGGCTTATGCTACTGTTAAGATAAAAGGAACAACAATCTCTACCCTGACCGACGCTAAAGGCAGGTTCACCCTTTATACCGTGCCGGACAGTGCCATATTACAGGTTTCTGCTGAAGGCTATGTAATGAAAGAAACAAAGGTTACTAAACGCGATCTGCAATTAATATCCATTCACCAGTCGGTTAATGCCCCGGATGATGCAGGTACGCAGGTTAATGAAAATAACATTGTACAGGACATCCAGGCAAGGCCTTCAACAGGGTGGGATGATCTTGAGGGATATCTTCGGAAAAGCGCGGTATCTCCTGATGGCAAAACGGGTGTTGTAAAATTATCCTTTACTGTAAATGCTGATAATTCATTAAGCGACTTTAAGGTAATAAAAGGGGTGAGCGTCCAAACCGATAATGCAGCCATTAAGCTGATAAAGGACGGACCGTTATGGTATTCATCTCCGGACGACAAAGCGCAGGTTGTCACAGTTAATATTAAATTTCACATCCGCGGTAAATAAATCGGGCTTTGTTATATTAGCTGAAAATAAAGACCAATGTATAACCAGAACTTTACACAAAGCGATCAGCCAAATTTAAAAACACTGTTAATCATACACATAGCATTACTCATAGGGCAGCTAATGTTTGCAATGGTTTGTTTATCTATCACACCAAATAAAGGGTTCAGTTTTAATACGCAGGAGCCGTTTAACTGGGTCGCTATTGTTTTAACCGTTGGCGGCTTTGCGTTGAGTGCATTTTTATACCGTATGCAGTTGAGTGCCGCATTGAAAAGGGTATCGGCTAAAGAAAAATTACTTAATTACACTACTGCTATTATTATGCGGGCAGCGCCACTGGAAGCGGCCTCTATGTTTTGTATTGTAGCATACATGTTAACCGGCAATACATTTTTTATGGGCATTGCCGCAATAATTATACTTTACTTTATAGTAGTGATACCTACGAAAGACAGGGTGCTCACCAGCCTCTATCTGTCAGCTGCTGACCTCATTAATGATTCGACAGCGAACTATTAAAGCGCTTTCTTCCCCATTTGGGCAAATGAAAAGGCTTTCTTCATCATCGGGGTTGAACGTGCCGACAGGTTCCTGCGGATGTTCAGCTCTTCGGCAGCGATCTCGATAAAGATACCATCAATGGCTTTTTGCGTGGCATAGTCTGCAATATCAGGGTTGAGGTGCTTTACGAAAGGCAGTTTGTTGTATTCGCCGGCTACGTTGTTATAGTATTTAGTGGCATTCACCTTGTTTAAGCTCACCTGGATAACGGGTTTAAATTTGGCGAACAATTGCGCCGTTGTATTATGTTTGAAATATTGCGTAGCGGCATCCGGCGGGCCTAAAAGTATGTTGGAGGCATCGGTAACCGACATGTGCTTGATGGCATCGATAAAGATAGGCTCGGCTTGTTTGGCGGCATCTTCGGCAGCGCGGTTGAGGGATACGATCACCTGGTCGCAGAGTTTGCCCATGCCTAATCCACGCAGGGTTTTCTCTGCTTTTTGTGCTTCGGGCGGGAAAAGTATTTTAACGGCGGCATTGCCCAGGAAGCCATTTACGGCGGATAGTTGGTCGGTACTTTTAGTGGTGCCTTGCAGTAAGGCATCTTTTATACCGCCAACCATATCAAGCGGCGATGGCTGGGATTGTGCGGCGGCTTTTTGAACGGTAAAAGCAATCAGCAGGGCAGGGATGAGCAGTAATAACTTTTTCATGGGTGTAATTTAGCAAATTCAGAAAAACTAATGAACAAGTTAGGGTTCAAAAACTGTTAAGTGATTAGTATATCGGATAAACCCCTCCCTGCATTTACGCTCTTGCCACCGCACCCCTCCCCTGGGAGGGATTAAGAAAAATAGTTCTTCCCTACGCCCAGCCGGCAAGTTTCATGATGGTGAAGATGAGGCCTGCTATAGTAGCAGAAATAGGTATGGTGATGATCCATGCCCATATAATGTTGTAGGTAACCCCCCATCGAACAGCCGAAATGCGTTTGGTTAAGCCTACACCTATTATGGAGCCGGTAATAGTATGTGTGGTAGATACCGGTATGCCCAAACCTGCTGTAAATAATAGGGTGATAGCGCCTGCAGTTTCCGCGCTCATACCTTCGAGCGGGGTTACTTTGGTGATCTTGGTGCCCATCGTCTTAACGATCTTCCAACCGCCCGACATGGTGCCCAGGGCAATCGCCGTATAGCAAGCCAGCGGGATCCAGCTTGGCATTGGATCGCCGTTTTTGATGATTCCTGTTGTAAAGAGGGTGACGTACAAGATACCCATTACCTTTTGAGCATCGTTTCCGCCGTGTGCAAAGCTTAACGCAGCAGATGACACGAGCTGACCGCGTTTAAACCACCTCTCGGCAGTTGAGGGCCGTGCCCGCTTACAGATGTGAAGTATGATAACCGTAACAATATAAGCTATGATAAGGCCCATTACGGGCGCCAATACAATATAGGCTATAGTAGTAAGCACAAGGTGCATGTTTACTGCCTGTAAGCCGTTTGAACCCATAAAAAGCGCATTGGTGATACCTGCGCCGGCAAAACCGCCTATGAGTGTATGCGACGAGCTGGAAGGAATGCCAAACCACCAGGTAATGAGGTTCCAGGTAATAGCTGCGATTATGCCTGCTAAAATTACATGGACGGTAACAAAATGTTCATTAACAATTTTGGAAATGGTATTGGCGACTTTAGGCTCTTTGATAATAAAATAAGCCAGGAAATTGAACGCTGCGGCCCAAACCACTGCCTGGAACGGGGTTAGTACCTTGGTTGATACGATAGTGGCAATAGAGTTTGCCGCATCATGAAAACCGTTGGTATAATCAAATATCAGCGATAGCGCTATTATGACAATAAGTAAGGGTGTAACCATCTATTTTATACCTGGCAGGTTAAGCGTTTTTAACCAATATCGATTCCATTACGTTGGCGGCATCTTCGCACATATCTGTCGCGTTTTCCAATGCAGCTAATATTTCCTTGTATTTTATCAGTTTTATGGCATCCCGTTCATACAAAAACAGGTCGGCAACGGCACGGTCGAAAACGTAATCGGCCTGGTTTTCTATACTGTTAATACGTATTACAGAATCAGCAATAATACGAACATTGCGCAGATCTTTTAATTCGCGAACAGCTTTTTCTAACTCGTTGCTGCCTTGTAGTATGAGTTCGCACAATTTACGCAAGCTTTCATCAAATTCGTCAATACGATAAAGGCTCATCCGGTTGGCTGCGCCCTGTATATTGTCGGCAACGTCGTCAATCGCAGTGGCCAGTGCATGGATATCTTCACGGTCAAAAGGAGTGATAAAATTTTTGCCTAATTCAAGGTAGATCTGGTGTGTGAGCTCGTCGCCTTTGTTTTCAAGCTTGTCTATCTGCTTGTAAAGTTCTTCCCGTGTAGCAAAATTTGGGGAGTTTACCGCCTCTACAAGTACGGTTGCAATAGCTACCACGTTACTTGCAGCCTGCTCAAACAATGGGAAAAATACCTTTTTATCTTTCGGAACGAAGTATTGGAAAATGCTGTTTAATGACATATTGAGAAGGGTATTAGGCCAAAAATACGTTATCTATGTTAAGTTAATGTTAACTTTTTAAAACAGGAATGTTAGGGAATTGTAAAGCCGGCTTGGCTTTTTCTAACGTAAAGCCAAAAGTTGAACCTAATCCTTCGGTGCTGCGCACGTTGATGGTTTGCTGATGCGCCTCTACAATATGCTTTACAATGGCGAGTCCCAAACCCGAGCCGCCGATCTGCCTTGAACGGCTGCTGTCGGTACGGTAAAAGCGCTCGAACAGGCGCGGCAGGTTCTTTTCTTCAATGCCGATGCCATCGTCTGTGATCTCAACCAGCACCTGGTCATGCAGCTCGAACAGGCTTACAGATGTGTTGCCACCTTCCTTACCATATTTAAATGAGTTATCGATAAGGTTGGTGAAAACCTGTACGATCTTTTCGCGGTCGGCGTTTACTAGTATCGGCTCGTCATATTTTTGTTTGAACACCAGTTTGATTTGATGCTGCTTAGCCTTCATCTCCATCGCTTCGATCACCTCTTTGATCAGGTCGTTGATCCTGAATTTAGTGTAATTGATAGCAAGCTCACCGCTTTCCAGCTTTGAGATCTCATCAAGATCTTTGATCAGGTAGCTCAGGCGATCAACATTGCGGGCTGCTTTCTGCAAAAACTCCTTTGCCATATCAAGATCTTCAAACTCGTCGTCCTGGATCGCTTCTATATAGCCCTGTATGGCGAACAGGGGTGTCTTAAATTCATGCGAGATATTGGATAAAAACTCGCGGCGGAATTTTTCCTGCGTACGCAGTGTGTCGATCTCGGTTTTCTTTTGCTTGGCCCATTCCTTTACTTCCTGTTCTACGTCGTTAATCGGGTCGGCGGTAACATGTTCGCCAAGGGCATCGCGCAGGTCGCGGCCCAGCTTAAGGTTATGGATGAGCTTATAGATGAGCTTTATTTTTGAATAGATGTATTTTTCTATGAGGTAATAGAAAACAATAAAGCTGGTAATTATAGTTACCCCGAACGTAACGGCAACATCATACCAGCTATGTCGGAAATAATAATTGACGATGGATAGCGTAACTGCCACTGCAGCCGCGTTGATGAGGACGAGAACACGTAATTTCATGTGCTAATTTACAATTTGTTGCGGAGTAGGGTGTTATTTTTATGTTAAGGAGAATGGATAAAGCCATGTTTTTCAATCAGACCGTCATTGCGAGGAACGAAGCAAT
>JABDAU010000040.1 GCA_013289045.1 Bacteroidota bacterium | reverse complement strand
TAGACTTACCGTCCATACAATGGCTGGAAGACTATTTGAAAGCTTTTGATGGCGCTATTGTGATCGTATCGCATGACCGTTGGTTCCTTGATAAAGTGATCAACCGTACGGTTGAATCGCGCAAAGGCAAGTTGACTGCTTATGCAGGCAATTACACTTTCTATTTGGAAGAAAAAGCGTTAAGGGAAGAGGTACAACGCGGCGAGTTTAAAAACCAGCAGTCGAAAATAAAGCAGGAAGAACGCCTTATAGAGCGCTTCCGTGCAAAAGCATCGAAAGCCAAAATGGCGCAATCGCGTATTAAGGCGTTGGACAAGCTTGAACGTGTAGATGATGTGGATGATGACAATCCGGAAGTAAGCTTTTCTTTCCGTTTTTCCAAACAGTCGGGCAGGCATGTGGTAACGCTGGAGCATATCAACAAAAGCTATCCCGGTTTGGAGATATTACAGGATACAGAAGGCCTGATTGAAAAGGGTGATAAAATAGCCCTGATCGGCGCCAACGGTAAAGGTAAATCTACTTTGCTGCGTATTATAGCCGGTACAGACCATGAGTTTAGCGGTACACGCGATAACGGCCATAACGTTACCCAAACTTTTTTTGCGCAACACCAGTTGGAATCGCTGCACCTTGAAAACCAGATATTGCAGGAATTACAGGCCTTTGCGCCAAAACATACCGAGACCGAACTGAGGACAATATTAGGGTCTTTCCTTTTCACGGGTGATGACGCATTTAAAAAGATAAAAGTGCTTTCGGGTGGTGAGAAATCACGCGTTGCGCTGGCTAAAGCGCTTACAGCGGACGCCAACTTCCTTATCCTGGATGAGCCCACCAATCACCTGGATATGGCTTCGGTGAATATTTTGATCCAGGCCCTGCAGCAATACGAAGGAACCATCATAGTGGTATCGCACGACAGGTATTTCCTGGATAATGTGGCCAATAAGATCTGGTTCATCGAAGATAAGAAGATAAAATCTTACCCGGGTACCTACCAGGAATATGAGGAATGGAACGCAAAACGCAAGATAGAGCAAAAGAATGCGCCTGCTCCTCAGCCTAAAAAAGAAGAAAAGAAGCCTGAGCCTGCAAAACAGCAGCAGCCATCAAATGATAAAAGCTATCAGCTAAAAAAACTGAACCAGGATTTGGCAAAGATGGAAGAACAGATCGCTGTTCTGGAAAAAACCATTAAAGGATTGGAAGTTCAACTGGCTGATGACAAGCTTTACAACGATGCAACCAAGTCAAAAGCAGTAACGCATGACTATGACCAGCGGAAACTGGAATTGGGTGCATTGCAATTGAAATGGGAAGCATTGGCTGAGCAGATCATGGAGCTAGAGGCGTAAATTTAACCCTCCAACCCGTCATCCTGAACTTGTTTCAGGATCTCACAGACAGGCGGTACACATGCAGGCGGACACTTTGCATGTGAGGTGCTGAAACAAGTTCAGCATGACGGTCTGCTATAAATAATCTTTTCTCAAACCCTTCGTTTCTTCATTCAAAAAGCGGTAATTAGCTTATGTTATGAAGAAGATATGCATGTTTATTTTATTGCTTTTCCCCGTTTGGTGCTTTGCCCAGCAATCACCTTACGAAAATAACGTTTACAGCCCTTCCATAAAAAGCGTCCAGTTTTACAACACCAAAAAGAACCCATCCTTCCCTATCATCCGCCTCGGTTCAGGTGAGCAGGTCGAGCTCGATTTTGACGACCTGCGCGGCGGTACAAAATATTTCTATTACACTATCGAGCATTGCGACGGCGACTGGAACTCATCCAACCTCGCCACAACCGAATACCTCACCGGCTTTAACGAAGATAAAATACTGGACTACAGCTATTCATCAGCTACTTTTCAGAAATACACGCATTATACCATAAAGCTGCCCAACTCCAATATCGCACCCAAAATATCAGGCAACTACATTTTGAAGGTTTATGAAGATGACGATCCCAATAAAATAGTCCTGACCCGCAAACTGTACGTAGTTAACGACAAAGTATCTATTGCCGCCGATATCGCGACTTCCAGTGATCTCAATCTTCGTAACAGTAACCAAAAAATAAACTTCCAGCTCAATTACGGCAATTTGGTGGTACAAAACCCGAGTACAGACCTACGCATCTGGGTAATGCAAAACCAGCGCGACGAAACCGGCCAGTTTACTACGCAGCCGCAATATATCCGCGGCAATCAACTGATCTATGAAGATTTGAACACTAACGATTTCCCCGGCAGGAATGAGTTCAGACACTTCGATACACGTACTTTGCGATTGAAATCTGAAAGTATTTCGGCTATTTATAAGGATACTGCCAACACAGTCGTATTGTTGACCGATCAAAGCCGCAACGTGCCTAATTATGTACAGAATTTTGATAACGACGGTAATTACTACATCATCAACCAGGACGGCAGCGGAAACCCTACTGTTGATGCGGACTATACACACTTGTATTTCAGTCTGAATGCCAATAAAACCTCGGCGGATGGTACAGCTTACATTGTAGGTAAATTCAACGATTATAAGCTCGATGATCGCAGCAAAATGGATTATGATGCGCGCGGCAAGTTTTTTACCCACCTGTTCCTGAAACAAGGCGTTTACGATTATGAATACGTTTGGGTGGATAACGCCACCAAAAAACCAGATGACACAGTTTTAGAAGGTAATTACTTTGAAACGGAGAACGGCTACCAAATACTGGTTTATTATCATCCGCCAACAGCGAGATGGGAGGAATTGGTGGGATATCGGGTGCTGAATAATGCGAAGACGAAATAATAAACCAGGATTAAGCGGATTAAACAGATTTACAGAATATAAAAACCAGATATTAACTTGCGAAGTTTTTAAAACTTCGCAAGTTTGCTATTGACACACATCTCGTAAATCTGTTTAATTCCTTAAATCCTGGTTCAGACTTATTTATTATTCAAATCCAGCAAGTTATTATTCCCTTTCAGCCAGCGCTCAAGATACTGGTAGCTTAACGCGTTGATCAGGTAACGGCTTTCAGCGTTATAGCCTGCACCGTGTGCGCCCGGGGGGTAAATGCGCAGGTCAGCATCTTTGCCGGCGTTGGTAAGCACTGTAAGCAACTGCATGGTATTGGCCGGGTGCACGTTGTCGTCGCTCATGGAATGGATGAGGAATAAATGATCTTTCAGATTGGCGGCGTGCGTCATATCAGCGCTTTGTTTGTAGCCCGCGGCGTTATCATCGGCAGTGCCCATATAGCGTTCGGTGTAAATATCGTCATACAAACGCCAGTCAGTTACCGGCGAATTGGCGATGCCTACCTTAAATACGCCCGGATGCGTTAGCAAAGTGAACGTTGTGCTATAGCCGCCATAGCTACCGCCCATAATGGCCATTTTGGTGCTGTCGGCAAATGGCATGCTGCCTACGTAGCGGGCGGTAGAAACAAAGTCGGCGCTTTCGTATTTGCCCAACTGTTTATAAACACATTTCATAAACTGGCTGCCGTAATTGGCTATGCCGCGGTTATTTACGTCCACCACAATATAGCCATTCTGCGCCAGCCATTGCTGCCATGCGTTATCAGAAAAACGATTGAACACGGCGTGCGATTCCGGACCGCCGTAAATGCTAAACACTACTGGGTATTTTTTGTGCGGATCGAAATTGAATGGTTTGATCATATAGCCATCCAGCGGCGTGCCATCTTCTGTTTTAAAGTGGAACATTTCTGGCGCTGAATAAGCATGACTTGCAATAAATTCGTTTACGCCTTTGTTATCTTCCAGTGTTTGCAGGGTCTTTCCTTTATCATCGTTTAAAGCAACCTGCGTTGGCGTAGTGATATTGCTGAACTTATCGATATAATACTTTGTGCCTGGCGACATATTGATATCATGAAACCCATCAACTGCCGAAAGCTTGGTTTTATGCTTGCCGTCGAAGTCTATCGAATAAAATGTTTGCTCCAACGGTGAGGCTTCTGCCGAAAGGTAATAGATGGTTTTTGTTTGCGGATTGATGCCCGAAACTTTGATCATGTCCCAATCGCCCTTGGTAACCTGGTTAATGAGTTTGCCATCGTAATTGTAACGGTAGATATGATAATAGCCCGAACGGTCGGACACCCAGAAAAATTCCTTCGTTTTTTCAGGGAAGTAGATCATATCGTTCACATTGGTGTAGAAGTTTGAGATGGCTACCCAGGTGCTGTTCTTTTCTTCCATCACTACCTTATGCTCGCCGGTTTTTACGTTGAAGAAGTATACCTTCAGGTCGTTTTGTGCGCGGTTAAGGGTAAGCATAGCCAGCACATTAGGGTCGCTCGTCCAGTAGATGCGCGGAATATAAAAATCGCCGGTCTCGTCAGGCTGCAGCCATACCTTTTTGCCGGATGACACATCGATCACGCCGATCTTCACCTTCGGGTTCGGATCGCCAACCTGCGGAATGTTGATATGCTTGATCTCCGGGTGATTTCCTTCAAAATTGGTCATCTGGAAATCCGGTACCGGGCGCTCGTCAAATTGCCAGAACGCCATGTATTTGCTATCAGGCGACCAGTTCCAGGCCGTAGCTACTTCCAGTTCTTCTTCATACACCCAATCGCCATGACCGTTGAAAATGCCTTCTTCACCGGTTGCATCATCAGTTAACTGCTGCTCTTTACCGTTTGCAAAATTGTAAACGAACATATTACCATCACGCTCCATGCCTACCATCGAGCCATCCGGCGATAACTCAGCCGAGCGGGCGTTTTTAGCGGCCGATTTCAGCTGTTTACTGTCGAGGTCGTAAACATAGTAATCCGATACACCTGACCGGCGGTATTTTCTGCGAAAATTGGTTTGAAAAACCAGGTGCTTTGAATCGTGCGACCATTGGAACGATTCATAATCGAATGGTGTACTTGTACCGGGATAAGTAACGGATTTATTGTTAAATATTTCGGTTTCTTTCAGCGTAGCCGGGTCTTTAATATTGATCGCACCGTTTTGCAGGAACGAATACTGGCTGCCGCCGTTTATCCAGTTTACACTTTGCGGGCCGGATTTACCGCGTAGCTTGCGGCCCTGCGCCATGGCGTCGGACAGGCTGGTGTATTCGGTTTTGTTTTGGGCTGATGTAAGATCGGGCAGCAGCATAGCTGAAGCTAACAGGCACAAGGCTGTACCTTTCAGGAACTTTATTGTCATAATGAGGCGTTAAAAAGGCTAAGCTAAAATATTTATGGAGGATGAACAAATTATAACGGAATTGTTATGCGGTGCTCCGCGCACCACACGCACCACCTGCACCACAACGCACCACTTAAGTAATTGATTAACAATGTTAGCATAGTTAAAGAATAGCACTTTTTGAAACTTTTTGCAAAACGCACCACCCCAAGAAGAGTTGCTGTAGGCAGTTATCAGTTTGCAATCATAAAGCAAACCACCAACTGAAAACTGAAAACTACAAATAGGGCGTTGCCGCAGCCTGCGCTGAGGCCCTCAAAGCGGCCGGGCTATCCAGGGCTGCGCTGCGGTACCCACTATCGTGGGCACTAAACCCTTCCTATCCCTAACGCAAATTTGTCTGAATCACAGATTTTGTGGATTATGGGATTACACAGATTTTAATATCTGCGTAATCAATAAATCATTAAAAATCTGTGATTCAGACGACCGCGTTAGGGATAGCAGCGAATACCGGCCCCGCGCCTAATGCCTGTGCAGTATAAGCGGATAGCCCGGCCGCAGGCAACGCCCAATATTAGAGATTAGTAATTAGAGATCAGAGATTAGGTAAGCAAGGTATATTTTAATCATTTAGTCACTCAACAACCATTTAATCAGCCTGCATCAGGGTAATCTTTTAATCCGTTTAACGGCGCAGCCCTCTTTAACGCCTTTAAAAATAATTTAACTGTTAAAAATCATGGTTCAGACAATTCCTTATATTTACCGTAAAACTACACACATGCAAGCTAAAACCCCGCAAGACTCTTATACCATAATGAATGAACTGGTGCTGCCCAACGACACCAACACGCTGAATAACCTGATGGGGGGACGCCTGCTGCACTGGATGGATATTGCGGCTGCCATAAGCGGCCAAAAGCATTGCAACCGCATTGTGGTGACGGCTTCGGTAGATAATGTATCCTTTAAACACTCGATAAAACTGGGGGATGTGGTGAGCATTGAAGCCAGGGTAACCCGCGCATTCAATACCTCGGTTGAGATACGGATGGATGTTTGGGCGGAGAACATACCGAGCGGTACGCGGGTAAAAAGTAACGAGGCTTATTATACTTTTGTTGCGCTGGACAAGGACGGCAACACCGTGCCTGTGCCCGAGCTGATCCCGTCAACACCCGAAGAAAAGATCTTGTTCGACGGCGCTTTACGCCGTCGCCAGCTGCGCCTCATATTGGGCGGCAAAATGAAACCCGATGATGCTACCGAACTAAAAGCGCTGTTCTTCGCGGCGCAGCAATAGTATATGCCGAAACTTCAACCCCTTAATGCACAATGGCGAAACCGAAAAAGCTGCCCTCTCCCCTAACCATCCTGTTTTTCGTGATCATACTGGCGGCTATGGCCACCTGGCTGATGCCCGCCGGCGAATACAATACGCTGAGCTATAGCAATGGCTCGTTCACTATAACATCCGCAACCGGCGACAAAACGGTGCCCTGCACCCAAAAAACGCTCGACAGCCTGAAGATCCTGGTAAAACTGGAGAAGTTTAAAAGCGGCGACATATTTAAACCCGTAGCCATACCCGGCACTTACCATTCGCTTAAACGCAACGGACAGGGCTTTACCAGTGTGGTGACCGCGCCCGTGCAGGGATTGATCGATAGCAGCGACATTATCTTTTTCCTGCTGTTCATCGGCGGCTTTATCATGGTTTTCCAGGAAACCGGGGCTATGGAAAAAGGCGTGGCCTGGCTCTCGTACAAAATGAAGGGGCAGGAAGCGTGGCTCATTATCATCCTCACCTTTTTCTTTTTATTCTGCGGTTCGGCAGAGGGCATGGCCGAAGAGGGTTTCGCCTTTTATCCTATCCTCATACCGCTTTATCTGGCCGCCGGCTACGATCTGCTGGTACCTTTGGCCGTAATTTTTGCCGGTACCAGCATAGGTAACCTCACCTCGTTCAGCAATCCTTTTGCAACCGTTATCGCCTCCAACGCGGCAGGCATCAACTGGACGGACGGCCTTTACGAGCGTATTATTGTTTTCATTATCACCTCGGCAGTAACCATTTGGTATATCGTCCGCTACGCACAAAAAGTAAAAAAGAACCCCGAATTATCGCTCGTTCGCCGCATCGACGGCAATGTGCATTCGGCTTTTGATAACGTGGTGCATACTAACGGGCAACTGGTTAAATTGAGCGTTGTTGACGCCTGGCTTAACATCCAGTTCCTGGCAACCATTGGTATCATGATCTACGGTTTCGTAACCGGCTGGGACATGGGGCCCTGTACGGCAGTTTTCCTGGTTTCGGCCATCATCATCGCCATCGTCACCCGGATGAAGGAAGGCCAGTTCATCAACAAATTTATTGAAGGCGCGCGGTCGCTGCTTTCCGTGGCCCTGATGGTGGGCGTGGCGCGTGGTATTACCATTGTGCTCAATGCCGGGCATGTTACGGGTACCATCCTTTTCTATTCGGCAGGCGCTGTGGGTAAAATGCCGCTGGTACTGTTCATAATTGTGCTGCTCATTTTGTATATGGTGTTTACGCTGGTCATCAGTTCCAGCTCGGGCATGGCGGTGCTTACCATGCCTATTTTTGGGTCGCTGGCGGTTATTGTTGGTGTCCCGGGCCGCGAAATTGTGAACGCCTACCTGTTCGGCATGGGTATTATGGGGTTGATAACACCCGTAGGGCTCATGCTACCGGCCCTGGCGGTAACCAACGTAAGCTTAAAAGTCTGGATGCGCTTTGTATGGCCGTTGATAGTAATGCTGATGGTAGTTTGCGCCGGGGCTTTGGTGATTGGGGTGATGAACCGTTGACCGTTGATTTTTAACCCTTTATAAAATCATTTCGATAGAGCGAAGCAGAGGCCAGTGCGATGAGCGAAAGAGAAATCCTTTGAAAGGGATAGTCAAACAATGCATGGCGCAAAAGATTTCTCCTCACCCTTATTCACAGCCCACCCTGTTCGTCGAAATGACATGGATTTTTTATTTTGCTTTCCCTCACTTTATGGAAAACTTTCACTTTTTTCATCCTTACTAAAAAACCCTGACATCATGAAAAAAGTATCATTGTTTATTCTTACTGCATTACTGCTATTTATCTCCGCCTGCGCAGTCAGGAAAATGACAGTCGCTAGCGGTGATGGTTCATCATTTGAAAAAGCTGTTGTAATCACCGAAACCAGCGAAAAACAAGGGGTTGATGCAGAATACATCTGGATTCGCAAAACCTACCCCGATGCAAAAACCAGTAGCCAGTCGTTAACATATCACGATAAAAAGCCTTATGATATCCTGCATATTACCACTGCGGATGGTAAAGCAATGGCAGTGTATTTTGATATTAGTAATTTTTATGGGAAGTTTTAGGTTTGCTTACGGATTCAAGATATTAGTTATGAAACTTGTTCGTAAGTAATATAATTTGGCGAGAGAATTTAAAAGAAACGCACCATATAAAATAAAAAAGCCGTAATTCGCAAAGAGACCCGCAAGGAAAAGTATTGTCAAGAAAATAAAATCATACATTATCGAAACTTTATAATTAAAAGTCAGAACGGTGACGTCTAACGATTTTTTATTAATTTCAAATTTTCCTTCATCAACCCGTTTATAATAATCACTCCTTGTATAATTGGTGTGATCGTATCCGGTAAATGCTATCATATCTGAATTTCTAACGACAATTTTGTAATTGTTATCCTTTAAATAATTATCAATTTTGTCAATCATTTCATCAATCCCAACATTTATTTCTCGCGTTGACTTAAAATTTAGCTTCATTTCATTTATCACCAATGTAGTTCAATCAAAGATGTATTTTGCCTTTGTTAGTATTGTCACCAACAAATCACCCCGCCATTTCCTCCTTCAATATCTTCAGCGTATTCCCCTTCTCCACATCGCCAAAAAAGGATACGCCTGCTGCCCCATTGGTCAGCGCGAATTGTATGCCCTGGCGGATCTCGTCATCACTTTGGAAATCGGATAAATACAATCCTGCATACAGCGGGAATTTGCCGGCGAGGAAATGTACGCCTTCTTTCACAGCATCGCCTATCCAGCTTACTTTTTCCTTGTAGAAACCGTGATAGATCATCGGGCAAACACCGTCGAGGTTAAAGTTCGTCCAGTCCTGCCTTACGTTGCGACGGGCCACTTCCGGTGTTGGAAATACCGCCGCGGTGATCCATTTCTTTTTATTATGTGCGATGTCTGAAAGGCTGTTTACCACCCTGATGATATTGCCGTACCTGAACAGGCGCCACGAAAGACTGGCATCCGGGTATTGCAGCGACATGACATCAATGCCGTACTGATCTTTAAAGTTCGACTGGCAAACGTCGCAATAGCAAAAATCATAAGCAGGCAATTCCCTGGTTTGGTCGAGGCCGTAATGATCCCATAGGTTTACGGGCAATATCACATCGCAATAGCGCACATAATCAAGATGGATGCCGTCTACGTAATCCTTACTCAAAATATCGGTTACCTGCTGCTCCAAATACTCCTGCACCTCGGGGCGCGACGGGCAAAGCCAGCGGTAATAATTCACATATGGCGGATGATCGGCGCACGATTCGCCATTACGGCTTTTGCTGTACCAAAGCGGGTGCGTATCCACCAGTTCGGCACGGTTAAATGTCCACATCCAGCGGTGTGCCTCAAGGCCATGCGCTTTTGCCGCGCGGAAATGCTTTTCGCTGTCGGCCTCAAAAAATACGCTGGTGATGCCGGCTTCTTTAAATTTAGCGTAACGTTTGGCCAATACATCATCCGTGTCTTTCAGGTCGGGGCTTACCCACACCCAGTTTTTGCGATGGTTTCTTTTAGGGGCAGATGGGGCAGCGGCGCTACTTTTAAATGGTAATTGGGAAGCTACGCCGGCAAGCAGCCCGGCCTTTATAAATTCACGTTTATTCATGTTTGGGGTTAAAGAGTTGTTGTACCAGGCCCTCGCTGTTTATCGTCCAGGTTATGCCGTCTGTTTTGTCGGTTATCAGCGCCATAAACTGGTGATCGGTTGCTTCCAATGTTAACGTGTTGGGATGGTTATCCACCATCACGGTACTTTTCAGCCCCAGCTGTTTTAGCTTAACAATGAATTTCAAATGCTTGCGCTCCCAGGATTTTTCGCGGTAATAAACCAGCCATAAATATCGTTTCTGTAACTCAGCGTACGGTAAGCTGAATGTAATTTTGCCTGTATCCTTCCGGGTAAATTGCAAATAACCCCAGCGCTCCGGGAAATGCATATTTATAACTCCCTGCGGCGACCATACCCAGTTATGCTCCGGTTTTGGATAACCCGTGGCATCGGTCTCCTTAACGTATTTGCCATTAACCGCTTTGGTATCCCATTCCACCCGTGAAAAATTGATACGCCACAATGCGCCTTCTTCCGGTAGCCGCATATAATTGCCCATATATAATGATTTGAATGGAATGGCCATCTCAACCGTCCAGCCCTTGTCGGTATCAGATGGATCATTCAACGTACCCTGTACTTTAACAGCTGTTCGCAAACCTGCAGCGTTCCAACTGATCATCGGATCACCCCAGTCGCGGTAAGGTTTGTTCAGAAAAAGGTCGAATACGGTATTGATAGCATTCACCTCAAATTCAAAATACTGGTGCGTTGAATTTTGGGTATTGACGAATACCTCAAAATCATTATCATGAAACACGATCTCGTCATGATGCTTTACATATGCCCAAACATTGGGTTCCTGCAACCGGGCTGCGATGTACAGGCAACTGTCATCCCAAAGCATTTTAACCTGTGTTTGCAGGGATGGATGCGGTTTCAGATCACCTTCTATGTCCTGGAATTCGGTAGTCCATTCGGCAGCATCCCAGGCTTTGTCGTTAATATCACCATCGATGATCGGCGGCGTATTTGTATGGCGGACAGTATAATTGAGCGGCGTAGTAAAAAGGTTCTCCAAGCCTTTAAATGGCGATTGCGCACCTGCTATTACAGGGGTAAACAACAGGCAAACCAGGGTAAGCCTTTTAAGGGTGATCAGGCGGCGCATCCAGCGCTAATTTATAATTTTTATCATAATAAAACTATAACGCCGGGTCTATCAATTTTAACGGCACACGAATACCACGCGGACGGTATACATTCGGATCAGACCGACCATTTACACAGTCTACTGCGCATTTGCCATAACCGTTGATGTCATACGTCACTAACAACTCCCCTTTATTGTTTACATCTTCAGGATGTGCAAAAACGCCATAGAAAAATGGCGAATGTCCCTCTTTCCTGTCGGGAATAGAATATATCGCTTTATGCGAAGAAAATGGCCCTGTGAGCGAATTAGCGGTAGCCACAAAGATCCGTTTCCCCTGGTCGCACCCTACATTAAATTCCGATGTAAAGAGCAAATATTTATTCTTCACCTTACAAATACTTACCGAATTTGATGGCGCAGTGCATATCGAGACCATTTTTGCCATATCCTCATCCCAGTCTTTCCCATCCCAAAATTTCCATTTGGCATACATATTATTGATGGGGAACCGTGCCACGTATATTTTACCCGATGTACCCGCCAGCTTGCAGCCATACACATAAACAAACCCGGCTTTCTCATCCTTAATCATCCCAAAACCAAAATCCATCCCGCCAAAATCCTGTATCGGGCTGTAGCCTTTCACAACCATCTCCGGGTATTTAATTTTGGCCCACATCGGTAAGCCGCCGCTCATCCACCCAAAGGTGGTATTGTCCTTTTTCTTCAGGTTACTGCAATACACATATACCGTATCGCCTATCTGCACCCCAGCGCCCGGCCAGCTAAAATAGGTATCACTCGGGTCAAGCTTAAAATAGCTGCGGATGCCCGGGCCATTGCCGATGAATGTTGTGGTGTGCATCCAGTTCCAGTCGCTCTTTGGCTGTAGTAATGCACAATTTCTTACTTGAAATAAACAGGGCACCGTACGGGTCTTCGGGTCATAATCATTAAAGTGGCTATCGCCCATCAGCCATAACGAGCCACCGTCATTCAGCGGTACGGTAATGGCGCCATCGCTGGCTATCCAACCCTGACTGCGGTTGAAAAAGCTGGTAACATTATCGTCCTGGTAAACCTGTAACGCAGGTTTTTGACGATGCTTTGCAGATGATTTATTGTGCGGATCACCGCTTTTGAACGCGGTCAACAAAATGGCGGCAAAAGGAACAATGCAGCAGATCGATTTTAATTTCATGGTTTAATTGGTATAAGGATGCCATAAAGTTAAAATGATTTAGCAACCATTCTAAGTATGTAATTACATATTTACAAAGTTTCCGGAAAGACTGCGACTATTAGCTACCCAACTCAAGGATCCGGTCGAATTCTTCCTTTTTCAGGCCCATAACCGAAAGCCTGCCCTGGCGCACAAGGTGAATGTCTTTAAGCCTGTCATCAGCCTTAATGGTTTCCAGCGTTACCGGTTTTTTCAGCGATTCAACCGGGGAGAGATCGACCACCAGCCAGTTAGGATCTGTAGTAGTTGGGTCCTGGTAGGCTTCTTTTACCACTTTGGCTATGCCCACTACTTCTTTGCCTTCGTTACTGTGATAGAAGAGCACCAAATCGCCTTCGCGCATTTCGCGCAGGTTGTTGCGCGCCTGGTAGTTGCGTACGCCATCCCAAAAGGTGCGGCCATCCTGGTTAAATTTCTCCCAGCTGTATTTGTGCGGTTCGGACTTGACAAGCCAATAGTTCATAAGATCGATCTGTTTTAAATATCCCGATAAAATTACCAAAATACCCCATTAACAAAAAAATTACATTCTAAATGCGTTAATCAATGTTAAATAACGGGCTAACCCGCGCAGAATGTGTATCTTCATGTCCCCTACCTTACATATGATGAAACCCGCACTCACCATATCGTTCCTACTGTTTTGTACTTCCGCTTTTGCGCAGGTGAAAACAATTAATGGCGTAGTAATAAGCAATAAGGAACGCATAAGCAGCGCGGCTATCCACAACCTGCAAAACAATGCCCGTGCTACCAGCGATATCCGCGGCATGTTCTCCATAAAAGCAAGTAAGGGCGATACACTCGCTGTCGATTACATCACTTATTCCCCTGAAAGAATTGTAGTTGGCGATGATGAAAATATCATCATCATGCTCAGGCAATCCAACAGGACGCTTAAACAAGTAAATATCCACGACTCCGTCCCCGATCCGCTCAAAAAGTTCAACAAAAACAAAAAGGATTATGCCGAAATATACTTTAAAGGCGATAAAAGTCATATCCTGGAAATTCCTACCACTATTAGTCTGAGCACGCCTGTAGGCATCGCTATCAATATCGACAAGCTATACAATGCATTGAGCAAGCAAGGCAAAGACGCACGCCGGTTGCAGCGCGATTTTGTGCGCGATTATCATGATGACGTTATCGATAAGCGGTTTACACGGAAGCTTGTGCAGGACATCACCGGTTTTGATGGAAAACAGCTCGATGATTTCATGGTCTCCAGCCGGCCTGAATATAATTTTATGTTAAAAGCAAGCGATTATGAGCTTGAATTATATATTAAAAATAAATACAATCAAACCCGGCAACATGCCCTTAGCGATTCACAAACTGCACTGTCAACAAGCAAGTTCTGATCATTTCAGGTACTGTTTCGGTAAGATTAACAGCAATATACAACCCGTGGGTGTACGATTGTTATACAATATTACCAGTATAATAAACAATGCACAGATCAGGGGGTTAGTAATGAGTAATAAATTAAATAGATAGTATAAAACTATATGGATATTAACAGCCAAAATATCGGCAGAATGGTTGCCGGGGTAGCTGAGAAATTTCCGGATAAAACCGCCATTAAGCACAATGGCAATACGATAACATACCGCGAGCTGGATCTGTGCTCCAACCAGTTGGCGGCTTATTTTCTTGATAACGGCATTGCACCGGGCGACATCATAGCAGTAGTAATGGACCGCTCGATAAAGCTCGTCGCTTGTCTTTTAGGCATCATCAAAGCCGGTGCCGCTTACCTGCCAATCGACCCTAATTTACCTGCCGACCGCGTAAACTTTATGCTTGAGGATTGCGGTGCGTCGGTACTTTGCACTTCTTTACAATATGAGCGTACTTTTGGCGGCGATCACCATAATATCATTATCGATCACGCCTGGATAAAACGCTATAATTACTCCCCGGATGATCCCGGCATCAACCACCGGCCCGACTCACTTGCCTATATCCTGTATACTTCGGGCTCAACAGGCAAGCCGAAAGGGGTGGCGATAGAACAGCGCAATCTCAGCAACCTGCTGCTCAGTATCCAAAAATCACCGGGCATGGGTCCGGATGACATCATTTTGGGCATTACCACTATTTCATTCGATATTGCTGAGCTGGAAATGTTCCTGCCACTTATCAGCGGTGCGCAGCTAATCATCGTAGATACCGAGGTAGCGAAAGATGGACGGGCATTACTGGATATCATACAAACAGAACGTGTCTCCATCGTACAGGCAACGCCTTTTACCTGGCGCATGATGCTGCAAAGCGGCTGGAGCCAACGCTTGCCAATAAAAGCATTTTGCGGCGGTGAGGCTATGGGTAAAGATCTTGCAGAAAAACTGCTGGAAAGATGCGACGAGTTGTGGAACATGTACGGCCCTACCGAAACCACCATTTATTCAACCATAAAGAAGGTTGGGGAAAGCGATAACGTCATTACCATAGGCAGGCCTATTGATGAAACACAGGTTTATATATTAGATGAACAGCAACAGCTTGTACCCGATGGCGAAGAAGGGGAGATCTGCATAGGCGGTGATGGCGTGGCAAGGGGTTATATCAACCGCCCGGAATTAACTGCTGAACGATTTATTGACGATATTTTTTCGGATGAATTAGGAAAAAAAATATACCGTACCGGTGATTTAGGCAAGCTATTGCCAAACGGAGAGATACAATATCTTGGCCGCATAGATCACCAGATAAAGATCCGTGGCTACCGTATTGAAACCGAAGAAATAGAATACTTACTGAAACAGCGCAAAGGAATTAAGGAAGCGCTGATAGTGATGCACGAGGATGATCTGGGCAATAAACAATTGATAGGCTACGTGGTGCCCAGAACCAGGCTTACGCAGTATAAGCAGGCAGCCAGTGTAAAAAACTGGAAAGAATACCTGAAGCAAAAACTTCCTGCTTATATGGTACCCAATGCTTTTATTATTATTTCTAAAATGCCATTAACGGCCAATGGCAAGGTTGACAGGAAAAAGTTACCGCCGCCGACAATAAATACCAAACGCACGCTGCTCAAAATAAAGCAGCCACTAACAAATACTGAAAAAACACTGCTGCAAATTGTACTGAACCGGACCGGCTGGGCAAACGTTGGCCCAAATGACAACCTCATCGATATGGGTATCGATTCACTTATTGCATTGATGATCATTGTGGATATAGAGGAGGCGTTTGACAAACGACTGGCTATTACGGTTTTGGTGCATCACCCTACTGTAAAGGCGCTGGCTGTTTTTATCGATAGTATTTCGTCATCACCATATAATAAGCTGATTCCTTTAAAACCGGAGGGCTCGAAGGTGCCGTTGTATGTGATACATGGCATAGGTTTAAACCTTTTTAATTTTAAAGGCATGGTCAGTCACCTCGACCCGGAGCAACCTGTGTACGGCATCAGGGCTGCCGGTCTCGACGGTAATTTTGATACGTTGGAAAGCATTGAAACAGTTGCCGCTTACTATAACCAGGAAATACTCAACCATGACCCTGTTGGCCCATATGCTATTGCGGGTTATTCGTTCGGCGGTGTTATTGCCTTCGAAATGGTGAAGCAGCTAAAGCATGCCGGCAAAAAGGTGGAAATGCTGGCTATGATAGATACAAACCTGCAGGATGAAATGCGTAATGCATCAAAAGCAGATAAGCTGAAAAGAAAAATAATGCGCCAGTTTGATAAGTTGAGCTTCAGAACAGGTTCATTTGTCAGTCACCCATTGCAAAATCTGCAGTATTTTAAAGAGATATACCGTCAAAAATTTATGCAGCTGATGGTAAAGGTGGGTTTTATGGATAATTATAATATCACCGAATTGCCCGAATACATGCAAAAGGTAGTTTACCAATTCGAGCTCGCCTGGCGGAAATATAGTTTAGAGCCCTATGATGTAGCCATCGATCTGTTTAAGGCAAACATGAGGATTTACTTTGTAGATGAACCTGAATATATGGGTTGGACAAAATTTGCGCTCAAAGGTGTAAACGTGTACAATGTTCCCGGCGACCATAAGCACATGTTCAGTCCTCCAAATGACTGTATAATGGCTGAGCTGTTTCAGAAAAGGCTGGATGCCATCCCTGCAAATTACTCACGCGAAACAGTTCAGAATATTGCCTAAGGAAAAGCTGCTACCTGTGTAATATTTCCACCAGGTTCAGTTGAGGGCGTTTTACCCTGCCGTTGTGACTGATGTTATGCAGCACAAAATCAAGCATTACATTTGCGCTTTCTTCAACCGTGTACATATCGGTATTGATGTACAGATCGGGGTTGGCAGGCACGTCGAATTGGTCGTTCACGCCGGTCAGATTGTGGATCTTATCAGGATGTCCATCGGGCAGCATTGATCTTTTATAAAGGCCCTTAGTATCTCGTACCGCCAGTTTTTCCACCGGGCAATCTATGTGGATCACTTTTACATTATCATATGTGCTGGCAATTTCCCTGCGGATCTCGTCATAAGGATTTATTGCGCTAACAATCGTTACAATACCGTGCTGCGAAAATTTATTGGCTATAAAACCCAGGCGGCGTACATTTTCAAACCTGTCTTCTTTTGAAAATTTAAGGTCTTTGAATAACATGGCCCTGTACTCGTCGCCATCAACAATTTCTGCAGGTATCTTAAGGTCTGATAATTTGCAATAAATGTTTTTGGCTAAAGTTGTTTTTCCGGCTCCTGATAACCCGCAGAGTAGTACGATCATTGTGGTAGAATTTACTTGTTTAACTATAGGTTTCAATTATTTGTTTTAACTGAAACGATTGATATGCAAGTAAAATTACCGTTTGGGATAAGTTATGGCTGGTATTTACTGTAATTTATTCTTTACAATTACCTGATAGCGTGTAACTTATTGTTTACAATAAAAAACAAGCTTAATATTCAGCCAACATTTACTTAACACCACTTTAATAATCAATGGATTATCTTAAACATTAATTCTTTCATCAATCCGCCGGGATCGGAGTTTGATTCTACCCCCTTGCTTTTCATATCATATTCGCGCAGGTAGCTTATAATGCGCATGGTTTTACCATAATCGTAATTGCGCGCGGCCAGCTCATAATCCTTTATAAAGTACGGGCTAACCCCCAACTCGCGCGCCAGGTTACCGGGCGATTTATCCTTTACATAATGATAAGCCAATACCTTACTGAAGTAATTATTGAGGTTGCCCAGCACCAGCACCATCGGGTTTGATTTCGGGTTTGCTTCAAAATAATTGATAATCTGGTTAACTTTCAACACATCTTTTTTTCCCAGCGCAGTCTGCAGCTCAAACACATTGTATTCCTTACTAATGCCAATATTATTATGGATCTGCTCAAGCGTTATCTCCTGACCTACAGTAATATTCAGCATCAGCTTTTCCAGCTCATTGGCTATTTTCGAGAGGTCGTTGCCCAGGTACTCCGCCAGCATATACGTAGCCTGCTGGTTTATTTTATAACCTTTTTGGCTGATGTATGATTCTATCCAGCCTGGTATCTTATTATCATACAGCTCAGCTGATTCAAAAACAACCCCGTTTTTATCAATGGCCTTGTACGTCTTTTTGCGCTTATCAAATTTGCCATACTTGTAACAAAATACCAATATGGTGCTGGGCAGCGGGTTTTCCAGGTAGCTTAACAGCGGGTTGATGGTTTTCTTGTCATCATCGTCCTTTCCCCATTTCATTTCCTGCGCCTCTTTTACCAAAACCACCTGGTAATCAGCCATCATGGGATAGCGTTTGGCCGCATTGAGTACGGTCATGATCTCAGTATCCTTGCCATACAGAACGGTTTGGTTAAAGCCTTTTTCCGCATCCGGCAGCAGTTTGTGCTCCACAAAATTGCTTACCAGATCGATATAATAAGGTTCATCGCCATGTAACAGGTACAAAGGCTTATATTTCCGGTTCTTCAGGTCTCTCAGGATATCTTCCGCGCTCATATATTTCCAAAAATAAAAATTCAGGCGATGGTTACCAGCATTATTCTATCAACATTCGCAATGCTGGTGTAGTTCATATTATTGCTTTGGAACCAAACGTTCCACACACCAAATGTTCCTACGGAACATGTTTATTGAATCTGCTATTTTTTCTACCCACCAGATGTTCCTATGGAACATGTTTATGTTCTTTCGTCCCGCAGGGACATCTGGTGGGCAACAAAGCCGATAGAACATGTTCCGTAGGAACATCTGGTAGGTAGAAAAAGATCGCGCCGGTTAAAGCGTTCCATAGGAACGCCTGGTGAATTGCGAACTATACAGGCATGCGCTATTAATACATTTTAAATTCTATTTTTGGAGAACCCGATTTACAGATGGATCAGCTGCAGCCCTTACAATTACCGCCCTACCCTTTTAAAATTACCGACGAAAACGGCAGGCTGATGCTTTTCGACGAGCTCAGGAAAAAACAGGTGGTCATTACTCCCGAAGAATGGGTCCGCCAGCATTTTGTGCAATACCTTATCAACCAGAAAAATTATCCAAAAACGCTTATCAAGCTCGAAGGCGGTTTGCGCTTACACGGTATGGCCCGGCGGTCGGACATCGTAGTTTTTAATAATGATGGCGGGAAAATATTAATGGTGGAATGTAAAGCGCCTTCCGTAGCCATTACCCAAAAAGTGTTCGACCAGATCGCCCGCTATAACATGACGCATAAAATAGGCTTACTGGCCATAACCAACGGTTTGCAACATTACTATTGCAGCATTGATTTTGATAACGAAAGCTACCGGTTTATAGAAGAGTTGCCGCCTTACAGATAGCCTGATTATAAAACAGGCTCAACCAGGTGCTGCATCTTTTCAAACAACTCGATCGGTTTAAATGGTTTGGCAACATAGTCGTTCATGCCCGAATTAAATACCCTTTCCCTGATATCAAACAACGCCGAAGCCGTTAATGCGATGATCGGGATATTTGCCTTACGTGGATCAGGCATTTTTCTGATCTCGGTTGCTGCATCGAAACCGTTCATTACCGGCATCTGCAGGTCCATCAGGATGATGTCGAAATTACCATATTGTACCAGTTCAACCGCGCGTTCGCCGTTTTCGGCAATGGTCGGCACGATGTTCCATTTAGAGAAAAGTTTCTTCATCAGCATCACGTTCACCATATTATCCTCAGCGATCAGCACACGCATGGCGCTTATGTGGTCGTTCGGATTATAGATAGGCGCGTTCGTGCTTTCTATACGAGGACTGATGACTTCGGTAGAAACCGGGAATTCCATATTGAATGAGAACTCCGAACCAACGCCGGGCTTACTGGCCACATTCATTTTCAGCCCCTGCAATTCGAGCAGACGTTTAATGATCGCCAACCCTAATCCTGTACCGCCATACTGACGGGTGGTGGAGATGGATTCCTGTGCAAATGGCTCGAATATGGTATCTAAATTATCTTTCTCAATACCAATACCCGTATCCTTAACCGCGAAATTCACGGTAATAATATTGTGCCTGTCTTCCACGCAGCTTACGCGCACCCATATGTGGCCTTCCTTGGTAAACTTGATGGCGTTGTTTACCAGGTTGAAGATGATCTGGGTAATGCGCGTAGGGTCGCCAAATACGATCTTACTGCGAAGGCGGGAATCAACATCCACCTTAAAAGTAAGCCCTTTTTCTTCAGCTTTTATCTTTTGCCCGCCACAGATATTCTGCATCAGGTCGTCAAGATTGAGGCTGACATGCTCAAACACAACCTTGCCCGATTCGATCTTGTTAAAGTCGAGCACGTCGTTTACCAGCGCCAGCAGGTTCGATGCTGAAAATTTTAATATCTCCAGGTTTTCCTTCTGATCATGGCGCGGATTGCTCATCAGCAACAGGTTACTCATACCAATAACGGCATTAAGCGGCGTACGGATCTCATGCGACATGATCGACAGGAACTCCGATTTTGCCTGCGATGATTTTTCGGCTTTGCCCATCGCAGCATTCAGCTGGATGTTCAATTGCGTCTGGTCTTCGCTGGTTTTTTTAAGCTGCTGAATATTGCTGTAGAACGCATTATAAAAATGACTATGAATATAAATGAGCAGGATAAAATTGGCAAAAACGGCTATGATGATGGTCGATTGATCAACCTGCTCAGGTTTAATAAATGATATAAAGTAATAGTCGTTATACTGGATGATCAGGAATGCCAGCACCGGAACCAGGTTAATGATGGAATACACGATACCGGACTTTTGCCCCAGCATATAAAAGCTAAAAATGATGATGAGGATCACCATTTGTATAGCAATAATATTTACGGTTTGCAGGGTAACAAAAATATCTACCAGATTTACCAGGGTGCCCAAAACAAGCAGTCCATGAGATATAGTGCGCCAATCGGGGCGGTAAGTAAGCCATTTAAAAAACACAACCGTAGCAACCAGCAAAATTGCAGCAGTAGCTGTTAAGATAGGTTGATGTTGGTAGTAGACATTGCTTAAAAGAGCGGCAAGGCCAACAAACACAATGCCCAACCCATAATACAACAATCGTATACGGGCCTGGTCAAGCGAGGATTGGTGATTAGAAAGTATTTTATTTACGGAAAAATTGGAAAACCCTGGCTCTTTGCTCATTCACTTACAGTTATAATTGACTGAATTATGGCACCTAAATTTAACGTAGATATTGAACATATGCTCAATACATACCGGGAAATTTTTCAACACCTCCAGTCCGCATTATAATGCAATTATTAATCCAATGACTGAAGATTTTCATTCACCGCCTTTAGTTTAGCTTCGGCATCGGCTTTTTTCTTTAACTCATTGTCAATAATCTCGGGTTTGGCATTGTTCATAAACCGTTCATTATTCAGTTTTGAGTTCACAGACTTTAAAAATCCTTCCAAATATTCCTTCTCTTTTAGTAATCTTTCGCGCTCCGCAACCGGGTCGATATTCTCCGCCAGAGGGATAAAAAACTCGTCTGTATGCACCATAAAGGCAATTGCGCCTTCCGGCTTCTCGTTTACAGCTTTTAGCGCTGAAGTATTGCCGAGTTTTGTAATGATGGAAGTATATTGCTCATAGTTTATATTTGATACCGGCTTGGCCATCAACTCCAAATTTTCTTTTGGCGAAATCTGTTTATTTTGCCTGATATTCCTGATTTGTGTAATGATTTGCTTAACAAATTCCACATCCGAAAGTAAGTGGGCATTTATTTCCCCGATATTTGGCAATTGTGCAACAATGCAGCAATCCCGTTCTTCTCGTTCCCCAAAAAGCTCGTCATGCCATAGCTCCTCGGTGATAAACGGCATAAACGGATGCAGCAGCTTTAAAATATTTTCGAAATAATTTATCGTTCTAGTATAAGTCTCACTATCAATAGGTTGCTGATAAGCCGGCTTGATCATTTCAAGGTACCATGCGCAAAAATCATCCCATACCAGTTTATAAGTAGCCATCATGGCTTCGGATATCCGGTATTGGTTAAAGTTGCTTTCTATCTCCTGTAAAGCCTGGTTAAAACGGCTTCCGAACCAATCCACAGCTATCTTATTGCTGTATCCCAGATTGTTGTCAACTTCCCAGCCTTTTACCAGTTTAAAGGCGTTCCACACCTTGTTAAAAAAGTTACGTCCCCACAGGCAATGCTCCTCGTCAAACATCAGGTCGTTACCCGCCGGTGAGCTCCTCAGCATTCCCATACGTACGCCATCGGCGCCATATTGCGCCATGAGATCTATAGGATCGGGAGAATTGCCTAATTGTTTCGACATTTTTCGCCCCAATTTATCCCGTACGATCCCCGTCAGGTAAACATTCCTGAACGGCAGATCGCCCCTGAACTCATGCCCGGCCATGATCATCCTGGCCACCCAGAAGAATAAAATTTCCGGCGCGGTAACCAGGTCATTGGTTGGGTAGTAATAATTGATATCGGCATTGCCCGGCTCTTTAAAACCATCAAAAACAGAAATCGGCCATAGCCATGACGAGAACCAGGTATCGAGCACGTCATCGTCCTGGTGAAGATCTTCAGCTTTTAGCTTTCCGCTTTCGCCTTTAAGCTCTTTGGCAAGTTCAAACGCCTCCTCACGCGTTTTTGCAACAACATATTGCCCGTTAGGTAAATACCAGGCCGGTATCTGTTGTCCCCACCATAACTGGCGGCTAACGCACCAATCCTTCACATTCTCCATCCAGTGGCGATAGGTATTGATGAATTTGTCAGGTATCAGTTTTATATCGCCATCCAAAACATAATCAAGCGCAGGTTTTGCCAGCTGATCCATTTTACAGAACCACTGCAAAGATAGTTTCGGCTCGATAACCGCATCCGTACGCTCTGAAAAGCCTATCTGCGATTTATAATCCTCTATCTTATCCAGCGAGCCGGCCTCTTCCAGCAACGGGATGATCTTCTTCCTTGCCGCAAAACGGTCCTCGCCTACTAATATCTGTGCTTTCTCGTTCAGCGTACCATCATCATTTAAAATATCGATAACCGGCAGGTGGTGTTTAATGCCCAGCTCATAGTCGTTCAAATCATGCGCCGGCGTAACCTTCAAACAACCGGTACCGAAGTCCATGGTCACATATTCGTCCAGTATGATAGGGATTTCCCTGTTAATGAGCGGCACAAAAGCTTTTTTCCCATGCAAATGCGTATAACGCTCATCATTAGGGTTGATACACACTGCAGTATCCGCCATGATCGTTTCAGGACGGGTGGTAGCAATAATAAGGTAATTAGGTAAAGGGTTAAAGGTTAAAGGTTCTTCGCCTTTCACCTTTTGCCTTTCGCCTTTTACCTCGTATCTCAAATAATACAGCTTCTGATTAACTTCCTTACGGATAACCTCCTCGTCGCTAACAGCCGTCTTTCCTTGAGGATCCCAGTTCACCATGCGTACACCTCGATAGATCCAGCCTTTTTTATACAGGTGAATGAAGGTGTCAATAACCGCTTCCGAAAGGTCGTCATCCATCGTAAACCGGGTACGGTCCCAATCGCAGGATGCGCCAAGCTTCTTTAGCTGATCTAATATGATGCCGCCGTATTTTTCCTTCCACTCCCAGGCATATCTCAGAAATTCCTCGCGGGAAAGGTCTTTTTTGGCGATACCGCGCTCCTTAAGCATGGCAACCACCTTTGCTTCAGTAGCAATACTGGCATGATCCGTTCCCGGTACCCAGCAGGCATTTTTGCCCTGCATACGCGCACGGCGGATGAGCACATCCTGTATAGTATTATTGAGCATATGCCCCATATGCAGCACCCCGGTGACGTTCGGCGGAGGCATCACAATGGTATACGGCTCACGCTCATCAGGCACGCTCCTGAAAAACTTATGCTGTAACCAGTAACTGTACCATTTTTCTTCCGCTTCCTTTGGCTGATATGTTTTATTCGCAATACTCATAGCGTGCAAAAATAGTTTTTTTAGCTGAGAGATGATAGTCCATTGTCAATAGTCCATAGACCATAGCCGTCATTGCTAAAGTTTACTATGGTCAATCGTCTATGGTCTATGGACTTCCCAATCGCCACAATATTTTTACAATTCAAATGTTATCATTAAACACGCTTGCTCACCTCATGAAAACATTGCCTGTAAAGCATTTACTCCATGTTATCCTCAAAAGATCGGGGTGGTACACTTTGGTTAATTGGTTTAACAGGTAATTTACCTTCCATTAACATTTTTCGTAATACTGATAATTAACATATATTTAAAAGTTTTAATTCGACTTTTCATTATGAAACTAAAGCCCTTTAATTTGGTGCTTGCCGGCGCGTTATGCCTTTCTGCAAGTACTTATGCTGTAAATGGACCGCACAAGGCCAAACATGCACATCACCCCGCAAAATCAGATCATCCTGCAAAATTTATCGACCCGGCCAACATGGATACTTCCATTAAGCCAGGCGACGATTTTTTTGATTATGCCAATGGCAACTGGATAAAGCAAAACGCTATCCCGGCCAAAGAAGTTCGCTGGGGA
Organism: Bacteroidota bacterium; assembly: GCA_013289045.1. Taxonomy (GTDB): domain Bacteria; phylum Bacteroidota; class Bacteroidia; order Sphingobacteriales; family Sphingobacteriaceae; genus Mucilaginibacter. The sequence continues at coordinate 10,017 of JABDAU010000040.1, read as the reverse complement.
AGTTTTAACATCCTCCACCAGGAAAATACCAACAAGCTGCTGGGCCTGTTAAAAGAGGTTAGCGAAACCTCGGCTACACAGCCTAAAGGCAGCCTGCGCCAGCGTGTGGGCGACCTTTACGCCAGCGGCATGGACAGCCTGACCATTGAAAAATTAGGCTACACCCCTATACAACCCGACTTGCAACGCATTGACGGCATTACCGATCTGAATGGCGTGATAGCCGAAATGGTTTATGAACGCACACATGGCATAGCCAGTCCGCTGTTCCGATTTGGCGTTGGCCAGGATGATAAACACCCCAGCGTTTACATCGTAAACCTGAACCAGGGCGGCACGAGTTTGCCAGACCGGGATTATTATTTAAAAAGTACCCCGCGTAACAAAACCATACAGGACGCTTATAAGAACTATATCATTACACTGTTTACCTTAACCGGTACCAGCCAGGATGATGCAGCCAAAAACGCGGCAACCATTTATGATGTGGAAACGGTACTTGCAAAAGCACAGTTGAGCCGTGTGGCTATGCGCGACCCAAACGTTACTTATAACAAGCTTTCTGTTGCTGATTTCAGCAAATCTACACCGCACCTCAATTGGGCGCAACTGATGGTACAATTAAAAACACCGGGACAGGATACCGTACTCGTTGGCCAGCCCAAGTTTTTTGTAGCAGCCGACAGTTTGTTGGCTGCTACTCCTGTTGCCGATTGGAAGGTTTACCTGAAATGGAATATCCTGAAGAGTTCGGCAGGTGAATTGAGCTCGCCTTTTGTAAAGGCTAATTTTACCTTTAGCAGCGTTTTGAGCGGGCAAAAGGTGCAGGCTCCGCGCAATGAACGTATGTCTTCTATGGTTGACGGCAGCCTGGGCGAACTATTGGGCCAATTGTATGTAGAGAAATATTTTACCCCTGCTGCAAAGCAATACATGGTAAACCTGATCAATAACCTGAAAACAACGCTGGGCGACCGTATTAAACGCCTTGATTGGATGAGTGATGCCACCAAAGCGCATGCATTGCAAAAATTGGCCGCCATTACCGTAAAAGTAGGCTATCCGGATAAATGGGAGACCTATGATGGCGTAACCATTAACCGTGGCGATTACGAAGGCAACCTGCAAAGAATTAGTGTTTGGGGATATAACTTCAACGTAAGCAGGTTGGGCAAACCGGTTGATAAAACCCGCTGGGGAATGACGCCACCTACCGTAAATGCATATTATAATCCATCCAATAACGAGATCGTGTTCCCGGCAGGTATCCTGCAATTCCCTTTCTTTGATTTTGATGCCGATGATGCCGTGAATTATGGCGGTATTGGTGTAGTAATAGGCCATGAAATGACCCACGGTTTTGATGACCAGGGCCGCCAGTTTGATGCTGATGGCACCCTGCGCGACTGGTGGACAAAAGACGATGCCGACAAGTTTAAAGTACGTGCCGACAAAGTTGTTGCGCAATTTAACGGATTTGTATCGGTAGATACCCTCCACCTGAATGGCAGGCTCACCGAAGGCGAAAACCTTGCCGATCTGGGTGGTTTAAACATTGCCTATGAAGCCTACAAGAAAACCAAAGAAGGAAAATCAAATACCAAGATTGACGGCTTTACCGGCGACCAGCGTTACTTCCTGTCTTTTGCGCAGATATGGCGCGGGGCGCAGCGCCCTGAATATGCCGCGCAAAGCGTGCTGACAGATCCGCATTCTCCGGGCAAATTTCGTACAAATGGTCCTGTAACCAATATGGATGCCTGGTACGCGGCATTTGATATACAGCCGGGAGATAAAATGTATAAAGCACCCGCCGACAGGATAAAGGTTTGGTAGATAGATAATTTCACCCATATTATAATTTTGACTTCACTGATATTTAGGTGAGATTACACCGATAATAAAAAACGCCCGGCTTAATTGAGCCGGGCGTTTTTTTATTGGAATTGATTGACCTTTTACCGTTTCAATCATAAAAACGGGCTTACGAAGGACATCGGACAGTATCCGTCTTCGCTCAACGTACAACGCTATACAAATAGCCCAAATGGCCTTCGCTATCCATTCCCTGTATGATCACCACATAACCTTTCGTGATATCCGAATTATAAAAGTTAAAGCAGGCAGTACCGTCGGCGCTGGTTCTCAGGTTTGGGTTCCAGTATAAAGTCGTCCGGTTATCTTTTACATTGCGGTTCTGTGACAGGCTGTAGTCGGGCGAGGAGAACTCTCTTGTTATGGTGTAGCCGTTGAAGGTATAATGATCGAATTTTTCCCTGCTTACAAATTTACCCTGTTCATCAATGTTGTTTTTCAGGTAGATCATTAACGCACCAACATTACCGCCATTATAAGGCGCAAAACCTACCGGCGGCGGCATATACCTGACCATGGCTACTTCGGTGATATCCAGGTTTAAAACCATATGGATATCAGCATGTGATTCATTGATGTAAATATAAGGCTCAGGGGGGTTGCTGCTACCACCGCTACTAATACTGGGGGCGTTATTGCCGGCGCCCCTGGCTGGCTTTAGGACTGGATCAGTAATATTAAGTGTGTTACTACCACGGTACGAAAACACAACCTTACCGCCCGGCTCCTCCGTAATTTGTAAACCAGGAATGCGGCCCCGCAAATAATCTATTATACTCATATAAGGCGGAGGATCGTTAATAAAATCAAATGTAAATTCCCTGAATGAGTGATATAATGGCCCAACATGCTCATCTATTACCTTTTGTGTGGCTGTAATTTTCTCATCATGCACATTTACTGTTTTAAGTAAGTGGCCGTATTGCAGGTTAATTGTCGTATCAGCTTGAATAGTTTTAATAGTTTTTATGGGGATTTCCCGGTTTAAGGAGAGATGCTCAAATGGCATGTGCTGCAGGCTATCCGCGAAAGTGTTAAGTAGCTTTACCGCCCACTTTTGTGTGTGGTTCTTATTATCAGCTATTTCCACATACACATTTGATATCCCGCTATGCTCATAATCAGGCAACAGGAATCGCCCGGCGCTATCGGGGTTAATAAACCCGATGTATTTGCTGGAGTCCTGGTTCATAATAATCAGCTTTATCTTCATGCCCTGCAACTTCTCCTGCGTAACGATCTGCCCTGCCAGATATTGCGATCCTTCAGGCGCATAGGTTAGCTTTACAGGGCGTTTATTCAGCACCGTATCCCAGTTAAAGTGCCGCCAGCCATTGGTAAGCATCACCAAATCAAGCTGATCCTTTAATGAATCGGCATCATTTTGGAAATAATACCCCGGGTGATACAAACTCCCCCGCAATTCAGGGCTGATCAGTAACGAAGTATAAATATTATCGCCATACTGTTCGTCCTTATCGGTCGTGCCTATATCACGCACAGAAACAGAATAGCTGCCTGCGCGAGTATTTGTATCAGCTCTTTTGGTGTTGATAGAAAACGAACATTTACCCTTTGCAGCAAACGATAAGGTATCCGCGTTCAAATTAAAATGGATCAGGTCGTGGTTATCCACAAATACCACGCGCTCGGCAAGCGGGATATAATTGTGGTCGAAAACGGTTAAGCGCAATATCCCGGTATTAAACATACTTTTTTTACATTGAAATTCGCTTATGCCCCGCCCTAATTGCGCCGGGAAAACGGCTACCTTGCCATTGTCCTGGTAAGCAGCTAAAAAAATGTTGCCGTATTCTTCTTTATCACCCGAATAAGCCATTTTTACATTCAGCACATCCCATTGCTGGCTCACCTGCATAGTTACACCGCCTAGCATAAATTGTGGCAGCGCAATAATCTGGCTGCTGTTATCCGGAAATTTAACAATGGCATTATAAGCCCTGCCGGCATAACCCTGCAGGGCAAATTTGCCCATACCATCATGCACGGTAGTAATATCCGCAACCTTTTGTTTTACGTTATCCAATACCTGCCCGCTTACATTTACCGGCAGGCCATCGGGCCCGGTGGCTTTAAAAGCGAATACGCATTCATTGTTATTAACGGGCGTACCACCTTCCGGATAAAAGTCGATGTGATATTTTGCCGTTATTTTACCCGGCGAAGAATTATTAAGCACATCCGTCCCATTCTGTATAAATATCCTGCTTTTGAAAAAGCCATCGATGCCAAAATTGGTCATCCAGGCGGTAAAGCTGCGCAATTGATACCAGCCCGTAGAAAGTTTTGGCGAAAGGTCGATATTGCCTTGTGCAAGGCCATCTTTCAACGGCAGTTTATGCTGGGCAACAACATTACCGGCCGAATCTAATAACTGCAAATAAATGATCTTACTGATAACCGTTGGCTTGCCATAAGCCTGTGCATATACTTTATACCATATAGTTTGCCCTGATTTGTAAACCTGCGCATTGGTGTGTACAAATACTTTTTCGAGCGGGTATTTTTTGTACTGGTAGGTGATGGCCGTGTTGATCTTATCGGCAACATCATTTGGCAGATCCTGCGCTACTGAATACAACGGCAGCAACAATAATACTATCGCCGCTAACCTGTTGAATATGTGCAGGCTTTTATACATTTATTTCGATAATTTAGGATTGGTAATGCAATTTAGTGATTAATTGTCATAAGTTTTGCTACCCTGATACGCATGTAATTGTTTTGTTATCTTTGGCGATTATTTTATGCTGATTAACCAATTTTACGATAAAGGATTGGCACATGCCTCCTACGCTGTTATCCATGCGGGAAAAATGATCGTTATCGATCCGACCCGCGACCCGCAGCCTTATTACGATTTTGCCAGGCAACACGAAGTCGACATCACGGGCGTAATAGAAACCCACCCACATGCCGATTTTGTAAGCTCACACCTCGAGATCCACCAAACCACCGGCGCTACCATCTATGTAAGCAAGCTTACCGGCGCCGAATATCCCCACGAAAGTTTTGATGATGGCGATGTGATCCAAATCGACGATATAATACTAAAAGCCATCAACACACCCGGCCATTCACCCGATTCCATTTGCATTGTGCTGGAAGATGAAGACGGTAAAGAATCCGCAATTTTCACCGGAGATACGCTGTTCGTTGGTGATGTAGGCCGCCCCGACCTTCGGGAGGATGTCGGCAATATCACCGCAAAAAAAGAAGAGCTCGCCCGGCAGATGTACCACTCCACCCGCGATAAGTTGATGCACCTGCCAAAGCACACTATCGTTTACCCGGCGCATGGCCCCGGCTCCTTATGCGGTAAAAACATGAGCCCCGACCTGCAAAGCACCATCGGCCGCGAGCTGCGCGAAAACTATGCATTGCAACTGATGGACGAGCTGCAGTTTGTAAAAACGCTTACTACCGATCAGCCCTTCGTGCCCAAATATTTCGGCTGGGACGTGCAGCTGAATAAAAAAGGCGCTGCAATGTTCGATGAAAGCATTAAAAATATCCCACGTTTAGATGCAGGAACCGTTTTAGACCGAAATACTCTCGTAATAGATACCCGCACGAATGAAAGTTTTATTAAAGGTCACTTAGCAGGTGCCATCAACTTGCAAAACGGCGGCAAATTCGAAACCTGGCTGGGTTCGATTGTCGCTCCAAATGAAAAATTCTACATCATTGCCGAAACTGATGAAGAGATGGACGAGGTGATCAACAAAACTGCCAAGATCGGCTACGAAACCAACATCCGCGCAGGTATTTTGCTGCCAAATGATGCAATAGAAACTTCAGCACAACTCAACCAGGACGATTTCATCCAAAACCCGGATCATTACACCATCATCGACGTTCGCAATAACAGCGAAGTGCAGGACGGCCTGATTTTCAACAGCGCAATACCTATTCCGCTGCCCGAGCTGCGTGAGCGTTTAGCTGAGATACCAACCAGCAAACCCATAGTTGTTCATTGCGCAGCCGGTTACCGTTCGGCGGCTGCAGCAAGTATCATTGCTGCACAGGTAAAATCCGTACCCGTTTATGATCTGAGTGAAGCTATTGTAGATATTGCAAAAAACAAAAGCGTAGCATTATAACCAATGAGCCATCTCCAGATCGTCACCACCGCCGATGGCTCCAACACGATCTTCAACAGCGAAGTAGGCGAGAATTATCATTCCCGCCACGGTGCGCTGCAGGAAAGCCGCCACGTTTTCCTTGAATCAGGATTAAAGTATTTTCTTAAAGTCTCCCCTTCCGGGGGAGATTTAGAGGGGGCCGGCGCTATTTCCATCCTCGAAGTCGGCTTTGGCACCGGCCTCAACTTCCTGCTCAGCGCCGAATATACCATCGCCCAAAAAATCCCGCTTAATTACACAGGCATCGAAGCCTACCCGCTAAGCCCTGAAATGATCGCTCAAACTGGTTATGATCAGTATATACCCAAAAACTTGTGGCAGCAATTCATTAAACATTACGAAGAAGCGTTGCAAAACCCTGTTCAACTTGATAACTGCAAATTGCAAATCGCCAACTGCAAACTTTTAGACTTCAGTTCCAGCCATAAATTCGATGTTATCTATTTCGATGCCTTCGCCGCCATTCATCAGCCTGAAATGTGGGATGACCACGCCATCAGCCATACTTTACAATTCCTGAAACCCGGTGGCGTATTCGTCACCTATGCCATTACCGGCAACCTGAAACGCATTATCAAAAGCCTCGGCCTGAAAGTTGAAAAAGCACCCGGAGCACCCGGAAAACGCGAAATGTTGCGGGCGGTGAAAGTTGAATAATCCACAATGCTGAGATTATTTGTACATTTATCACCATGAAATACCTATTTATCACATTAATCGTTTCGGCCTTTTGTTTTACTGCCGGCGCACAATCATTTGAGGGCAAAGTAGTTTACAACGCCGCCTATAAAAGCAAAATACCCAGCGTTACCGACGATCAATTCACCAGCATGCTTGGCAATACACTAAACTATTACATCAAGGACGGCAATTACAGGACCGACGCAAACGGAACTTTCGTTACCTGGCAGATCTATGTAAACAGCGATAACAAATTGTATAACAAATTCAGCAATTCGGCTACTATATATTGGATAGACGGCGCTGTAAATAAAGATTCGGTTATAAGCGCGCAGGTTAATAAAAACGCGGTTGAAATATTAGGCTATAAATGCGACGAGTTGGTACTTAATTGCAAAACCGGCGTGCAGAAATATTATTTCACTTCAAAATTCCCTGTCGACAGCAAGTTGTTTGCAAAGCATTTGTGCCAGAACTGGTATGATTATTTAAAAAGAGCTAACGCGATACCGCTGAAAATAGTGATCGACAATGCACAAGCTGCCATTACCATGACGGCAACTGCAATTACGCCGCAAAAACTTGATGTGACTATGTTTCAATTACCCGCAGCTGCCGAAACGCAACCATTACCAAATCAATAACAATGTCGTTAACACCTCCTATCGCTTCCAATATACCCGCAGGCGCTTTTGAAAGATTGCTTACCATTATGGATGACCTGCGCACTAATTGCCCATGGGACAAAAAACAAACCATGGAAACGCTGCGCCACCTGACGATAGAGGAAACTTATGAGCTTTCCGATTCCATCCTGAGCGGCGACATGACTGAAATAAAAAAGGAGCTGGGCGATATTATGCTGCACCTTGTGTTTTATGCCCGCATCGCCTCAGAGACGAATGATTTTACCATTACCGATGTGCTCAACAGCATTTGCGATAAGCTAATAAACCGCCACCCCCATATTTATGGCGATGTTGATGTAAAAAATGAGGATGACGTAAAGCGAAACTGGGAGCAAATAAAGCTGAAGGAAGGCAACAAATCCGTTTTAGGCGGTGTACCTGCATCGCTGCCTGCATTGGTGAAAGCATCGCGGATACAGGAAAAAGCCCGTGGTGTAGGATTCGACTGGGAAGAAAAAAGCCAGGTTTGGGAAAAGGTGGAAGAAGAGATGCAGGAGTTCCGCGATGAATTTAATGCCGAAGATGCAGCCGGCATCGACCATGAAAAAGCTGAAGGCGAATTTGGCGATCTGCTGTTCTCGCTCATCAATTACGCCCGCTTCATCAACATCAATCCCGAAGATGCACTGGAAAAGACCAATCGCAAGTTCATCAAACGTTTTCAGTATCTCGAAAGTAAAGCCAAAGAGAACGGCCGCCAACTGCATGATATGACATTGGCCGAAATGGATGTTTTCTGGAATGAAGCAAAAAGCCTCAAATAACAGCCGTTATAGTTAGTTGCACTCCTAAAAACCAAAAAGAATCAACGAAATCACATCAATCACCCTCAACGGTCTGTAGCACATTGTTTTATTTCTGCGTAGGGATTGATAAATTGCTCCATGAAAAAACTAACCTTTATCGCCTTAATTATTTTCTTCTTTATTAAAGCAAATGCCCAGAGCTTTGAAATTTCAGTTCAGGCAAACTCAGGTTTGTCACATTACACCGGCAAACGTCCCGTGCACAGTACCTTTTTAAATGCAAGTGCAGGAACACACGGCGGTTACGCCAACGGCGATGGGGATATCCTTTCGCCATGTTATGGGGTGGACGTGCAATGGCAGTACACCTTTAAATTTAACTTTCTGATCGGTACACAGCTCGGTTACGAGCTGCTTAGCAATAAGGTCGATATTAATCAGGTATATGCCGGCGCAGCCGGGGGAACATCTGCCACAGGTTATTCCGATGAGCACAATGGCTATTTTAACTTTAATCCGTATTTGGGTTATCGTTTTAAACTGAATAAAGTCAGGCTGGATGTGCTGCCCGGTATTGAAATTGCACCGGGTACCAACACTTTTACCACCATTAATGTAAAAGCCGGTGACGGCGCTTATTACAACAAATTATCGCCCTATTATGGCGGTGCACCGGCTTTGGAGGTCAGGACAAGGCTTGGGCTTGCCGCATATTACCAACGTTATGGCATCACAGCCAGCTGGTCGCGCGGAACAGATATCAGGAACTATTATGCCGACAGCCCTGTTCCACCGGAAAATATGGAGATATTCCGGCTGGGGATATCTTACCGCTTGAGATAGTAAGATAGCTTTGCGCAAATTTGCATAATTGAATCGATGCTGTATATCAAACCTGACACTTTCGTAATCATATAAGAGAATCAACGAAATCACCCTAATCATTTAAAAATCAGCGGTCAAAAATCAACCGTCTCATTTAAACCGTATTGCCCTAACCGGCGAGATCTTACTTACTAAAGTGGATGGGATAACCAGCACCAGCAGGCAAATAGCTAATGTGCCCAGATTTAATAAAATACCGTCGACCCAGCTAAACTGTATCGGGACAAAATTCATGTAATATGATTCGGGGTCGAGTTTAAAAAGGTGCGTTTTATCCTGCAGCAGGCCTACACCATAGCCGAGCAGGTTTCCTAATACCAACCCAAAACCTATGAGATAAAAGGCGCTGTTCAGGAAAATGTTCTGTATGCTCCAGTTGGTAGCGCCCATGGCTTTAAACATGCCGATCATGGAGGTGCGTTCCAATATCATGATCAACAGCGCCGAGATCATATTGATCACCGCCACAATGAGCATCAGCGACAGCATAACAACCGTATTGGTATCAAGCAAACCAAGCCACTCAAATATGGTAGGATAATTTTGTTTTACCGTATACGCCTTTAGGGTATTGGGTAATATTTCATCAACCCCGTGGGCAATTTCGTTTAGCTGTTCAAAATCAGTTACACGCAGCTCATAGCCCCCTATCTGGTTTGGTTTCCAGTTGTTTAGCCGCTGGATGAGCGACATAGCGCCGATCACATAGGTCTGGTCCACTTCGCTTACGCCCGAGCTATAAATACCCGTAATAATAAAAGGCCTTTTACGCATTTCCTGCACAAAATACATGATCAGCTTATCGCCTACCTTCAGCTTAAGCCGGTCTGCCGTTTGCTGCGATATCATGATCTGCCGTTGCACCGCAAGCGTATCGCTAAAATCGATCACCTTACCCGCAACAAGCGACTTTTTAAAGAATGTCCAATCGTAGTTTTTATCAACGCCTTTCAAAACCACACCATCTATTTCATT